>DASRJR010000324.1:0-9316 GCA_035649395.1 Vicinamibacterales bacterium
CTCTCGCCAGCGGCCGCGGCGATTCGTTCGGAATTCCCTGTCATCACGGCTGAGCAGCCCGTTTGCACTTCGAGTGCACGTTGCGTGCGGGGCTGCGCGAGAAGGCGGCGAGCCACGTCACGCACGAACGTCAACCTCACCCACGCCTTCCACAGGGAGAACCCAATGACCTCACGAAGACTCTTTCTTGGTTCCGTCGCGACTGCCGGAGCCGGTGCACTCGGCGTCACGGCGTTCAACTTCCCGGTCGCGGCGCAACCCGCCGCAAACCCGGTCACGGGCGAAATTCATCGCCAGCTGCGGAGTGGCGTCAAGAAGCTGCTCGATGGCAGTGGTCCCGACGGCGCGCGACAACTTGCCACCACGCTTCGCATCTACGCCGCGACGTTGAACGACGACCAGATCCGCGCGGCGCTGCGCAAGGCCAATCGTCAGACACTCCTGTACGGGCCGGTCAATCACGCTGAGATGGCGCGGTTGGCAGACGAACTCGGTGTTCCGAAGAGCCTCCTCCCGGCGCATCCGACCAGTACTCCTCAGGGCCGCGAGCAGGCGCTCGATCGGATGCTGAAGGAGGGACTTTCTCCATTCTTGCGTGAGGCCGCCGACAATCTCGACCAGACGGCGGTGACTCTTCAGGAACGTGCCTCACGGATTCGGAACGCTGCGTTGCAATGCGAAAGCTGCGGCTGGGCATGCGGGTTCGTACAGCCCTCCGAAGCCGCAATGACGGTGAGTTGCGCAATGGCCTTGGTCTTCCCCCCGGCAGCGGAATTCTGCGCCGCCGCGTCGGCGAATTACCTCATGGTGTACCTTGCCTGTGCGATTTGCGCCGTATTCAACGGCTGCTGATACACTGCCGTCATGAGCTCCTGGCTGGCTGTCTTGATGTTCATCGCGCTCGGGACATTCGTCGGTGGATGGCTCGCTCGTCGCTTTCCACTGGACAGGGTTCGGACGTTCTGCGCGCTCATGGCCACCTACGGATCCATCATGATCGCCGCGACCAATCCCAACACGATCAAAGGTTGGCTGGCGATGGCGTTGGCCGTAGTCGTGAGCAGTGATCTATTGATTAGCCTGCTGCGTCGCTGGCAGAGACCCACCGCGTAACGCGACACGTAAGGAGCGGGGTGCTCCCGATGAAGTCCCACTCGATGCTTGCGTAACTGGCACGAGCACCCGCCCCCCAGGGCTGATTCCGTTACACCTGATTCCTCAAACCTGGCCCACGCCTGAATCCTGATTTCCTGCTTCCTGATTCCTCAAACCTAACCCACGCCTGAATCCTGATTCCTGCTTCCTGATTCCTTCAGCGCACGTAGATAGCCAGCCTCGGAAACGTGAACGTCCCCGCCACATCGTCGACGATGTTGACCTGGCAGGTGTAGAGACCGGGCTTGAAGCTCGCTGCGGGCACTTCGAACTGGAACAGCGCGGCGCGGCGATCGGCGACATCGAGCTCGGAACGCTCAACGAGTGGTGTCTCGAACACTTTCACGGTCCCTCGATAGAACGACAGGCTCGTCTTGAGCGAGGGACGACCATTTGCCGCCGCCGGATCGTAGACCTCGTAATAGAAGTACATCTTCCGATCGCGATCGACGACGTGCGACAGGCTCGGCAACAGTTCGACGCCTTCGCGGACGAGCGGGCTCTCCGATCGTCGCCGACCTGCCACGGGCCGCACCAGCGTGCTGAGGGTCACTGAGCTGACCTTCACCGGCGCCTGACGAAGATCGGGAACGAAGACGCCCGTCTCGAACGACCCCATGGCGCCGCCGGCGTTCTCACGCACGACGACTTTCACGGCGAAGCGTCCGGGCGGCAGCGTCAGACCCGACTGGTACAGCACTTGTCGCGACGGCTGGCCACCGGCGTCGGCTCCCACATCGAGCGTTTCCCGCATCCGGCCCACCGGGCGTCCCTGCTCATCGCGAATCACGCCAAGCACGTCGAGCGTGCTCTTCTGCTGGCTGTTGCGAAGCGGTGCGCCGGACACGGCGACTGACAGCGGCACGTAATACCGATCGTTCGCCATCCTGAAGTACCCGGACGAGACGACGACGGGAAGATCGGTGGCCGAGACGGGCGCGCCGATCTGCTCCTCGAGCTGCCGTTCGCGGTCCTGACGGCCGGTGTGCGCGAAGTCGCGCTCGGCGTAATAGCCGGCGCGATGGTCGACGCGAAGATCGGGCCGTTTCACCCGCACCGAGATCCGCCTGAATCGGCCGTCCTTGACGCTGTTGGTGCTGCTGTAGCCAAGCAGATAGTAGGACGAGGTATCACGCTGCACCTGCGTGAACGCCTCGCCGAAGTCGTTCGTGTCCGTGAACGCCCGGCCACCGGTGTCGGCGGCGAGGGTCTGGAGCGTGTCCTGCGACGCGAACAGCCGATCGAACTGCTGGCTGACACCGCGCCCGGAGAATGCCCCGACGCCGCGTGCACTGGCGCGCGACGCATCGCCGCCGGGCACGACGGCCTGCAGACCGCGCGTGTCCACTGGATACAACGCGACGTTCGCGCGGACGGCAGCCGTGGTAGCCGCGCGCAACTCGACCTGGTTGTCGCCGCCGCTCCGCGTCATGCCGCCGCTGAAGTAGAGGATCGACTTCTTCTGCTCGACCGGCGCCAGTGCGTCCGCCAATGTCCGGAGCGCGCGAAGACGCGCATCGTTGTTGAAGAGATCGTATTCAGCCGAATCCGAGGTGGTCGCTTCACCTGTAGCCGCGACGGTCTCGTCGGTGGCTGCGGTCTCGGCGGCCGGTGTCTCGAACCTGACGGCGTCCACGGCGACGAATTGTCCGAGGGCCGCCTTGACCTGCTCCCGGTCGCCGGTGAAGTCGGACACCACTTTGAGCGTGGTGTCGATCGTGGCAATGGCAACGAGGTCTGCCGCGGCCATCTGCTTGTCCACGTACTCCACCGCGGCGCGTCCCGCGCGCACGAGCTCCTCGGCCTGCATCGAGCTCAAGTCGAACAGCAGCACGATCAACCTGCGACCGGCCAGATCCTCGCGAGTGATCGGCTCGGCGACAGGCGGGCTCGTTGTTGCGGCGGCGTCGGTCTTGCTGTCGGACGGGCCAACGCCCGCCGTGAGCACCTGCGGCACCACCTGCCCGCTCGGTACCGTCGTCGTCACCTCTTCGACGTTGAACGACACGACCTGTTGCGGCCGGTTGTCCTCGCGGATTTCGAAGTCGTTGGCCGTCAGTCCACGAACAATCGCGCCAGACCGATCGCGCACCACAACGTCGACCACGATCAGATTGACGTCGCCGCGGAAGACAGGTCCCTTCGACTCGCGTTGCTCGCTCAGGGCAGGCGCCGACTGCTGCGCAGACGGCGCCGCGAGAACCACGAGCGCCAGTACAAGCGAGAGAGCAACGGACCTCATTAGTACCTGAACCTGAGATTCAGCAGAACGCTGCGCATCGGCAGCACCGAGATGACCTGCCCGAACGTCGGCGAGTTCACGACGGTGTCGATCGTGCCGTAGCGGACCGTGTTGAGCACGTTGTTCGCCTCGACGCGAACCGACATCACGCGATTCCCCGACAGCCGCACATCGCGGCCAACGGCGGCGTTGAGGAGATGCTGACCGGGTCCGATGATCGTGTTCCGCGCCGCATTGCCGAAGACTCCTGCCGCAGGCACCGTAAACGCGTCGGTATCGAAGAAGCGCAGCAGCGTCGGTTCGTCCAGCGCGATGTCGGCACCGGTGTAGTTGGCGCGCAATGTTCCGTTCGTCCCGCGCGCGACGTCGGACACCGCTCCGACAATCCGCGCCGTGAACGGTGTGCCCGATTCGGCGGTGAAGGTCGCGGTCAGCGACCAGTCACGCAACGCCGCTGACCACGCGCCACCTTGATTGAGCCATCGCCGGTTCGGACCGAATGGCAGCTCCAACACGAGATCGCCCGTGAGCTGATGACGGCGATCGAAGCTGGAGAGGCCACGCTCGGCCGCGAGGTTGCGATCGTCCTGCGCAACCACCCGGCCGCCTCCACCGATCGACGAGGCGTCGTCGATCGACTTGGCGAGCGTGTAGTTCAACGAGCCGCCGATTCCCCGCGTCGGTTGACGACGCACGCGAATCGTGCCCGCGTGCAGGATGGAATGGCCCTCGGCACTCTGCCAGAGAAACGGCTGCACGCCTTCGATGCGAAGTCCCGCTGGATCGCGGTTCGGCGCGCGCAGCACGTCGAGGTGCACACCTCTCGTGCCGGTATATCCGAACCCGAGTTGCCACAGACGACTCACGCTGCGATTGACGTCCACATTCCACGTGTGAATGACGCCAAGCTGGTAGTCCTTGTCCACGCCGTAGTTGTTCGTCGTCGTCGACGATGCGATTGCGGCGAACGCGTTCGCGAGCGTGATCGGGCTCGGCGCCGATCCGATCGCGGTGTTGGTGACGGCAAACGGCGGCTGCGCAACGAGCTGACGAGCGATCTGCGCATACGAGCCGTTGTTGAAGCTCATGCCGTAGCCGCCGCGAACGACGGTGCGCGGCGTCGCACGCCAGGCGACGCCGACGCGCGGCGCGACGTTGTTCCAGTCGTCGCGAACGAGCGCGTCCGGAAAGCCCCCGGTGAAGACGCCATTGGCGCCCGATAGCACGGGCGCCGCGTCGGTGAATCCCGGGGCGACATCGAGATTGACCATGCGCCCCTGGCCTTCGGTGAACGGCCGTACGATCTCGTATCGCACTCCGAGATTCAGGGTGACGTTGCCGCGAAGACGCCAGTCATCCTGTGCGAACAAGCTATAGGCCTGGCCGTGCAGGACGACGTTTCCCGGCCCGTACTGCACGCTGGCCTGCTGCGGCAGCCCAAGAAGGAAGTCGGCGAAATCGAGCCCGCTAGCGCGGACGACGGGTGCGCCTCCTGCCGAGTAGAGTCCGGTGAACACGAAGCTGCCGCGCGCATCGGCGTCGGTACGACCGTTCGAGGTGTCGAGGCGCGCGTCGCCACCGAACCGGAGCGCATGGCGAGCCAACGGACGCGTCATCGTGTACCCAAGCTGCACGCGACGATCCCGGCGCTCGTTCGGAGTCATATCTCGCACGCCGGTAAACGTCGAGAACGACAGACTCGGCACACCCCAGTCGAACGGATCGGATGCCACGCCGGAAATGCCCGCGGCTCCAGCAACGTCGCTGACGCCCGCGAAACCGTTTCGCGATCCAGAGGAGGTTCGAGTCACCGTCGCCTGGACGTTGTGAATCGCACGGCCGCGCAGGATGTTCACCTGAATCGGCACCGACACGTTCGAGCTCGTGTTTCGACCGCCCAGCTGCGGAAACACGTTCACCGCATCGGAGTCGTTACGGCGGTATTGCACCTGCGCGTTGAGGACGACCGCGGTTCCGGCGGCGCCGCGGCCGCCGCCGCGCGCTCCGCCGCGGCCGCCGAAGCCACCGAATCCGCCGGCGCGTCCGCCTCGGCCGCCTCGTCCCTGGCCCGCCGCGGCCGAGAAGTTGTGCGTCACGCGAACGTTGATGCCGTCCGACGTGTTGAGCGAGGTGGTGGTTCGTCGAAAGTTCTGCACCGACCCGGGGAGATTCGGCAACGGAATGTACTGCAGCAGCGCTCGAGCAGCCGGGTCGAGGCGATCCGCTGGGATTCGTCCGTCGGCGAACGGCAACCCGGTCAGCGGATCGACGACGGTCGTCGTGCTGCCGAAGTCGCCCGCTCGAAGTGCTGCACTCGGCACAGTGGCGTATTGATCGACGAGGTTGTTCGATCGGCCGCCGGTGTAATTGAGGAAGAACGTTGTGCGCGAGCCGTCATACACGCGTGGCAGACGCAGTGGTCCACCGATCGTGGCGCCGAACTGCTGGCGCATGTAGTCGGGGTCCTGCTGCGTGTTGACGCGAATCGGATAGGGCGACGCATCGAGTCCCGAGCTGCCGAACGTGTACGTCGCCGAGCCCTGCACCGGATTCTGACCACGGCCGCGTCCGAGGAATCCTCCGCCTGGTCCCGGGGGCGCACCGCCACGACCTGGGCCACCGCCAAATCCGCGGCCGCCACCACCGCCTGGGGGGCCGCCAGGACCTGCCTGCGCGAACGGGCCACCGCCGAACCGCCCGAACGGCCCGCCCGGTCCATCGAACCCTTCGGGCCGCTGCGCGCCGGCGGCTTCGAACTCACCGCGGCCAAGCGCTTCGAGCCGATCGCGCAACTGCCCGCGATCGAGGCTCGCGGCGTCACCGGTCACCGCAACGACGTTCGTCTCGGCATTCGCCGAGAATCCAGGCGGCAAGAGGCGCGCGGCCGGATCGGCATCGTCGATTGCGGTGGCGGTCGTGTCGGCCGCAGCCGCCGTTTCAGATTGCACAACCTGAAGCTGCGCGAAGCGGCCCGGCGCCGCGCCGTTCTGTCCGGGCTGCCCCTGCGCGCCGCCGCGTCCAGGTTGACGTGAGGCAGTCGCGGGCGGTGCAGGGCTCGTCGAGAACGAGGCCGTCGGAGCGTTCGTTTGCGCGCGCGACCGCAGCGTTAACTGCACATCGAGCGTCCGCCCGCAATCGGAGCCCGATGCGTTCCCTCCGTCGGCACTTGTCAGCGAGACGTGCTGCTCGAATGTGGCGAACGCAGGAAGGTCGGCCGTGATCTGATAGTCACCCGGCGGAAGGCGAAGACGGTAGACGCCCGCAATGTCTGTGGACGAAGCGGTCACGACGCTGCCGTCGCGCGCGGCCTTCAGCGACACCCCTGGGAGGGGCGTCGCACCGCTCGACACGCGACCCGTGACGACGCAGGCGGCCGAGAGCGTCGGGCCCTGCGCCAGCACGAACGTGCCGGCTCCAAGCAGGACCGCCACAACCGCCGCAATTACCCGCCTCATCAGAGGACAGGATGCCATTTTTGGCGAAGTCAATAGCGTGAAAGATTGCCATCGTTTCGTCACTTGCGGATCACAGCCGCAGCACGGTCGGGCATTAGACTGACATACGCCTGCGCCCACAGGTCCGGCTAAAGCCGGACGCTACAGTCATGCCCGAACGCCCCACCGTACTCGTCGTCGAAGACGAGGCTCACATTCGCGAGCTCGTCACGCTGCACCTTCGTCTCGAGGGGTTGACGCCGCTCGAAGCCGCCGATGGCGAGAGCGGCCTGACGCAGGCGCGAACGCAGCCGTTCGATCTCATCATTCTGGATCTGATGCTGCCTGGACTCGATGGGGTCACGGTGTGCCGGGCCATCCGCCGCGATTCACCCAACGCCGACACGCCGATCCTGATGCTCACGGCGCGGCGTGAGGAGTCGGACAAAGTGCTCGGGCTCGACAGCGGCGCCGACGACTACCTCACGAAACCGTTCGGCATCCGCGAACTGCTGGCCCGCATCCGCGCGCTCCTTCGCCGCGGTGAGACCTCGCGGGCACGAGCCGCGTCCGGTTCGCCGACGGGCCCGATCACGTACAAGGACATCGAAATCGATCCGGCACGTCGCCGCGTTCGAATCGGCGCGACTGACGTCGACCTGACCTTCAACGAATTCGAGCTGCTCTACGTGCTCGTCTCCAACCCGGGGATCGTCTTCAGTCGAGAGAGCCTGCTGAGCAAGGTCTGGAAGGATCAGACGTTCGTCACCGTGCGCAGTGTCGACACGCTGGTCAAGCGGCTTCGCAAGAAGATCGAGACGGATCCGGCGAACCCGAAAATCATCCTCACCGTCTGGGGCGCAGGGTATAAGGCGGCAGACGTGTAATTCAGAATTCAGAATGCAGAATTCAGACACTACGTCAGGACGTCAGATGGGGGTGGACACGCCACAGTTCATTCGTGAACCTTCGACCACGAGCATTGTCTGCATTCTGCATTCTGAATTCTGCATTTCACCCTCATGAATACGCCGACGCCCCGCTGGTATCGCAGCCTGTATTGGCGCATCGCGCTGGGACTGGTGGCGTTCCTGGCGCTGATGCTTGCGGCGGAAGCCGGGCTCTTCCTCTGGCTGACCGACACGATCGCCGGGTCGTTTCCCGCGCGGTCACCGCGGCGTCTCGCAGTACTCGTCGCGTCGGACGTCGGCGCCGCACTCTCCGCCAACGGCAATCTCGCTCTCGAACCATACATCCGCGAACAGTACGGCGACGCCTTGCAGACGTTCGTCGTCATCATGGACGATGGCCGAACCGTCGCCAACCATGAGGACGTGCCGCCGGCCCTCGTCGAAGCGGCACGCGAGGAGATCGAGTTTCTCGAATCGATCGGCCGGCGACGCTTCGGTCCCCGGCGGGATCCCCGCGGTCAGTTCCCGGGCGCTCCGCAACGGCCGCGACGCGAGGGAGGACCACCGCCCGATCCCCGGTTCGATGGCCCGCGTGGCGATGGCCCCGGCCCACAACCGGACGACCCGGGTCGCCCGGGGCCGGTGCTGCGGCGCCGCGCGCGCGAGTCGGCGCCGATCCTCGTCGGCGACATGCCCATCGGGCGCGTCGTCGTTCTGCCCGGCGGGCCGCCGTTCTCGCGCGTGTTGAGGCGTTTCGGACCGCAGATGGCGCTCGTCGCCGGCGGCGTCTTCATCGTCGGCGCGGGGCTGATCGCGTTGATCATCTTCGGGCCGGCACGCCGGCGGCTGAAGGACGTGCAGGTGGCGACGGAACGGCTCGGCGCCGGCGATCTGACCGCACGCGCACCCGAACAGGGCGGCGACGAGGTCACCTCGCTCGCACGCGCGTTCAACAAGATGGCCGAAGAGCTGACGGTGCGTGCGCGAGCGCTCGAAGCCTCGGATACCGCGCGGCGGCAGCTGCTCGCCGACGTC
The DNA here is from genome assembly GCA_035649395.1 of Vicinamibacterales bacterium. Lineage (GTDB taxonomy): Bacteria > Acidobacteriota > Vicinamibacteria > Vicinamibacterales > UBA2999 > Gp6-AA40. The sequence goes on from DASRJR010000324.1 coordinate 8,778, forward strand.
TCGCACGAGCTGATGACGCCGCTCACGGCCATGCGCGGCTACATCGAAACGCTGGCGATGAGCGAGCTGCAGCTCGACGACAAGACACGCGAACGGTATCTCGCGATCGTCACCGAGGAAACGCACCGGCTCGAGCGCATCATCGGCGATCTGCTGGACCTCGCGCGTCTCGAGGGCGGCGGGACATCGATTCGTCACGACCGTATCGATGTCGCGTCGCTGTTTGCGCGCGTCGCGGCGCGGCACGAGCGCGAATTGCGCGAGCGCGGCATCAGGCTCGTCGACGTCATCGAATCAGGCGCGGACCAGATTCTTGGCGACCGCGATCGACTGGAGCAGGCGCTGCAGAATCTCGCCGCCAACGCGCTCAGGCACACCCCGGAAGGCGGCGAGATCAGGCTGACCAGCGCGCGAACCGCCGCAGGCAGCGTGCTGACAGTGCGCGATACGGGACCGGGCATCCCGCGGGAGCACCTGCCGCTCATCTTCGATCGCTTCTACAAGGTGGACGCCTCACGCAAGGCCGCCGGCGGCAGCGG
>DASRJR010000325.1:0-13920 GCA_035649395.1 Vicinamibacterales bacterium
ACGATAGGGCGCCCCTTGCGATGTTCGTGACGGTGCCGATGACGGACGGCTTCGCCGATGCGACGCACGCACTCGTGGAGACGAAAGACGCCGTTCGACAGGCGATCGCGGTCACTGCCGACGTTCGATTCGTCGAGCGCGTGGAGGATGCGGACGTGATCCTTACCGTGCTCGGTCGTGGACGAGGCGACGCCGAGCTCAATGCTGCCGTCAAGATGCTCGCGAACGACGTCAGTGCCTCGCCGGTGGCCATTGCGACCAACGAGCGCTACATCCAGGCGATGGTCACCGTCGGTTCGTGCGTGCGTTCACCGGAGAGCGAGTCCACGAAACCTGGTCTGTGCTACAAGCACGTCTTCGTTGGGCTCGGCCTCGATCGCGACGCGCCTCAGCCGCCAAAGAAGCCGAAGTCCAACACCTGGGATACATGCGCGACGGCACTCGCTCGCGACGTCCGCGCCTGGCTCAACGAGAACACCACACGCATCGTCACGTATCGGTGAAGATGCTGCGCCGAGTGCTGAGTACGAATCAGCACCGCTGAGTCGCAACGTAAGATTGCACCGGCGCAACTTGCTCGATCCTCAACGACACGGCTCAGGTCGTTGTCGTAAGCGACTCTCACATCTCATCTTCTACAGCTGCGCTGGTCCGGCAGGCATCTTGAAACCCTCCGAGGGCAGGAGGACCAGCATGTTGAAGAGGTTAGCTTCCGCTTCCGTGTTGGTGGTGCTTGTCTCTGCACTGGCAAGTGGCGCCAACGCTTTTACTCATGACAAGCGAACGTACTTTACGTTCAACCAGCCCGTGGCGCTGCCAGGCATGACGTTGCCGGCCGGTACCTACATGTTCCGCATCGCGAACCCGGACACAGGCCGTAAAGTCATTCAGGTAGCGAACAAGGAAGGTACTCAGAGCTTCGCAATGCTCCACACGATTCCGGCGCAGCGGCCTGACGCGCCGAAGGACTCCGAGATCCGCTTCCGTGAGACGGCGGCCGGTGCACCCCCAGCAGTCGGCACCTATTGGTACATGGGTGAACGAATCGGCTATGAGTTCCTCTACTCCAAGGCACAGCTCGCGGCGCTGAACAACGTCGCTCAGCCTGCGGCCGAGAGCGTGGACTCATCTGCGGACGTGCCGCCCATCGCCAATCCCGACGTCTCTACTGACGTGGTGGAAGGCCCCGGGCTGCCTGACGTAGACGAGCCGGCTGCGGCCGAGGCGCAAAGTGCGCAGGTTCAGCCGAGGGAGCCTGCGGCGCCGCCAGCCCCGGCAAGTGAGCCGGCGCAGGCGCCAGCGCGCGATGAGCTTCCGCGAACGGCCAGCCCGCTTGCGTTGCTGCTGCTTGGCGGCATCGCAACGGCCGGGTTCGGCGTGAAGCTGCTGCGCAAGTCGTAAGCTAGTTACGTAGCGTCCGGCTTTAGCCGGAGCGAGTGGCGGGCCCGACGGCCCGCCACTCGCACGATCCGTCACTTTCGAGAGAGAGATCACATGCGACGCCACATTTTCCTGACGTCGGGTCTTGTGGCTCTTGGCCTCGCCTCGATCGCCGCACAATTCTCAGCACGTTCCGATCTCGTCGTGCTCGATGTGGCCGTGACCGACCGGCGCGGAGGGTTCGTCGGTGGATTATCGCAAGAGGCGTTTCGTCTCTTCGAAGAGGGCCGTCCGCAGGAGATCAGTTTCTTCGCCTCTCAGGACGCGCCCGCCACGATCGGATTGCTGATCGATAGCAGCGGCAGCATGGCCGAGAACAAAGCTCTTGTCGTCGCGGCCATCAGCACGTTCGCCCTCGCCAGCCACCCGGAAGACGAGTTCCTGCCCATCACATTCAACGAGCGCGTCACCGTTGTCCTGCCTCCCGACAGGCCGTTCACGAGCGACGTGTCGGAGTTGCGCGATGGGCTAACTCGCAATTTGAGCGCGTACGGCCGAACCGCGTTCCACGACGCCTTGTCCCATGCCCTGGAGCGGCTTGGGAGTGCGGGCCGCGAACGCCGCGCGCTCGTTATTCTGAGCGATGGCGGCGACAACGCCAGTCGATCGACCTTCGACGATGTGCTGAAGCAAGTGCAGGCGTCCAACGTCGTGGTCTATACCGTGGCGCTGTTGGATCCGCTCAGTCGCGACCAGAATCCGAGGGGACTGCGGCGATTGGCGGACGCCACGGGTGGGCTGGCCTTCGAGCCAAGTCGTATTTCGGCTGTCAGCGCCGCGCTTGGCACGATCGCGGCCGACATCCGCAGTCGGTACACATTGGCATATGCGCCGCCAGCCGCGAGCGCCGATGGCCGGTTGAAGCACGTCACCGTCGTGGCGCAAGGGCCCGATCGCAGCAAGCTGAAGGTGCGTACGCGAACGGGCTACATCGCTGAGCCGCCCAATGCGACACCGGCGAGCACGGGCGATGTGTCGGAGAACGACCGATGATGTTTGTGCGGCTGTTTGCGGTCGTGCTGGTCGTCATCGGCGTTGCCGCGGCGCTCGCGACGGGACTGGCGTTGGTATCGCCGGCAAGCATTCAATCGCTGTATGGCTATGCGTTGCCCGAGATCGAATCGATCGCGAGGCCGGATACACCGACGACGACGGTGAAACGAGCGATCGGCCCTGGCGATCCGATCGGCGTCATCGAGATTCCGCGCCTCGGGCTGTCGTCGGTCGTGCTCGAGAGCGACGACACCGAGGCGTTGCTCTTTGGTGTGGGGCACCTCGCCGACACGCCGCTGCCGTGGCGGGGCGGCAACAGCGTGTTCGCCGCGCACCGGGATACGTTTTTCCGCGGCCTCGGAGATATCAAGCGGAATGACGTCATTCGCTTTCGTGCCGGCGATCGCGAACTGAGCTATCGCGTTCGACAGACCAAGATCGTCAAGCCGACGGACGTCGAGGTGCTCGCGCCCACGAAAAGCGCGACATTGACGCTGATTACGTGTTATCCCTTCCACTACGTCGGGCCTGCGCCAAAGCGCTTCATCGTTCGGGCCGAGCGCGTGGCTGAATCCTGAGCCGCCGTCTCCACTCAGAACATTGGGTGGCGTACGGTCGTCAACTTCAAGAGAGGGCTAGCAGTGGAGACATCGTATTCGCGCCCGTCCGTTTCGACGCCAGTCGACTCGCTCGTCTCGTGGACACACGTGATCTACGGACTCCACGCGTTCAGTCTCGCCACGGGCATCCTAGGCGCCGCGACAATTGTCGGCGCATTCCTGACAGGATGGCCGTCGATCATCGCGGTGATATTGAACTACGTGAAGCGGGGCGATGTGCGCGGCACCTGGCTCGAGTCGCACTTCCGCTGGCAGATCCGCACGTTCTGGTTTGGTCTGCTCTGGGTCTGCCTCTGCATGGCGTTCGTCGTGTTCACGCTCGGCGTCGGCATCATCATCGCCTGGATGCCGCTGGGGCTCGTTGCCCTCTGGTTCATCTACCGTGTCGTCCGTGGCTGGCTGGCGCTGAGAGACGGCAAGCAAATGTACGTGTGAGGGGTCCGGCGAAAGCCGGACACTACAGAATCCGCATACGATACGGGGGATGGAAGTCCGCCTATTCCCCAATCTTCGGCGGCCCGGCGCCGGTCTGCCGCCGCGACGAGAGTCGTCGCGACCGCTGCTGCCGCAGCATGCCCGCCACTGCCCGGTGCTCGAGGCCGGCAGCGCGCTTGGCTTCATGGTGTACGCGCCGCTCGAGCCAAAGGAGTCGCTCTACGTGGAGTACGAGGGTGACGGGCGGTACCGCTTCGTGTACTACCTGCTGACCCAAGACAACAAGCGCACCCCGATCTTTCAAGTCACGATGAGCCTTTCGGTCGGTGGGGTGGGCATGATGAAAGAGGAAGTCACATTCGTCGGCCCGCCGATGCTCACGCGCGAAGCCGCGCTCGCCGTGATGCGCGCGTTCCTCGTGCCGGAGGACATGGGCACACCGGCGGGCGCAGTGGCGCTCCGCGGCGCGTCGAACTTCCAGACCCCGTCAGGCTGGGACACGGTCTATTCGCCCATCCTCAACATGATCGAACGTCCGGTTGCACCGATGCTGGCGGTGCGTGTCGAGACGGATTGGTACGCGCACGAAACGGAGTTCCGCTACGTGCTCCAGCCGGGTGAAGGGATCACGGTGGAGCAGAGCATTCCGATCGGTCAGGTGTTCTTCGTCTCGCGCGAACCGATTACGATGCGACAGTGCACCGAGGCCGAGCTGAAGGCGATCGAGGAGTCACGGCAGGAATTCAATCGGCACAAGGCGGAGGCCACCCAGAAAACCACGTACGGTCTCAGCTACAGCCCCCACTATTTGCGTCAGAGCCGCGCTCAGAAAGAATCGTCGTAGAGGCAGGTCTGTAGACCCGCCGCCGTTCAATCCGCCTTGATGGCGGCGACGGCATCGATCCGCGTGGCACGGCGGGCCGGCACGTACGCCGCCGCGAATGTCGCCACCGCGAGAATGCTCGCGACGGCAGCATACGTGGCCGGGTCACGCGGAGCGACGCCGTAGAGCAGCGAGTCGACGATTCGGGAGAGGGCAAGCACCCCGGCCAGTCCGCAGAGGAGCCCCGCGGCGGTGATCGCGACGGCCCGGCGCATCACCAGATGGAGGACGTCGCGCGACTCAGCGCCAATCGCCATACGAATTCCGAACTCGGCGGTCCGCTGGGCGACCGTCTGCGCCATCACGCCGAAGATCCCGATGACGGTGAGCAGCACCGCGAGCCCCGCAAATGCGGACAGGAGCCATGCGCTGACGCGCGTCTGCCACATCGCGTCCCCGAGCAGCGCGTTCATCGTCCGGATATTGGCTACGGGCAGGTTCGGATCGAGCGCCCGGGCCTCGCGCCGGATCGCACCGGACAGCGTGCTGATGTCGGCTCGGCCGCGGACGAACAACGACATCCCAAGATGGAACGACTGCTTGATCGGTATGTAGACATCAGCAACCGGCTCGGCCTCGATTGCCTCGTAGTGCACGTCGGCAACCACGCCGACGACTTCCGCCCCGGTGGCGTGCAGACCGCCCTGACCGAGTCTCACGAATTGCCCGATCGGATCGGCACGAGGCCACAATTGGCGCGCGGCGGTTTCGTTGATCAGCACCACGCCGGGCTGGCCCGCCCGATCGTGTTCGTCGAACAGGCGCCCGCGGACCAGCCGAATGCCGAGCGTCGAGAAGTACTCCGGTGATGCCCAGTAGACGCCGACGAGGGGATCGCGAGCGGAGAACTTCGACGTGCGATCGAACAGGATTGACGTTCGACTGCAGCCACCCGACGCCGGCGGACAATTCCCGAAGGCGGCGGACGCCACGCCGGGCACCGCGCGCATCCGCTCGATGAGTGTGTCGTAGAACGCGCGCGACGATTCTGCGGTGTACTTCGCGCCGGGCAACACGAGCTTCGCGGCGACGAGCCCATCGCTGTCGATGCCGATGCTCGTGGACTGCAAGTGCCAGACGCTCCTGAGCAAGAGGCCGGCGCCAGCCAGGAGGACGAGCGCCAATGCGATCTGAGCGGTGACGAGCGGCGTGCGCAGGTCGAATCGCCGCATGCCGATACCGGTCGTCGACGCAGCCGCAGCCTTGAGCGCTTCGATCGGTCGCTGGAGCGATGCCTGCAATGCAGGAAGAAATGCCACGAGCAGCGCGCACACGAGGGCCGCGACACCGGCGAACGCCAGCGTCGCGCGATCGAGCCCGATCATGGCCGCACCGATCTGCGTCAGGCCGGCTGCACCGCTCATGGACGAGCCTCTGCCGTCCATGGCGCGAAAGAACGTGTCCGCGTCCGGCAGCAGCGCGTGGGACGTGTTGAGCAGCAGCCACGCCAAGGCCAGGCCGAGCGTGATGCCCGCTCCGCTCAGCACCAGCGCCTCAACGATGAACTGACGTGCGACGCGAAGCTGGCTGGCGCCGAGCGCGATGCGGATGGCGACTTCGCGGCCACGTCGCAACGCTTTCGTCGAGACCAGCGTCGCTAGATTGACGCAGGCGATCAGCAGCACGCAGCCGACGGCGCCGAGCAGCAGCAGGGTCGCTCGACGGACGTCGACATCGACTCGTGACCTCGATAGCGAGACCGCCTTCGCGCTCCATGGGCGTCCATCGGTCTTGGTGTTCTCGTACTCGGCCTCGAGCTGCTGGCCGATGATGGCAGCCGCCGACACCGCCTGTGCCTCGGTCACCCCGTCGCGCCGGCGTGCGACCACCATGTAGTTGTGGTTCTGCCGTTGCGTGAGCATCGCGGGGTGATAGGCGGCGAGCGGCACCCAGATCTCGCCCTGCCCGCTCAGCCCACGGAAGCCGTGAGGGAGGACGCCGATTATGGTATACGGCGTACTGTTGACGTAAACAGTCCGGCCGATGATCGAGGCGTCGCCGCCGTAGCGGCGATGCCAGAGCTGCTCACCAATCATGGCCACAGGAGCGGTGCCGGCAACGTTCGCTTCGGCGTTCGTGAATGTGCGGCCCAGCACCGGAGCAATCCCGAGGATGCCAAGGTAACGCTCGGTCGCGATTTCGCCGTGCAGCTGCTCGGGTCCGTCGGGGTCGGTCAGCGTCATCATGCGGCCGCCAAACGCAGCCGCGTCCGCAAACACCGTTTGAATCTCCAGCAACGACCGGTACTTCGGGTAGGACCAGACGGCTTCACGAAACGATCCCGTATCGCGATCGGGTGCAAGCAGGTGCACGAGCATCAGCCGGTCGGGATCGGCAAAGGGCAGCGGCTTGAGCAGGACGCCATTGACGACGGCGAACATCGCGGTGTTCGCGCCGAGGCCGAGCGAGAGGATCACGACTGCAGTCGCGGTGAAGCCGGGAGATTGTCGCAGCACGCGGATCGCGTACCGGAGGTCGAACGCGAGCGACGCGAACATGCCGTCTCCTCGCGGTGCGGGCCTGTGCCGCGGACGACCCCGCATCGTCAACCAGTGTCGCGGCGCGCGAATCGACACCCGCAATAGCTCGCGGCAGAGCCAGCGACGGGCCGCAAAGCGGCCGCGAAGCCGTTCGACACGCACGAACTCCTCGAGCGTGTCGCCGATCAGCCATTCCCGCTCTGGGGGTGGCGTGATAAGTCCGATGATGAAGAGCGCGAGACGCGTCATCGCAGTGCTTTCAGGCGGTGCTCGATGCCGGCGGTCATGTCGGAGAAGGTCTCGTACGCGACTTTCAGCGCGCGGGCCCCGAGCGGGAGCAGCTCGAAATGCTTCTTTCGACGTCCGCCGCGCTCGGCAGTTGGCTCGCCGATACGGGAGCGGACGAGACCTTTCTGCTCCAATCGTTCGAGCGTGGTGTAGACGGCACTGATCGACACAGATCGCCCGGTGCGCTCTTCAATCTCCAGGCGGACGCTCGCGCCGTACGCCGTTGGACCGAGACGCACGAGCGCGAACAGCACCAGTTGCTCGAACTCGCCCAAGGCAATCGGCATGGAGGCGAGTTTTGCCACAATGTGGAAGAAATGTCAACGGACAGCGAAAGGAGTAGCGAGTAGGAGGAAGGGGCCAGGGGTCAGAGATCGAAGATTGTGATTGTTGATTGAAAAGCCGGGGGGAGCCGGCTCGGACAATCCTCAATACATCATCAATCAGTCTTCAGGCAGTCATCGACTGTGGGACGTGCATCGATGCGCCGACGAGCGTCGACATCTGCGCCGCGAGGATGGTGACCGCCGCGCGGACGTCCTCCCGGCGCTCCGCCTTGTTTCTCAGTTCGAGCGCCAGGACGCCGGTGCATCCCGACGGCGTCAACAGCGGCGCCACGACCGCGCCGTTGTCGATCCCGTTGCCATCGACCACGCACGTCGTATGCGTCTGGAAAGCGGCGGCAGTCGCATTGTCTTCGTCGGCGAAAACCGGCGGCAGCTGCGAGACGGCGGCCGAGGAATAGCCGTGCACGAAGACCGGCATGAGCATGAATCGCTGCGCATCCGGCACCCAGATGATCACGCCGGCTGCATCGAGGACGACCGCAAGCTCCTGGAGTGCGTCGGTCAATTCCCGCGGCTCCATGATGCGACCGAGCTGCGTGCAGACGCGGGAGAGGGCCGTCAAGTCGATCGAGGACGTCTCGTGGTGGGGCCGAGGCGCCTCGTACGAATACGCCGCAACCGGTGCGGCGGTATGCTGCACCGGCGATGGGGCGGTGCTGATCCCGTTTCTGGCATTCGCCTCGGCCCGGCGCGCATGAAAGGCGTCGATAGCCGAATCGATCAAAACCTGCAGCCGCGTCGGCGGACGCCGCCGTGAGCTGTCGGGTGGGGCTTCTTGCAGGTGCGACATTGAACCGGCACCGGCTTCAGCCGCAAGCGCATGGGACGCTAGAAATTCGCGTAGTGTCATATCGGGGTCAAGGCCGATCGCCTGGGCATACGAGCGGAGGTAGGAGCGCCCGAAAATCCCGGCCGGCCACTTGGAGGCATCGTCCTGCTCGAGCGCCTCGAGCAGCGACAGCTTGATCTTCGTCTGTTCGGCGATGGTGGTCAGTGAAATCTGCTGACGTTCACGTTGGGCTCGAAGTTTTTCACCGAAAGTTGCGTTCATTGCACACCTCGCACCGGCCGCTGGCGCGTGCGGTCGGCACCCGGTTCGCACTGGGGGCGGCATCCCGCTTACGGGCGAGCACACCCCAACCGAGCACGAATGGAATTTCAGGGGAGCTTGCGATTCAATCGGGGTTCGTGACCAACGCGGGCCCCGCCTCGCTACGGTTGAGAAGCGAGGACAGGTCAGCACCGCACAACCTCGAGCGAGCGAGGCGGCCCCGTGCGGTAGAGGCCACGAATGTCTGAGAGTAGCAACACCTCTGCCGCGCTGCAAGCGCGATCTGAAGAAAAACCTGATCTTTTTTCATCGTAAGGATGAGAACACCAGACGGTAACAACACCCCACCTCGACAACGGACCTGCGTCGCGCACCCCGCCAGTGGCGCACGGATCGAGGCATCCGCCTTGCACTTCACTTCAACTGACTCGGTGAGGCGGCTCAGCCGCCCGACTGTTGAGGAAGGAGGTTGTCATGTTGCGGTTAGCTCTGGTGGTCGGTGCGCTTACGCTCGTGCCTGCACTCGCATCGGCTCAGCAACCGTGCACGACCGACGCCCGCCGCGTCGTGGACGAGATCTATCGGCACGTGCTCGAGCGCGCGTCGGATCGCGGCAGCGACCCATGGGTCGACCGGCTCGCCAACGATGGCGCGACGGTACGCGAGGTAGTCCGATCTATCGGAAAATCGCAAGAGCACTTGCAGCGGTGGGGTAATGAGTCGCGCGAGCAGGTCGTTCGGACGATGTATCGGCACATTCTGAGCCGGGAACCCAACGGTGAGACGTTCCAGCGCTCGGTGGAAATGTTCACACGTCGTGGCGCGACGGCGGTCGTCGATCAGATCGTCAACTCGCCTGAGTACCAACAGGCCTATGGCGACTGGGGCGTGCCCGGCGGCAACGGCATGAACTTCTGCCCGCCCGGGGCGCGAAACAATCTGAGTGAGAACAGGCCGGCCAGCGGCATGCGGTTCCGCCGCATGGACGCCAACAACGACGGTCAGATCACTCGAAACGAGTGGCGAGGAAACGCACGGTCGTTCGACAACTTCGATTGGAACAACGACAACGTGCTTTCAGGTGAAGAGCTGAGCGTCGACGCCGAACGCCGGGCCGTCGATCGCAATCAAGACGAGGACCTGCCGTTCAACGAGCGGTTCGATTACCTCGACGTCAACGGCAACGGGTTGATCGAACGCAACGAGTGGGAGGGCGGGGCCGCTGCCTTTCAGCGACTCGACACGAGCGGCGATCAGCGGCTCTCTCGGGCCGAGTTCAACAACGCGAACCGGTCGAACAACTTCGCCAGCCTCGACATGAATCGCGACGGCCGGATCGGGTTGAACGAGTGGCCGTGGACGCATCGCGCCTTCGATCAGCAGGACAGCAACCGTGACGGCGTGCTGACGCGCGACGAGTTCCGCGGCGACGGCACCATCCGCCGGTAACCGACTAGCGCAACGCCCGATACGCGATGCGATCGGCGGTGAACGATCCGAGCCACACCTCGTCACCGGCCCGCAGCCCCACTGCGGTGCCGGTGAACGAGGGGGTGGCGGAACCGCGCGCCACCTCCCGCACGGCCATCACTCGCGGATCGATGCTGATGACGACGTAGCCGCGGGGACAGCGAAGGTCCTCTTCGGATCGTGCCGGCCCGCCGCACGAGGGCACGTTGTCGAGCACACCGGCCGTGAGCAGGCGACCATCGACCCAATGCAGATTGTCCGGAACGAAGTCGGTGAGTTGCGCCGCGCGCAGCGCCACGCCGGGCCTGTCGCGCGAATACGCGAACACCCGCTTCAGCGTCGAGGACACCACGAAGAACTCACGATCGTCTGGAGACGTCTCGATTCCATTGCTCGCCGGCAGGTCGGTGCCGGGCAGTATGTGGAACGCCGGCTCACCCGGTTTCCAGCCGAACACTGCGCCCGTCTTCTTCAGCGCGAACGCGTCATCCAGCGTCTTACCCGGCAGAGTGATCGCGGTCGCCAGCAGTGCGCCATCGTTGAACGCCGCGACGGCCGTGGCGGCGACGCCCGCCGGCATGAAGACGCAGCCGACCCAAGTCGCGACCGGAAAGGTGCCGCTGATGTCGAGGTCGAACACCTCGATCGATTCGCGGCCGCCGTGGTTGACGACGTAGACCGTGTACCGTCCCTGTGATGCCTGTTTGACCGTCAGCCCGTGCAGCACCGCCAGCCGCGGATGGAGCGGGACGGGGCACTGCGGATAGCTCGCGCGGTCGCTGCGAACGTTGGCAAGGCCGGCTGCATATACCAGCCGGGCCGTTTTCGTTCGAGTGTCGATCGCATGCAGCCCGCTGCCGGGGGCCATGCCGCTCGCGACAATCCAGCTGGTGTCGGGAACGAGCACGAGGTCCTCGGGGTTCTGCACGCCGCAGATGAACATCAAATCCCCGGCCGGCGGGCACTCGGCCCTTTCTTCGGCCGTGGTCGACTGCGTACGCACGATCCCGATGCACACGAATACCGCGACAGCAAGGAGGAGTCTCATGTCAACGCGATAGTGCGTTGAGGGCCGAGAACGTTACAAGCGCAGTGTAGGCCGGGCCTTTTGGGCCCGGCATGCGGGCGAATCGGCTGCGGTTATTTGAGCGCTCGGTATGCGAGCCGGTCGGCGAAGAACGAGCCCAGCCACAGGTCGTTGCCGACGCGCATCGCCATCGCCGTCCCGGTGAACGCCGTTGTCCTCGGCCCGCGCGCAATCTCGGTCACGGCCATTGTCTTGGGATCAATTGTGGCCACGACATAACCGCGCGGACATCGGATTCCTTCTTCGGTCTTTGGCGCGCCGCCGCACGCCGGCTCATCGTCGAGCATGCCCGCGGTGATCAGTCGATTGTCGGCCGTCCAGCGAACGTTGTCCGGCCCGAAGTCCTTGAGCTGTGCGGTGCGGAGCGGCACGCCCGGCTTGTCGCGGGCGTAGGCGATGACGCGCTTCGTCGTCGTCGAGACCACGTAGAACTCGCGGTCATCGGGCGACGTCTCGATGCCGTTGTTCGCCGAGAGCTCGGTCCCTGGAATCATCGAGAACGCGGCATCGCCCGGCTTCCATCGCAACACGGCGCCGGTGTTCCGCTGCGCGAACGCGTCAGCGAACGTCTTGCCGGGCAGGATCAGCACCGTCGCCAGCAACGAACCGTCGCCGAAGGACGCCACGCTGTTCGCGCCCATGTCCTTCGGCAGGAGCACGCATCCAATCCACGTCGCCGTGGGAACGGGCAGCGCGGCGTCGAGCTCGAACACCTCCACCGATTCGCGGCCGCCGTGGTTGGTCGCATACACCGTGTGCCGGGCGTTCGACGTCGCCCTCAGGCTGAGGCCGTGCAGCACCGCCAGCTTCGGGTCGAGCGGGCCGGGGCAGTTGGCGTATTTCGTCTTGTCTGCACGGGCGGTTGCCGTGCCGACGCCGTACACCGTGGTCACCTTCTTCGCACGCGTATCGACCAGATGCAGGCCGCTCCCAGGCCCCATGCCGCTCGCGAGCATCCACCGCGTATTCGGTACGAGGACGAGATCTTCGGGATTCTGGACGCCGCAGATGAACGTGAGGCCACCGGATGGCGAACACGCTGGAGCCTGGTTCGCGCGCAGCGGGACAGTCGCGCCGACGGTCAGGCAGGCCAACGCGAATCCGGCGATCGTGAGCTTCATTGTGAGTCCCTTCTGGCGCCGATCATATCTCTCTACACGGGGATAACGGAGGGGACGGGGATAACGGGAATCTTCACACGGGGATAACGGTGGTAACGGGGTAAACGGGATCGGCCGTCTGGCACCGCTCCGGTTGCGTTGCTGGCGCTGGAGCGGTGCCAGACGGCCGTTTCTCGTTTCCCCCGTTTCCCCGGTTACCCCCGTGTTGAAAATTCCCGTTGCCTCCGTACGCCCCCGTTGCCACTCACCTTGACATCCTAGGTGAGACGGGCGTATCGTCGCGCTCACCTAGAATGTCTACCAGGAAGGACCGCGAACGCATCGAGCTGCTGCAGGGCACGCTCGATCTCCTCATTCTTCGCACCTTGCGTCTTGGCCCGGCGCACGGCCACGCCATCGTCAAGGCCATCGAGCGCGGATCGGACGACGTGCTGCTGATCGAGCAGGGCTCGCTGTACCCGGCGTTGCACCGTTTGATTCAGCGAGGCTGGATCAGCTTCGACGAGGGCACGTCGGAGAACAACCGCCGCGCGAAGTTCTATCGGTTGACGGCAAAGGGGCGCAAGCAGCTCGAGATCGAGACCAGCCGGTGGGACACGCTCGCCCGGGCCATCGCGCGCATCCTTCGCCCTGCCGGTCAGGAGTGACGAGATGCCGCGTGGATGGCGATGGTTCGGCGATCGCGGCCAGCGCGCCCTGGACGGCCTCGACGAGGAGATCCGCGATCACCTCGAACACGATGCCGCGGCGGACATCGCGCGAGGCATGCCGCCGGATGAGGCCCGGCGCCGGGCGCGTCTGCGCTTTGGCAACGTCACGCGCGTCCACGAAGAGACGCGCGCCGTGTGGGGCTGGGGCGGCGTGGAGAGCGTCTGGCAGGACATTCGCGTCGGCGTGCGCATTCTGACCAACGCCCCAGGACTGAGTGTCACGGCCGCAACGTTGATCGCGCTCGTCGTCGGCATCAACACCACGATCTTCGCGGTCGTGAACAGCCTCGTGACCAAGCCTGCGCCGGGCATCGATCGCACCGACCTCGTGCGGATTGCCGCCGCGAATCGACCGGGCATTCCGTACTTCAGTTATCCGGACTATCTCGACTACCGGACCCAGACCAAGACGCTGCGGTCACTGACGGCCTTCACCAACGGACGGGTCACGCTGACCACGGATCGCGGCAGCTACGCCGCGTGGGCGACAGCCGTCGAAGCCAATTACTTCGACACCATCGGCGTGCGCCCCACGTTGGGTCGCGTGTTCACCGCCGTCGAGAGCCGGACCGTCGGTGTCGCGGAAGTTCCAGCGATTCTCAGCCATCGCGCGTGGCAGGAGTACTTCGCCGCGAACGACGTCATCGGACGCGCGATCTCGGTGAACGGCCGACCCGCGGTTGTGATCGGCGTCGCGCCTCCGACCTTCCATGGCGCCATGCTGACCGAGCGCGCGGACGTCTGGCTGCCGCTGCTGGCGTTCTGGACGTTGACGAACCCGACCGCCGCGAGTCGATGGGTGAACGATCGAGCGCAGTCTCCAGTGGACATCATCGGGCGTCTCGCGCCAGCGGCGAGCGTCGCGGCAGCGCAGTCGGAACTATCGACGATTCAGCGCCGGCTGGAGCTGGCGTATCCCGGCATCGACCGCGCGCCGATCGAGGTCGTCCCGTACAGCGCGACCGCGGGTGGGGTCATCCCGGCGGCCGCACCGC
>DASRJR010000326.1:0-6383 GCA_035649395.1 Vicinamibacterales bacterium
TCGACGTGGCCGGATTCACGCGCCTGCGCTTCGCGCATGGCGAGATGGAATGCGACCTCGTCGTGGAGGTCCTGTTCGCGCCGGCCTCGGGTGAGGAGGGCGCGAAGCCGTAATCGAAGACTGCTCCACCACTCGGTCATCGGAATCTCCGCCACGCTGAAGGCCCCAGGGCGGGCCCTGGGGCCCTCTGATCACGCCCCTGCCTCGAGCACGCGGTTGATCGCGACGCTGGTGCGCCGCCACGCGTCGCGCGCTTCCTTCAATCGCTTCCGGCCGCTCGGAGTGAGCCGGTAGTACTTCGCTCGCCGGTTATTGGCCGACACGTCCCACTCGGCGCTGAGCAGCCCCCGCATCTCGAGGCGGTGCAGCGCGGGATACAACGCGCCCTCTTCGACCGACAGCGCCTCAGCCGAGGCGATGTGGATCCACTCGGCGATCTCGTAGCCGTGCTTCTCGCCGCTGGCGAGTGTTCTCAGCACGAGCAGCTCGAGCGTGCCCTGCAGCAGGTCGGCCGGTGTCGCGGCGTCTTCTCCCATAACCACCTTAGGGGGTCACTATCCCCTAAGACGTTTATGGAAGTCAAAGCGTTGGCTCACGGAACAGGAATCAGGAATCAGCAATCAGGAATCAGGAATCAGACGTACGATAAGGCATGAGACAGAGGCTTCGAAGTGGCATCGGCAGCCAGGTCGTGCTCGGCGCCCTGCTCCTGGCGGTGCCGCGGCCGGCCGCGGCACAGACCGCCGACGAGATTATCGAGAAACACCTGGCCGCCAGCGGCGGACGCGACGTGCTCGGCAAGCTCGCCTCGCGAACCGCGACCGGTACGATCAGCCTGACCACCCCGGTCGGCGAGCTGATGGGAGCGATCGAGGTCTACTCGAAGAAACCCAACAAGCAGCGCACCGTCATCAAGCTGGATCTCACGTCGTTGGGAGGAGGGCCGATCGTCACCGATCAACGATTCGACGGCACAACCGGCTACGTCATCGACCCGGTCAACGGGAACCGGCCCATCGAAGGAGCGCAGCTCGAAGCGATGCGCAACGGGTCGTTCCCTTCACCCCTGCTGAACTACAAGGAGCTCGGCGCCTCACTGACGTTGCTCGCCCGCGAGCCGGTCGGCGGCAAGGAAGCGTTCGTCGTTCTCCTGACGCCCAAAGCCGGTCCCCCGATTCGCATGTTCATCGACAGCGGATCGTTCATGCTGGTCAGAACCGTTGTCATCATCAACGTGCCACAGCTCGGTGGCGACATCAACCAGGTGGTGGACTTCTCCGACTTCCGCGACATCGACGGCATCAAGGTGCCGTTCGTCACCAAATCGACGAACTCAGTGCAGTCGATCAGCGCCACGATGACGTCGGTCAAACACAACGTCGACATCGACGACGCCTCGTTCGCGAAGCCCTGACCTCCCCCCTTGTGCTTCGACAGGAGAACGCGGTAGTCTCCTGTCGAAGCAAAAGGGGAGCGCTGCATGGACGACCGCGTTGATCTTCCGCAAGGCACACTGGACCTGCTGATTCTCAAGACGCTGGCAGTCGGAGCCAAGCATGGCTGGGCCATCTCCGAGCGTCTGCACCAGATCTCAAGCGCCACCCTGCACATTCGTCAGGGCTCGCTCTATCCGGCACTGCATCGCCTCGAGCGACGCGGCTGGATCAAGGCGGAGTGGGGCGCGTCCGACAACAATCGACGCGCGAAGTACTACGAGCTCACCAAACGCGGCCGCGCGCGTCTCGATGAAGAGATCTCGGCCTGGCACAAGTTGAGCGCCGCGGTCGCCCGCGTGCTCGAGAGCCGTACGTAGGGTCCCCCTTCAGGCGGACCAGGACTCTCCATGCTGACCGATCTGAGTCACCGACTTCGCTCGCTCTTCAGGCGCCAGCGCATCGAGCAGGAGCTCGACGAGGAGCTGCGCTTTCATCTCGAGCGGCAGACGGACGTCCACGTCCGTCATGGCCTGTCGCCCGCCGAGGCGGCGCGGCGCGCCGCCATCGAGTTCGGTGGAGTGGCGCAGATTCGCGAGGAGCACCGCGACGCGCGCGGGATCGCGTGGCTCGACGATCTCGTCCGCGACGGGCGCCACGGCGTGCGACAGCTCCGCCGCTCGCCCGGCTTCGCGCTGGCCGCGCTCACCTGTCTGGCGCTCGGCATTGGTGCCGCGACCACGATTTACAGCGTCGTCAACGCCATCCTGATACAGCCGCTTCCCTTCCGCGATGCGGATCGGCTCGTTCGCCTGTACGAAAACGCCCCAGCGCCTGTGCCCGGACGCCCACCGACGGAACGCGGTCTCGTCTATCAGGAATTCCCGGACTGGGCACAGGCGAAAACGCTCCGAGACTTCGCGGCGTTCGGAAGCTTCGGGCAACGACTCGTGCGCACCAACACGGGCTCGGCCGGGCTGTGGGGCGGCATCACATCATCGAATTCGTTCACGATGCTCGGTGTTCGGCCGCTGCTCGGGCGGACGCTGCTCCCCGGCGACGAGAATCGGCCCGATGTGATCGTGCTCAGCTACGATTCGTGGCGCACCCACTTCGGCGCCGACCCGTCGGTCGTGGGCCGCTCGTTCGAGTTCCGTGCCGGCGCGCTGATACCACCCTTCCCGCCGCGCCTGATGACAGTCGTCGGAGTACTGCCGGCTGACTTCCAGCTTCCGCAGAACACGTCGGTCGAATTGCCTCGGGGCACGACGGATTTCTACCAGCCCATGTCGTCGCCGGGCCCGTCCGGCCGCCGCGTGACGACGATCGCGCGTCTGGCGACCGGCGCCACTTTGAACGACGCCGTTGAGGAGGTACGAACGATCGCCTCGGCGATGCCTGTGACCAAACCGGCGAACGCTCAGCCGGCGGGGCCGCGTCAGTTTCACGTCGAGCCGTTGAAAGAACGCGCCGTTCAGACACTGCGACCCGCATTCCGTGTGCTGACAGCCGCCGTCGCGGTGGTGCTGCTGATCGTCTGCGCGAACGTCGCCAACCTCCTGCTCGCGCGCGGCACGAGCCGTCAGCAGGAGCTCGCGGTGCGTGTCGCCATCGGGGCGAGCCGGGGACGCATTGCCAGGCAGGTCATGACCGAGTGCCTCGTGCTCGCCGTCACCGGTGGCACTCTCGGGGCGCTCGTCGGCGCGGCCGGTGTGGCGCTGATCAAGCGACTGGCCACACTCGAGGCCCCGGGGATTTTCGGTCTGATGTTCGGCTCGACGATTCTTCCGCGCACGCATGAGGTCGGTATCGATCTCACCGTGCTCGGCGCGGCCTTGACGCTCGCGATGCTGACCAGCGTCATGTTCGGCGTACTGCCCGCGCTGCACTTGTCGCGCGCGACTCCAGGATCGACGATCGGCGTACGCGGCAGCAGCAGCGGACGACAGGCGACGCGGATCCGCGCCGCGTTGACGGTCGCTCAACTCACCCTGGCGACGGTGCTGCTCGTCGGGGCAGGTTTGCTGACTCGAAGCTTCGTCGCGCTATCCACTGTCGACAACGGCTACGACGCCTCGAACGTGCTCGCGATCAACCTGCTCTTCCCCGATGGGTACAGCGTTGCGCGCAAACAGGACACGATCGACACGCTGTTGAGTCGATTCCGCGGAATTCCGCGCGTGCAGTCGGGTGGTTTTTCGCGACATGGACTCTTGATCGGCGAAGAGATCAGATGGGGCACGTTCGTGCCCCCGGGGCGCTCGCTCGCGGAGATGAAGGCGGTACGAACGCGGCTGCGGCCGGTGAGCGACGGCTTTCTGACCGCCATGGGCGTTCCCCTGCTCGATGGACGTGAGCTCAGCCCGGACGATCGCGCCCTCGCGCCACATGCGATCGTCATGAGCCGATCCGCGGCCCGCCAGTACTTTGGTTCGTCGCGCGCCGTCGGCCAGGTGCTCGATTGGCACTACAACGAAAGCGACAGCGCGCGCATCCCGGTCACTGTCGTCGGCGTGGTTGAAGACCTGCGCCAGCTTTCGCCGTCCGACGAGACGGCCCCGGAGATCTTCGTCGACTACCGCCAACTGTTGTCGCTGCTGGACGAGGGCGAAAAGACCGCAATGAGACAAACCGCGATCGCCATCGGGTTTCTCTCGTTCGCGCTGCGCACCGAGGGCGATCCGTCAGCGATCGCGCCGACCGTGCGCACCATCGTCAACGGCATCGATCCCAACATCGGCATCGACGTGCTCATCCCGATGACGCGTCTCGTCTCGAGCGCCATTGCCCCGCAGCGCTTCTATACCGTGCTGCTCGGCGTCTTTGCCGCCATTGCTGGCGTATTAGCCAGCGTCGGCATTTACAGCGTGCTTGCCTATGCGGTCGTCCAGCGTACCCAGGAGATCGGCATTCGTCTCTCGCTCGGAGCTCCGCGAGCACAAGTCCTGGTGATGGTGCTCCGCAAGGGGCTGCTGCTCACCGCCATCGGCATCGCGCTCGGCTCGTTGGGAGCCGCGGGTGCCTCGGGGCTGCTCCGGAACATGTTGTTCGGCATCACGCCGCTGGACGCCAGGACGTTTGCAGCGGTTCCGCTGGTGTTCGCGCTCGTCGCGATGATCGCGAGCTATCTGCCCGCTCGTCGCGCGACGAGAATCGATCCGATTGTGGCGCTGCGACAGGAGTGAGAACCATGGTCACCGACGTCATCGCACGCCTTCGCTCGCTATTCAAGCGCCGCGAGGTCGAGCAGGAGCTCGACGAGGAGATGCGCTTCCATCTCGATGAGGAGATCGAGCGTCATGTCCGAGCAGGTCTGTCCCGGGCCGAAGCGACTCGCCGCGCCACGATCGAATTCGGTGGGCTCGAGCAGGTCCGCGAGGAGCATCGCGATGCGCGCGGCGTCGCGCCGCTGACACACCTGGCGCGCGATCTGCGGCACGCCGTCCGGCAGGTGGGACGCGCGCCCGCCTTCAGCGCGCTCGCGGTGCTGTGTCTCGGCCTCGGCATCGGCGTCAACACCTCGATCTTCGGCGTGCTCAACGCCGTCATGTTCCGGCCGATGCCGGTCCAGGATCCCGAGCGTCTGATCATCGTCACGCGTGGGACTGAGGGCAATTTCCCGTATCCGATCTATCGAGGGTTCGCTGAGCGGAGCCACACGCTGTCGGGGCTGACCGCATCCATGCCGATGGAATCCGACCTCGGCGTCGAGGGCGACAGCCAGTTCGTCGCCGCAGAGGCTGTCGCTGCCAACTACGCTGCGGTCATGGGCGTTCGCACCGTCGTGGGTCGATGGTTCACGGGTGAGAGAGAGCCGGTAGCGGTCATCAGTTACGCGATTTGGCAGCGGCGATTCGATCTCGATCCGAACGTCCTCGGCCGTCGCATCAGCTCAGAGTCGCAGTCGTACACGATCGTCGGCGTCGCGTCACCGGAGTACGCCGGAGTGTTCTCGCCGATTCGCACCGATCTGTGGGTGCCCCTGCTGACCCGGCCATCGCTCGAGCGCCTGGTGAACGATGCCAACGCTCGCCCCGTGATGCTCTTTGGCCGGCTGGGCGCGAACGTCACCCCCGCACAGGCCTCAGCGGAACTGAACACGATTGAGGCACAACTCAACACCGAACTCGGGCGCCAAGCAGAGGCGACTGTTGCGATCGCCGCCGAGCAGGTGCGCGGCATCAGCAATCCTGGCAGCCGACGAACGGCACGACTCGTCGCCACATTCCTTCAATCCGTGGTCGGGCTCGTGCTGCTCATCGCCTGTGTCAACGTAGGCAACCTGCTGCTCGTCCGCGGCGCCGTGCGGCAACGCGAGTTCGGCGTTCGGCGGGCCCTGGGCGCATCGCGAGCGCGCCTGCTGCAGCAACTACTCGCCGAGAGCCTAGTGGTGGCCATGCTCGGTGGGCTCTGTGGACTCGTCCTCGCGCGCTGGACGACGGCCCTGCTGCAACGAACGCTGCCGTTGATACAAGGGATCTTCCAGGCGCAGCTGAACTTCTCGCTCGACTGGCGGGTGATCTTGTACGCAACGCTCATCTCGTTCGGGACGACCGTACTCTGCGGGCTCCTGCCCGCGTGGAGAGCCTCGCAGACGGACGCGCTCGTGGCCTTCAAGGGCGAGATCGTCGTCGGCCGACCACGCCGGCGATCGATCGGCGTCGTCGCTCAGGTCGTGATGTCGTTCGTGCTCCTCATCGTCTGCGGCACGTTCATCCAGGGATTGTTACGGATGCAGTCGGCCGATCCCGGTTTTGCGATCGCGGGCCGACTCTATGCCTTCACCTTCATCTCGACGCCGGACGTGACACCTGCGGATAAGCGCCGTATATACGCTCACGCGCTCGACCAGCTGAGTGCGCTGCCGGGCGTTCGCAACGCGACCGTCTCTGACTCGCTGCCGCTGCTCTCGAACTACCGAGACTGCGTCTCGCTCGACAAAGGCCAGCG
>DASRJR010000327.1:0-7034 GCA_035649395.1 Vicinamibacterales bacterium
GACGCCAGGCTCACCGTATCGCGTCAGCGACGTCGAGCTCGCCTCGAGGCTCTCGTTCTTTCTGTGGAGCAGCATTCCGGACGACGAGCTGCTGGAGCTCGCCTCGCGGGGTCAGCTGCGCAAGCCAGGCGTACTCGACGCCCAGGTGCGCCGCATGCTGGCCGATCGGCGATCGAGCGCGCTCGTCGAGAACTTCGCGGGACAGTGGCTGCAGATTCGAAACCTGCGGAGCACCACGCCCGACAAGAACGACTTCCCGAACTTCGACGACAACCTGCGTCAGGCGTTCGAGCGCGAGCTCGACCTGTTCTTCGGCAGCATCGTCACCGAGGATCGCAACGTGCTCGATCTGATGACGGCCGACTACACGTTCGTGAACGAGCGGCTGGCGAAGCACTACGGGATGCCAAACATCTACGGCCCGCAGTTCCGCCGCGTCGCCGTGACCGATGATGCGCGACGCGGGCTGCTCGGGAAGGGCGGCGTACTCCTCATCACCTCCCACGCCGATCGCACCTCTCCCGTGGTGCGCGGCAAATGGATCCTCGATAACATCGTCGGGACGCCGCCGCCCCCGCCGCCAACGGTCGTGCCGCCGTTTCCGGAGGACACGCCCGGCGCGCCGACGACGGTGCGTGCGCGAATGGAGCGGCATCGAGCCAGTCCGGCGTGCGCGGGGTGTCACAAGGTGATGGACCCGCTCGGGCTCGCGCTGGAGAATTTCGATGCGATCGGCGCATGGCGCTCGTCGGAAGCGGGTGTCCCGATCGATGCCTCGGGCGAGCTGGGTGATGGCACGCGGATCGACGGCGTCGTGGCGCTGCGCCAGGCGCTGATGACACGGCCCGACGTGCTCGTCGGCACGATGACGGAGAAGCTGATGACTTACGCCCTCGGACGACGGGTCGAGCCAGTCGACATGCCCGCCGTTCGGGCGATCGTCCGCCAAGCGGCTCGCGACGGCTATCGCTTCTCGTCGATAGTTCGCGGTATCGTCAGCAGCGTGCCGTTCCAGATGCGGCTCGCGCGCGAGGATTCTTAGTGGAGCGTATCAACTGGAAGAGTACGGCCGACAACCAGCTTCGGCAGCGAGCTGCCGGCCGCGACAACGGAGCGGCCGGTAGAGCGTCGGGAAGGGCGAACCAGTAATGTTCGTAACTAGACGATCCATTCCGCGTCGGACGTTTCTCCGTGGCGTCGGTGTCGGCGTGGCGCTGCCGCTCGTCGATGCGATGGTGCCGGCGTTGACCCAGGCCGCGCAAACGGCGGCGTCGCCGCGGCTCCGAGTCGGGTTCGTCTACATTCCGCACGGGGTCATCATGCGGCAGTGGACCCCCGCCGCGGCCGGCAGCGGTTTCGAGTTCACGCCGATTCTCAAACCGCTCGAGCCGTTCCGTGATTCGCTCGTCGTGGTCAGCAACCTGACGCGGGCAGAAGCGGCCAGCAATCACGCGGTGTCGGCGGCGTGCTGGCTCACCGGCAGGCCTCCCAAGCGCACCGATGGCCCGGATTTCCGTGCCGGTGTGTCGATCGATCAGGTCATCGCGAAACAGATCGGGCAGCAGACGACGTTCCCCTCGCTCGAGGTGGCGACTGAAGATTTCAGCGGCCTCGTCGGCGCGTGCGATCCCGGGTACAGCTGCGCCTACATGAACACGCTGAACTGGCAGACGGAGACCACGCCGCTGCCGATGGAAATCAACCCGCGCGTGGTCTTCGAGCGTCTCTTCGGCGGTGGCGGCACGGCCGATCAGCGGCTGGCGCGGATGCGGACCGATCGCAGTCTGCTCGACTTCGTGGCTGACGATCTCGCGCATCTGCA
This sequence comes from Vicinamibacterales bacterium, assembly GCA_035649395.1. Lineage (GTDB taxonomy): Bacteria > Acidobacteriota > Vicinamibacteria > Vicinamibacterales > UBA2999 > Gp6-AA40. The sequence continues at coordinate 1,823 of DASRJR010000327.1, forward strand.
GCGCGAGCTTGGAAGCGGGGACCGCAAGAAGCTCGACGACTACTTGACCAACGTCCGCGAGATCGAGCGGCGGATCCAACGTGCGGAGCAGACGGCCCGTACCCAGGCGGATGTGCCGCCCGCGCCGGTCGGCGTTCCGGAGTCGTACGTCGAGCACGTGTCGTTGCTGTTCGATCTGCTGGCGTTGGCGCTGCAGACCGATCAGACTCGCGTGTTCACGTTCATGATGGCGCGCGAGGTCAGTCAGCGGACGTATCCCGAAATCGGGGTCACCGAGCCGCACCATTCGATCTCGCATCACGGGAACCGGCCCGCGGCGATCGAGGGGCACGCCAAGCTGAACGCCTATCACCTCAGCATGGTGGCGAAGTTCCTCGAGAAGCTGCGAGCGACGCCCGACGGCGATGGCTCGCTACTCGATCACTCGCTGGTTCTCTATGGCAGCGGGATGAGCGACGGCAACGGTCACACCGGGTCGCCGCTGCCTCACGTCCTGATCGGCGGCGCATCCGGACGGATGAAAGGAAACCGCCACATCGTGATGCCGGAGAACACGCCGATGCCAAACCTGCTGCTCGCCATCGCTCAGAAGAGCGGCGTGGAGCAGGAGCGGTTCGGAGTGAGCAGCGGCGTCGTCGACATCTAGTGGACTGTATGCGTCACTTCTGGAACGGTCGCTCCGTTGTCGCGACCACGGATACGCGGGCTAACCAACGGGCGGTCCGCTCTAGAAATCGCTGGTACATACCACTAGTTCGTTTCTGGGTGCCGTGTTGAACCGCCTGGCGGCTACCGGTCTTGTCTTCGTCTCCCTCTGCGGCACACTCACCTCTGGTGCTGCGACGGGCGATCTCCGCCTGATCGAGGCCGTGAAGACGTCGGACACGGCTGCAGTTCAACGCCTGGTGAAGCAGCGCGCGCTTGTGAACGCTGCTGAAGCCGATGGCAGCACGGCGCTGCACTGGGCCGCCCGGCTCGATCGCGCCGACCTGGTGCGAACGCTCCTCCGCGAAGGCGCGCAGGTCAACGTGAAGACCCGCTACGGGATCACGCCGTTGGCGCTGGCCGCCGTGAACGGCAGCGCGCCGGTCGCCGACGCATTGCTGAAGGCGGGCGCCGATCCGAACACCAGCAATCCCGACGGCGAGACCGTCCTGATGCTCGCCGCGCGCACCGGTAATCCCGGGCCGGTGCGGCTGCTGCTCGAAGGCGGCGCCGACGTCAACGCACGGGAAACATGGCAGGGCGAGACCGCGCTGATGTGGGCGGCGGCAGAAGGCCATCCTGACGTCGTGACATTGCTCGCGTCACGCGGCGCCGATCTCAACGCGCGATCGAAGCTGCTGGAGTTCCCCAAGGTCAAGGTCGATGCGGCGACGATGGTCTTCACGGCGCTGCCGCGTGGGGGAATGACCGCGTTGATGCTGGCCGCCCGTCAGGGCGCCGCCGATGGCATCCGGGCGCTCATCGATGCCCGCGCCGATCTCGATGCGGTCGACCCCGATGGAACGACGGCGCTGGTGATCGCGGTGATCAACGCCCACTACGATGAGGCGGCGATGCTGATCGACGCTGGTGCCAATCTCAACATCGGCGATTCTGCTGGAATGACGCCGCTCTACGCCGTCGTCGACATGAAGCATCAGGAGCCGATGGTGAACCGGCCATTGCCGAAGCCGTCGGGGCGGCTGCTCCCGATCGACGTCGTGACCCGGTTGCTCGAGCGGGGCGCCGATCCGAACGCGCGGCTGAAAACGCCGCTGCTGATGCGTCAGCACAACGGCGGCGACCCGCAGCTCGGTGAAGGGGCGACGCCGCTGATGCGCGCGGCGAAGGTGAGCGACACGGCGATCATCCGGCTGCTGCTCGACAAGGGCGCCGATGCCAACGCCCGTCTGCGCAATCAGACGACCGCGTTGATGATCGCGGCGTCGCGATCGGCCCGGAACGGCGGACCCGAGAGCGCGACGATTGAGGCGATGCGGCTGCTGCTTGCGCGCGGCGCGAACATCGACGCGATCAACGACAACGGCGAGACGGCCCTTCACGTCGCGGTCAGTCGAGGTGACACGCTGGTCAGATTTCTTGCGGATCAAGGCGCGCGTCTCGATCTGAAAGACACGTCCGGCCGGACGCCCATGGACGTCGCAATGGGAGTGCCCGGCAGTGGTGGCGGTGGCCGTGGTCGCGGCGGCCGCGGCGGTGGCCCATCCACCCCGGGTCCCGTGCGCGAGAGTACCGTAGCGCTCCTGAAGGAGCTGATGGCGGCGCGAGGCCAATAACGCTGGCACGACATGCAGGAGCGAACACGTTCGGTTGTTCTCCCGTTCCTGCTGCTCGGCGCACTCCTGGCCTGCGCCTGTGGCGAAAGCTCCTCTCCCTCCGGCCCATCCAGCGAGCGGGTCTCTGGCGTGTGGATGGGGCACATCACGCTGCGAGCGGCGAGCGGCGGCGAATGTGTTGGCGAATCCCTCCAGCCGGCCCTCGGGAGTCGTGACATCTTCGCCGCGCACATTCAGCAATCCAGCGAGACCCTGAGTGCAACCCTTGGCTATCAGGGGAATCAGACGAGCTGTGCGCTGACCGGAAGGGTCAACGGCACCATGGTGACGCTGGGTCTGCAGTCCTGTGAGGCCGACCGAGTCCGCAGTTTTCGTTGCGGCAACGGCGCCGAACGGGACTTGCAATTGGTCGGCGAGACGATGACGGCCGGCACCGCCAGCGGGACGGGCTCGGGAACGTCGACAAGCACCTGGCGCGTGTTCGCGCGCGACACCACGACGTCCGTCGGCACGTTGACGTTGTCCACCGATTTCGTCTGGAACATGCTCGGCATTCCCCACAACGACTTCCACGTGTTCGACGGCTCGGTCCTGCCGGGCTATGTCGATGGCGTCGTGGTGATTCCGGCCGAGGTCAATCCGTTTTGCGAGAAGTGCGGGTGGTTTTGACGCGCCCGCATCGGTCGCATCCTCTTTTTGCATTTTGAATTTTGCATTTTGCATTACATGATCGCTCCACATGGCAACCGTCACCGATAAACCCAAAGGCGGTCTCGAAGACGTCGTCGCGACCTCCTCGGCGATCTGCTATCTCGATGGCGACCGCGGCGTGCTCGCCTACTGCGGTTACGACATTCACGACCTGGCGAAGTCCGCGACGTTCGAAGAGGTCTGTTATCTCTTGTGGCACCGCCGTCTCCCGACGCGCGCCGAGCTCGGAGATTTGCAGTCGCAGTTGGCGGCGGCGCGACCGCTGCCGGAACCGATCATTCGTCTGATGCGGAGTCTGCCGCCGGTCGGCGGCATGGACGCGCTGCGGACCGTCACGTCGGCGCTCGCGCACTACGACGCGGACGTGGACGATGCATCGCCGCAGGCGCAGTATCGGAAAGCCGTTCGTCTGACCGCGCAGACCGGGACGATCGTCGCCACATGGGGCCGGTTGCAGCAGGGCGGAGGTCCGATCGCGCCCGACCCGGCGATGGGGCACGCCGCGAACTTCCTCTACATGCTCACGGGCGATCGGCCGCACTCGACGGCGATTCGTGCCTTCGATGTCGCGCTGACCCTGCATGCCGATCACGAGCTGAATGCGTCCACGTTTGCCGGCCGCGTCGCCGCTGCCACGCTGACCGACATCTACTCGTCGGTCGTTGCGGCGATCGGCACGCTGAAGGGGCCGCTGCACGGCGGCGCCAACGCAGAAGTGATGAAGATGCTGCTCGACCTCGGTCAGACCGCGACTGGCGATCGCGTCGACGAGTTCGTTCGAGGCAAGCTGGCGCGCAAGGAGAAGATTCCCGGCTTCGGCCATCGCGTCTACAAGACCGAGGATCCGAGAGCGACGCACCTCCGCCAGATGTCGCGCGATCTCGGCAAGCGCGCTGGCAGCACGGCCTGGTTCGACATCTCGCAGCGCATCGAGGCGCTGGTGAAGGGCGAGAAGAAGCTGAATCCGAACGTCGACTTCTACTCCGCGTCGACCTACTACACGCTCGGCATTCCGATCGATCTCTACACACCGATCTTCGCCGTGAGCCGCATGTCGGGATGGACCGCGCACATCCTCGAGCAGTACGCGAACAACCGCCTCATTCGCCCACGCGCGGACTACACCGGTCCGTCGTACCCGCAGCGATTCGTGCCGCTCGAGCAGCGGTAGCGAGCACACACGGTAGAGCGCGGGCGTTAGCCCGCGCGAGTCGATTCGGTTGATTGCCAGTGTCGTCCGACGATGCTACCGTCGTCGCCCTGATCGAACACGCGGCATGGCGCTCGCACACCTCATGTCGAGCTCGTTCGTTAATGAGCGAGCTCGAACGAGGAGGCGACGACCCGTGCAGCCACGATCTATCGAAGAAAGACTGACAATGCTCGAACGACAGATGCAGGAGATGCGCGAGCTCCCCGAGCGCGTGACCAAGCTGGAGGCGCAGATTCTGCAACTTCGAGAGGAGATACGGGGCGCGTTTTCTGCCATGCGAACCGACATGCGCGGGGAGATTGCCGCCGCGGTGACGACGCTTCGACGGGCCATCGACGAGACGAACATGCACATGCGAGCGCTGCACGAGGAGGCGCTCAGCCGGATCGCGACAATCGGCGAGGGACGTCGCGCCCGGAGGAAGCGGTAGAGCGCGGGCTTCAGCCCGCGCGGGCAACGCGGAGGCTGAAGCCTCCGCTCTACGACATGCCCGGGCTCGTACGGACCGAATGCTATGATTGCTTGTTTCCGATCCGATGGATCAGCGCTTCGTCCGCAACTTCTCGATCATCGCGCATATCGACCATGGCAAGTCGACGCTGGCTGATCGCTTCCTCGAGCTCACCGGGGCCCTCCAGGCCCGCGAGATGGAGGCGCAGGTGCTCGACGCGATGGACCTCGAGCGTGAGCGCGGCATCACCATCAAGGCGCATCCCGTCCGCCTGACCTATACCGCCACGAGCGGCGAGCAGTACATCCTCAATCTGATCGACACGCCCGGTCACGTGGACTTCAGCTACGAGGTCACCCGTTCGCTGGCGGCGTGCGAGGGCGCACTCCTGCTGGTCGACGCGTCGCAGGGGGTCGAGGCGCAGACGCTCGCCAACGCCTACCTGGCGGTTGACAACGGCCTCGACATCATCCCGGTCATCAACAAGATCGATCTGCCGAGCGCGCAGCCAGATGAGTGTAAGCGGCAGATCGAGGACATCATCGGCCTCGATGC
>DASRJR010000328.1:0-2944 GCA_035649395.1 Vicinamibacterales bacterium
CCACGCGGAACGATTGTGGAACCGATTGCGCCACCCGCCGCGATTCTCACCGAGGTCACGCGCAAGACGATCAGCGATCGCGTCTCGCTGCCACGGCTGTATCTCGCGTGGCTGACGCCGCGCGTCTACGCCCCCGGCGACGCGGCGCTCGACATGGCCTCGTCTCTGCTGGCCGGCGGCAAGAACTCGCGTCTCTACAAACGGCTGGTCTACGACATGCAGATCGCGCAGGACGTCTCGGCGTATCAGGCGTCCGGCGCCCTTGGCAGCTCGTTTCAGATCATTGCAACCGCGCGGCAGGGGCACACCGCGGCGGAGCTGCGTGCCGTCATCGACGAGGAGCTCGAAAAACTGCGGCGTGAAGCACCGGCGGGGCGCGAGGTGCAGCGCGCGATCAATCAGACGGAAGCGTCGTTCTACCGGCGGATGGAGCGCGTCGGCGGATTCGGCGGCAAGGCCGATGCGTTGAACGGCTACTACGCCGCGGGCGGCGGCCCCGACTACTTCGCGGAGGATCTCGCCCGCTATACCTCGCTCGCGCCAAGCGACGTGCAGGCGGCGATCGTCGAATGGCTGCCGCCGGATCGTCGCGTCGAACTCGTGGTCGAACCGGAGGCGAAGAAATGAGCGCGCGACGTATCGCCACCAAGGACACCGAGAGCTGGCCACTAAGAACACGGAGATTCTGTGGCCAAACCCTTAGTGTTCTCAGTGTTCTTTGTGGCCTTCTCTCCGTGTCCTTGGTGGCCCAGGGCAAGCCGGATCGTTCGACTCCCCCGGCCCTCGGCGCCGCCCCGCAACTGAACCTCCCGCAGATCCAGAAGCGGACCCTGAGCAACGGCCTGCCGGTGTGGCTGATCGAAGCGCATGCCGTTCCGCTCGTGCAAGTCAATCTGCTGATCAAGGCAGGTGCGAGCGACGATCCGGCTGGCAAGTACGGTGTGTCCAGCCTGACAGCGGCAATGCTCGATGAAGGCGCCGGCACGCGCACGGCGCTGCAGATTGCCGACGAAGCGGAGTTCCTCGGCGCCAACCTCGTCACGACGAGCGGGTTCGATGCGTCCGCGATCCGGCTGAACGTACCGGTGTCGCGGCTCAAAGAGGGTTTGGCGCTGATGGCCGACGTGGCGCTCCGGCCGACGTTCCCGACCGAGGAGCTCGAGCGCGTCCGCAAAGAGCGCCTGACCGCGCTGCTGCAGGCCAAAGACGATCCCGCTTCCGTCGCACCGCTGGCGTTCGCGCGCACGGTGTTCGGCGCGAGCCATCGCTACGGAACGGGCGCCGTGGGGACCGAAACGACACTCAAGGCGTTCACGGCCGCCGACCTGAAAACGTTTCACACGGCGATGTATCAGCCGGCGAACGCCACGCTGATCGCGATCGGCGACATCCAGGCGGCCGACGCGATCGCGCAGCTCGAAGCCCAGTTCGGCAAGTGGCCGAACGGCGCCGCCGTGCAACGGCGCCTTCCGCCCGCCGCCTCACCAGTCGCCGCACGGCAAATCACCATCGTCGACATCCCGGGAGCAGCGCAGTCGCAGATCCGCATCGGGGGCGTCGGCGTTCCCCGATCGACCGCGGATTACTTTCCAATCGAGGTGATGAACACGATCCTCGGCGGGTCGTTCACGTCGCGCCTGAATCAGAACCTGCGCGAGGAGCATCAATACGCCTATGGCGCCGGATCGCGGTTCGACATGCGGCTCACGCCCGGTCCGTTCTTCGCAACGGCTGGGGTGCAGACTGACAAGACCGCAGAGGCGCTGCGCGAATTCTTCAAGGAGCTGAACGGGATCCGACAACCGATCGCCGCCGACGAACTGACCAAGGCCAAGAACTACGTCGCGCTCAGCTTTCCGGGCGAGTTCGAGACGCTCGGCGATCTGGCGTCGCACGTGGAGGAAATGGTGATCTACTCGCTGCCGGACACGTACTTCGCCGACTACGTGCGCAACATTCAGGCGGTGACGAGCGCGGCGGTCCAGAAGGGCGCGAGCACGTATATCCAACCCGAGAAGTTCGCCGTCGTGGTCGTCGGCGATCGCAAAGTGATCGAACCCGGCATTCGCGCGCTGAACCTCGGACCGGTGCGCGTCGTGTCGGTCGATGAAGGGATCGCACAATGAGCGTTCCAGTGCAGTTCGAGCGGTTGATGGACTACATCGCACACGAGCGGGGCAAGTGGAGGGTGTGGCTCGAAGCCGATCCGTCTCGATTGCGGCTGCCCTTCCAGCCAGGGGGCCGTTTTCCGACGGTCAACGACCTGATCGATCACGTGTTCTGGGTCGAACGGCGCCATCTCTCACGACTGCAGGGCGTGCCGCTGCCCGAGAAGACCGGCGTCGCCGCCGGCGACATCGCCGGACTATTCGAGTACGCCGAGCGCGCCCATGCCGATCTGCGTGATTACGTCGCCGGGCTGTCCGACGAGCAGGCGAATGAGATCATGTCGTTCACGATCCCGACCGGTCCCGTCAGCGGCGCACGCGGCAAGCTCGCGCTGCACATCCTGCTCCACGAGGTCCGCCACATGGCGCAGCTCGCCCACACCGCGCGCCTCGCCGGCATCGATCCACCGGGGCACCATGACTACTTCATGTTCCCCGACAGCGTCAGCGTGTGAACGGATGTAGTGTCCGGCTTCAGCCGGACCGTGTAGTGTCCGGCTTCAGCCGGACGTGGACGGGCGCGCCGTAGGGCACAGATGGTCCGACGACGTCGGATAACGTCCTACCTGACTGGTTCGAACGAACCGGTCTCTCGATTCTTCCTCACGTTGTTCCACGCGAAGTGCTGACCGTTTATCGCGATGTAGACGCCCGTCGGCAGCGCTTGCGCGAACGACAGCGCGCTGCCGAGATTGAACAGACCATCCGAGCTGCCGAACGCATAGGGCACCATCGCGCCGGTCAGCACGATTGTCTTGCCGACGACGCCCTGAGCC
>DASRJR010000329.1:0-9554 GCA_035649395.1 Vicinamibacterales bacterium
GGAACGTTATGCGTCGCGTCGGCGACGTGGCACATCGTGCAGGTGTCGTTGCGTTCCAATTGTGGCGTCCCGTTCGGCTCTTGCGACATCGTGTAGAAGATGGCGCCCTGCTTCGGGTCGTGTGCGACGAGCTCGAGCACCGGACCGGTGCGCACCCAGCCGACGGAGACGGTGTCGTTGAAGAAGATCGCGCGCGGATTACCCGGCCCGATGCGCGGCGCCTGAAAGCTCGTCTTCGAGAACACCAGCACCTGCGAGGAGACGGGAACGTCGAGCGCGTCGAGCAGCGACCGCAGGTAGCCGCTCGGCCCGTTTGACACCAGCTTCACCTCTCCACTCGCCAGTCTGGCGTTCAACCTGGCCGCCGGATCGGTGACCGCCGCGCTGCCGTATGCAATCGCCTGGTGATTGCGAATCAGCGACGGGTGGGGCACCTGCTGGCCGGAGAGTGCGATGAAGCTTACGGCCCATACAACAGAGACGGCGAGAATGATTCGACCCATAGAATGACTGGCGAGGTGCAAGGATCGCACCGTAGAGTTCATGTAAGTGTCTGGTAATCGTTCGCGTCGCGACAACGGCTAGCGCGCGATCTCTCGCACGGCCGCGAAAAAATCCGCGATTGGTTTCAGCCTCTGGCGACTGACAGATGTGGCGATGCGAGATTGAGCCCATGCACCGCGAGCCGATATTTCGAGGCCGGGTGGGGCCGCAATCCGAATTCGTCAACCATGTCCTTGAAGATATGAGGAAACACGCCTGCGTACTTGAGCTCGAGCACCATCAGCCCCTCGGCGAGCGCCTTGCCTGGTGTGCTGCTAAACGCCGCTACGCGCGTGGGCACCGCAGAGATTCCTGCGTCGAGGGTCATGCGGACGTGCCCCTCGGGCGTCTCCGCCATTCGCGCTGTACGAGAATACCGTATCTGACACACCGGATGAAGGCGGCGGACGATGACGCGGCGGAAGAACCAGAAGCCCGGATGAGTGGGATCAGGTTCGTCCAACTGAAGCGTCGGCACTGAATCGATCGGAATACGCGTGCGTCGCTTGCTCAGAAACAACCGCGTGCGGAGCTTGCGCTCGAGGAATGCCGCCTTGTCGTTCTCGTAGTGGCGGATGCGGTACTTGCTGCGCCCATACGACCCGTGCCGCTGATAGACGTCGTGGCCGTCCGTGTCGAAGTAGATGCTGACGACCCCGTACTGATCCCGGTGCGGGCCGCCGCCGTTCGGGTCGGGGCCGAGTCTCGACCGCGACCACGCTCGCAGGTCATCGCCGAGCGAGGCCGGAACCAGGAACTTGGTCTCGGACGTGAACCGGTTGATGTACCGCACGGCGTCATTGTGCCACGCTATCTCTGCCCTAGGGGAATGTCCTTGTGATCGCTCGAGCGGGCCGCCCCGTTGGCTCCACCCCAGCGCGCAACACACGCGCGCCGGGTGGCCCCCGGGTTGGCCCGCCTGACCGTGGTCGAAAGGCTAGGTCATCCTGTTCGAGCCGGCTCCCATCGTCGCCCGAGCGCGATGATTCGCTGGAGAAGCCGCTCGTACGGCAGGCCGGCCGCCTCGGCCGATTCGGAGAAGTCCTCCCCGTATGCGAGGTTGGGGTTAGGGTTCGCTTCGAGCACGTACAGATGGCCCTCGTCGTCCATCCGCAGGTCGACGCGGGCATATCCGTTCATGTCGAGCGCGCGGTAGGTGCGCCGTGCCACCCGCTGGATGCGTTCCTGCTCCTCGGTGCCCAGCAGCGCGCGATCCGTCATGATGCCGTGGGTCTTCTGGTACTTGGTGCTCCACTTCGCGCGCTCGGTCGCAATTTTCCAGCGGTTGTCCGGCATGCCGGCAAACGACATCTCCCAGACCGGCAGCACTTCGAGCCGTTCATTCCCGAGGACGCCGACGTAGAGCTCGCGGCCATCGATGAACTGCTCGACGATCGCGGCGGTGCCGAGCTTCTCGTGGATGAACGCGGCCCGGCGCTCCAACTGTTCCTCGTTCTCGACCACCGAGGCTTGTGAGATGCCGGCGGACGCCTCGAAGAACAGCGACTTGACGATGAGCGGGAAATGGAAGCGCTTTGGCAGCGCCACACGACGCCGTGGGCGGACGACACAGAACTCGGGGACAGGGATGCGGTGGTAGGCGAGCAGCTTCTTCGACAACCCCTTGTCGCGCGCCAGGATCAGTCCGCGCGGGTTGCAGCCAGTGTAGGGCAGCCGCAGCAGCTCGAGGTAACTCACCACGTTCTGGTCGAAGGTGGTGATCCCCGCGAACGCTTCCATCAGGTTGAACACGACGTGCGGCTTGAACAGACCGGCCGTCGGTCGAATGCCTCCGAGGTCGTCGTTGATCCCCAGGGCGCGGACCTCGTGGCCCATCTCGCGCAGCGTCTCGATGACGTCATATTCCATTTTCCACTCGGCTTCGAGCACGTCGATGCCGGTGGTGTCTTGGGGAGGCACCAGATGGTCGTGGACGAGAGCGAGCACCCGCAGTTTCTTCACAGGAACAACCGATGCCCGCCGCTGTGCAGGTAGTTCATCGCCTGCACCGTCAGCAGCACGGTGAACTCCTGCCGCGCCTGCTCCTCTGGTGCCGCGAGTCGAAGCTTCAGCTCACGGCAGCGGGAAATCATGTCCTCGAGCACTTGATCGATCGTGTACTGGTAGATGCCGGTCCACCCGGCGACGACGCGGCGAACCTGACGCCGGAAGCGTGAAATGAACTGAGCCGCGGTCATGTGGTTGGCGAACTCCGGAGCATTCGAGAACAGACGTCGCAGGTCGCGATCGTAGAAGTTCGGGTGGTCGACGCCGTAGTGCTTCCGTTTGTTGCGATAGTGCTGACGCAGCGTTGTTCGCAAGCTGGAAAGCGGATCGATCTCGTCGGGCCGGTTCACAGGTGGCGCTTGCCCCGTGAGGGAGCGCATCAGCGAGTCCATGTAGTCGAGCTTGGGAAGCGCCTTCCATCCAGCGTACCGCTGCCGCCATTCGCTGCTGGGCGTCAGCCAGACGGCGAACGTTTCGGCGAAGTCCTCATCTGGATGGCTCTGCGCGTACCATGAATCGAGGTGGAGCACGAAGCTCTTGCTGTACGGCTTGGGCGTATAGAACTCGGGGTACGGTTTGCTGGACGGGCCGAAGATCTGCTGTCGCTTGCGTCGGCGACGAAGCTTGAACGCATGATCGATAGCATGGCCGGCCTCGTGCCGCAGGATTCGCATGCACCATTCGTGCTCGCCACCCTCGACCTCGAACATCTGAGATTCTTCGAGTCGCTCGAGCCGGGGGTGGGCCAGGTAGAACGGAATGGCAATGGCGGTGCCGCCGTCAGGTGTGAACCACTCGTTTGACAAGTAAAAGTGCAGGGGAAACCGTAACTCGCGTGCTTCGAGCTCGGCGCGGAGCTGGTCAATTCGCGTAGCAAGCGTCCCCTCGATGGAGAGCTTCAGGTCCGACAGGCGAACGTCGAGGAGCTGTTCGTCACTGTGTTCAGGCCAATTGTCACCAAGTGTGGCGCGAGGCATGCGGTTGTCGGGGTAATAGGGTACAGGTTATAGGTTATTTGAGCGGTGCTCTGTTCCCCCACGGATCGCCGCCGTGTCCGACAGTCGCCATCTGGTGAGCGTTCATGATCCGTAGCTCGATCCACTGGTTTCTTCCTGTTTTTGTTGTGACGTCTATGACGACAGTACTGCTGACCGCGCAGGAGCGCGACCGAGCCAAAGTCGCCGACAAGTACAAGTGGAACCTGGCCGAGGTCTACTCGAACCCCGGCGCCTGGCGGGCGCAGAAGGAAAAAATCGGGGCTGAGCTCCCGAAGATTCGTGAGTTCGAGGGGACGCTCGGCGCCTCGCCGAAGGCGCTCGCCGATGCGCTCGAGATGATGTCGAGGCTCGACAAGGAGCTGACGCGCCTCTACGTCTATGCCAGCATGTTGTCGGATGAAGACACGCGGCAGTCTGGTCCGCAGGGCATGCAGCAGGAGATGCAGCAGCTCGCGTCTGCCTTCGCCGCGCAGGCCTCGTTCATCGAGCCCGAGATTCTCAAGGTCGGCACGGCCACGATCGAGAGGTTCATCGTCACCGAGCCGCGGCTGACGCCGTATCGCTTCTATCTCAGGGACATCGCGCGACGTGCGGCGCACACGTTGTCGGACGCCGAAGAGAAACTCCTCGCTGACGCCGGGCCGTTGGCCGCCTCGCCCAGCAACATCTACACGATCCTGACCAACGCCGACTTCCCGTATCCAACGATCACGTTGAGCGACGGCAAGTCGTTGAAGATCGATCAGGCCGGCTACACCGAAGTGCGCGCCTCGTCCAACCGCGAGGATCGGAAGACGGCGATGTCGGCGTTTTTCACAGCGCTGGGCGGATTCGGACGCACGCTCGGCATGTCGATGAACGCCAACGTGCAGAAGGATCTCTTTTACTCTCGGGCCCGGAAGTACAACGGCAACCTCGAAGCGGCGTTGAACGGTCCGAACATTCCGGGTTCCGTCTACACGCGGCTGATCGACGGCGTGAACAAGCACCTTCCGACGTTCCATCGGTATCTGCGGCTGCGGAAGCGGATGCTGGGACTGACCACCGACGATCTGCACTACTACGATTTGTATGCGCCGTTGGTGTCGTCGGTGAACCTGCGCTTCACACCAGAAGAGGCGCAGAAGCTGGTTCTCGAAGCGATGGCGCCGCTCGGACCTGAGTACCAGAACACCTTGACGCGCGCGTACAGCGAACGCTGGCTGGATTGGTATCCAACCGAGGGCAAAGTATCGGGGGCGTATTCGAACGGCGGCGCATACGACATCCACCCGTACATGCTGCTCAACTACCTGGGCCAGTACAACGATGTGAGCACCTTGGCGCACGAGCTCGGGCACACGATGCAGAGCTACTTCTCGAACAAGACGCAACCTTACGCGACGGCGAACTATCCCACCTTCGTCGCCGAGGTCGCCTCGACGTTCAACGAGGCGCTCCTGATCGATTACATGCTGAAGCAGATCAAAGACACGCCGACGCGGTTGTCGCTGCTGGGCAACTACCTGGAAGGGATCAAGGCCACGGTGTTCCGCCAGACGCAGTTCGCCGAGTTCGAGCTGCGGATGCACGAGATGGCGCAGAAGGGCGAACCGATTACCGGCGATGCCCTCGCCAAGCTCTATCTCGACATCACACGCCGGTACTACGGACACGATCAGAAGGTCGCCGTCGTCGACGACTACGTTGCCCACGAGTGGAGCTTCATCCCGCATTTCTATCGCAACTTCTACGTCTTCCAGTACGCGACGTCCTTCACGGCCGCCGAAGCGCTCTCCACGAAAGTGCTGTCAGGCGATCAGGAGGCGACGAAGCGGTACCTGACGTTCCTTGCGGCGGGCGGATCGAAGTATCCGATCGATCTGCTGAAAGACGCGGGCGTGGACATGGCGACGGACGAGCCGCTCAACCTCACCATTCGACGCATGAATCAGGTGATGGACGACGTCGAAAAGCTGCTGCCGAAGTAGCGGATCGATCTAGCTGTTTCGGAGAACGGTGACCGGCTCGACGCGCGTGGCGCGCCAGGCTGGAATCGCCGCCGCCAGCACGATGAGCGGAATCGCCGCGAGCAGGACGGCGGCGTAGGTCGTCGCATCGCTGACGGTGACGCCGAACAGCATCGACTCGACGATGCGTGTCGCGGACAGGGCGAGCGCGACGCCACCGACGATGCCGAGCGCCGCCATTTGCCCGGCGCGTCCCAGCACCAGCGCGAGCACATGTCCTGACGTGGCGCCGAGCGCCATGCGCACCGCGAACTCTGGCACGCGTTCCAAGGCGATGTAGCTCATCACGCCATACATTCCGGTCATCGCCAGCAGCAGTGCGAGTCCGGCGAACAGACTGGCGAGCATCGTGCGCATCCGTGGTGTGGCGATCGAGTCGGAGACCATCGTGTCGAGGGTCGTGAACGTCATGGCGACCTGCGGACTGAGCGATCGCATGGCGCCGCTCACCTCATCGGTCAACGACGCTGGAGGCACATTCGTGCGCAACAGCACGTGAAGCTCGTTGCCGTGATACGGGTGCTGCAACAGCGGCATATAAAGTGTCGGCCCCAGCGATGACGCGGGCGAGTCCTGACGCGTGTCGGCCACGATGCCGACGATCGTCATCCACTTCGGCGACGAATCGAGGCCACACAGAATCGTGTGGCCGATTGGATCGTGTCCGGGGAAGCTCTGACGGGCGAGCGACTCGCTGATGATCGCGACGGGCTGGCGATCGTAGCGATCGCCCGCCGTGAAGTCGCGCCCGCTCGAGAGTCGAACGCCCATCGTCCGGAAGTAGCCGGGCCCGGCAAGCGTGAATTTCGCCTGCGCTACCGGGCCGAGACGTCCGCGAAAATCCTGGCCATCGACGGCATAGCCGCCATTGGACCCGTACTGGCCGGTGGGCACGCCCATCGCCGCGGCAGCGGACGTAATCCCGTTCACGAGGGTCAGGCGTTCGACGGCACTCTCGAACATGCGCCCGGCGCGCAGGTAGTCGTCCAGCGTACGCGCCGGTTCGTGGGCCTTCACGACCAGCATGCTGTCGGAGCGGAACCCGAGGTCGACAGCGCTGAGCGACAGAAAGCTGCGAACGAGGAGCCCCGCACCAATCGCGAGCGCGAACGACAGCGCTACCTGCACGACCACGAGCGCGTGGCGCAAACGCCCGGACGATCCGAAGAGTCCGCGTCCAGCCTGTTTCAGCGTGACGTTCACGTCGACCTGTGCCGCCTGCCATGCCGGGCTCACGCCGAAGAGCACGCACGTGATGAGCGACGCCGCCGTTGCGAATGTCAGCACGCTGCCGTTCACATCGACGTCTTCGAGCCGCGGCAGGCCGAACTGCTGCGCCGTGGTCAGCGCCAGCGTACGGACGCCGGCGATCGCGAGCAAGAGGCCGAGCGTGCCGCCAGCCACTGCGAGCAGGCCGCTCTCAGCAATCATGTGACGGGCGAGCGCGGCGCGACTGGCGCCGATGGCGGCGCGAACCGCCAGCTCGCGCTGGCGCGTCGTGGCGCGTGCCAGCAAGAGGTTGGCGACATTGGCGCACGCGATCAGCAGCACCACCGACACGGCGCCCATCAAGAAGTACAGCGTGGTGCGCACGGGTCCGACCAGCTGCTCCTGAAGCAGCGCGGCCACGAACGCCTTGTTCCTGTTTGCGACGGGGTACTCGGTCTGCAGCCGCGCCGCGATCGTCGCGAGCTGCGCATTGGCAGTGTCGATAGAGTGATCAGGCCCCAGCAGCGCCACTGCCCGGTAGTTGTACGCCGTCCGCTCCATGCTCGATGGCTGCGGGGATACCGCGAGCCAGACGTGCGCCCCGCGCGGGAAGCCGAAGCTCGCCGGCGTGATGCCGACGATGTCGTACGCGACGCCTTCCATTCGCAGTCGCTGACCGAGCGCCTGCGCCCCCGAGCCGAAGTGCCGCTGCGCGAACGGCAGGCTCACAATTGCACCGCGCTGCGCATCGTCGATGGTGAGATCGCGACCGAACGCTGGTGACACGCCGAAGACGGACAGGAAGTTGGGTGTGACGAGATATGTCCCGACGAACTCGGCGCCATCGGCGAGCTGCACGCCGAGCTCGCCGCCGTTGTAGAAGCTCACCTGCGCCAGCGTCGATGCGTCCGCGCGGATGTCGACGACGTCGGGGCCCGTCAGACGGGGGATCGTGCGGCGCTGCTGGACGAACGATGTGTTCAGCTGCACGATTCGCGACGCGTTCGGATACGCCAACGGCCGCAGCAGCACGCCGTAGACGAGGCTGAACATGGCGGTGTTGGCGCCGACGCCGAGCGCCACGGTCAGCACGGCGACGAGCGTGAACAACGGATTTCGCCGCAGCGCGCGCAGGGCGTAGCGCAGTTCCTGGGCCATCGCGTCTCCTGACCGCAGCTTAGACGACGGGCGCGAAAGAAGCGTTGTCCTAGAGGATTCTCTTGCCGAGCGCGGAGAGCGCGAGTTCAGCCGCAAATTCCGCCGTCGTGTTCCGCAGGTCGAGTGTCGGGTTCACTTCGACCAGGTCGAGCGCGATGAGGCGCTGCGAATCGGCGACCAGCTCCATCACCATGTGGGCTTCGCGGTAATCGAGCCCGCCTTTGACCGGCGTGCCGACGCCAGGCGCGTACGTGGGGTCGCACGCGTCCAGGTCGAACGACACGTGGATGCCGCCGGTGCCGGCTGAGGCGATATCGAGGGCGCGTTCGGCGACCACCGCGATGCCTTCACGATCGATGTCCTTCATCGTGAACACGCGAACGCCCGACGCGCGGATCTTCTCTTTCTCTTTCTCGTCGAGGTTGCGAATGCCGATGAGCGCCGTATGTTCGGGCAGCACCGAGGGCAAGGTGCCGATCGAGGCCAGCTCCGTCGGCTCCTGACCGAGCAGCGCGGCGAGCGGCATCCCGTGCACGTTGCCCGATGGCGACGTCTGCGGAGTGTTCATGTCGCCGTGCGCGTCGACCCAGATCAGGCCGAGTGGTTTCTGTGCCGTCCGGTGAATGAAGTCCGCGCTTGCGGCGACGGAGCCGGCAGCAAGGCTATGGTCGCCGCCGAGCACGACCGGAATCGCGTTGTCGTTGAGCGCGCGGCTCGCGACGTCGTAGAGCAGCTGACACACCCGCGCGATCTCGTGAATGTATTTCTTTGTGGGGTCGACTGCGTGTTGCGTCTCCGGGATCGGCGTGACGAGATCGCCCCGGTCTGCGACTGCCCGCCCCAGCGCGGCGATCTGTTCGCCGAGCCCGGCAATCCGAACAGCCGACGGCCCCATGTCGACGCCGCGTCGCGCGCCGCCGAGGTCGAGCGGCACGCCGATGATGTGAATGGGTTTCATGGACACGTGTAATGCAAAATGCAAAATTCAAAATGCAAAAGGGAACGCAATCGGTTTCTTGCTTTGCATTTTGCATCTTGCATTTTGCATTACTTGATCTTGTAAGACACCGACATCCCCTCCCCGGACGGCGAGACGATCGTCGTGAACAGGGACGGGTGCGTCAGCACCGTGCGCAGGAATGGCTCCATCTCGCTTTTCTTGTTCACCACGTTGTGCGCGGCGAAGATCGCGGCCGGGTTCAGACGAGGGAAGACGAGATCGAAGAACTTCTTGTAGTCGGGTTTCCAGGCGTCGAGGAACACGAAGTCGAACGTCCCCTGCAGTTTGGGAATCTCCTTGAACGCGTCGCCGTGCACGACGCGGACGACGTCGGAGAGACCCGAGCGCTTGATGTTCTCGGCGGCTTCCTTGGCGCGAGCGGGATCGTATTCGATCGCCACCACGCGGCCGCCGGATTCGCGCGCGCCCAGCCCGAGCCAGATGCCGCTGTATCCGCTGGCGGCGCCGATCTCGAGAATCGATTTGGCAGCGCGCGTCGCGACGAGCACACGAAGAAAGCGGCCGTCCTCTTCAGAAACGGCGAGTTGGCCCTTGTCGGCCGCCTTGATCGATTTGAGGATCGCTTCGATGTCCGGAGTGAGCGTGCCGGAAGGGCTGCGCTGCGCCCAC
>DASRJR010000330.1:0-8825 GCA_035649395.1 Vicinamibacterales bacterium
GTCAAGTTCAACGGCGACCGCATGCCGGATTTCGTGACGGTTCGGCTCACTGAGGACGCGCTGTTCCAGTGCCCGTATCTCCACATGGAAGACGTCGGCACGATGCGGCTGAGCGAGAGCGAGGTGGAGGCGCTGCGGACGTATCTCTTGAAGGGCGGATTCCTGTGGGTCGACGACTTCTGGGGCTCGCTCGCGTGGGAGCAGTGGACCGCGGAGATCGCGCGGGTGCTGCCGCCCGATCAGTATCCGATTCAGGACATCCAACCCGGTCATCCGATTTACAAATCGCAGTTCGAGATCAAAGAGTTCCCGCAGATCCCGTCAATTCAGGCGTGGCGCGGCAATCCCTACACCACGTCGGAGCGGGGTGAGGACAGCGCCACACCCGAGTTCAAGGCGATCTCGGATTCGCACGGCCGCATCATGGTGGTGATGACGCACAACACCGACATCTCGGATGCGTGGGAGCGCGAAGGCGAGGACCCGCGCTACTTCTACAGCTTCTCGCCGAAGGGCTACGCCGTCGGCATCAACGTGATGATCTACGCGATGACGCACTGAGACGCTCGCTCCGCTCGCGAGGTGCGGGCACTCGGCTTCGCCTCGTGAGGTGCGGGTGCTCGCTCCGCTCGCGAGGTGCGGGCGCGCGGCTTTGCCGCGCGAGGCGCGGGGGCGCCCTTCGGTCGCGACGTACCGGCTGAACGCCTGTGTAGAATCGCCGGTATGCCGTCACCCGTCCTGCTCGCCGTTCTCGGCCTTGCTGCGTCGAACGTGTTCATGACGTTCGCCTGGTATGCACATCTGAAAAATCTCTCGAGCCATCCGTGGTACGTGGCCGCACTTGTCAGCTGGGGAATTGCGCTGTTCGAGTATCTGCTCCAGGTCCCCGCCAATCGCATCGGTTTCGAAGCGCTCTCGCTCGCGCAACTGAAAATCCTTCAGGAAGTGATCACGTTGACGGTCTTCGTTCCGTTCGCGTTGGTGTATATGCGACAGCCGCTGAACTGGAACTTCATGTGGGCAGGTGTGTGTATGGTCGGTGCGGTCTACTTCATGTTCAAGTGAACCGCCGCACCAGCGAGGCCAAGCCGAGCCCCGCACCTCGCGCGGCGTAGCCGCGCGCCCGCACCTCCCGAGCGCAGCGAGGGTTTGCACCTCGCGGCGCAGCCGCGCTCGCACCTCGCGCGCGGAGCGCGCGCTCGCACCTGCCGAGCGTGAGCGAGGCCGCAGTAGAATCGATCCCGTGTCGACACCGCCCGGCAAGAAGATCTGCGACAGCATCCTCGACACCATCGGCCACACGCCGCTGGTGCGCGTCAACCGGATCACGCGCGACGTCACCGACGCCATCGTGCTGGTCAAGCTCGAGACGTTCAATCCGGGCAACTCGATCAAGGACCGCATCGCGGTCCGCATGATCGAAGACGCCGAGCGCGCCGGCCTGCTCAAGCCCGGCGGCACCGTCGTCGAGGGCACGTCGGGCAACACCGGCATGGGGCTCGCCATCGTGGCGGCAATCAAGGGCTATCGCTGTATCTTCACCACGACCGACAAGCAGTCGAAGGAGAAGATCGACGCGCTCAAGGCGTTCGGTGCCGAAGTCATCGTCTGCCCGACCGACGTCGACCCCGAGGATCCGCGCTCGTACTACTCGGTGTCGTCGCGACTGCAGCGAGAGATCCCGAACGCATGGAAGGCCAATCAGTACGACAACCCGTCGAATACCGCGGCGCACTACGAGCACACCGGGCCCGAGATCTGGGATCAGACCGAGGGCAAGGTGGCGCACCTCGTGGTCGGCGTCGGCACGGGCGGCACCGTCAGCGGCATCGGGCGCTATCTGAAAGAGCGCAACCCGGCGATCAAGGTGTGGGGCATCGATACCTATGGGTCGGTGTTCAAGAAGTACAAGGAGACCGGCATCTTCGACAAGAACGAGATTTATCCGTACATCACCGAAGGCATCGGTGAGGACTTCCTTCCCGGCAACGTCGACTTCGGCTTGATCGACCATTTCGAGAAGGTCACCGACAAGGACGCCGCGATCATGACGCGGCGGCTGGCGCGTGAAGAGGGGATCTTCGCCGGCAACTCCGCCGGCGCGGCGATGGCCGGCGTGATCCAGCTCGCCGATCGGTTCCGCGCGGGAGACGTCGTGGTCGTGGTGTTCCACGACCATGGCACGCGCTACCTCGGCAAGATGTACAACGATGACTGGATGCGCGCGAAGGGGTTCATCGAGGTGTCGGGCATGACCGCGCGCGATCTGGTGGCGATGGGCGTGTCGGGCGAACTGTGCGCGGTCGAAGCCTCACAGCCGATCGAAGTGGCCATTCGCGTGATGGGCGAGCACGATTTCTCGCAAATCTCGGTCACCAAGGACGGCCGGATCATCGGCTCGCTCAACGAGGCGCACCTGTTCGAGGAGTTCGTGCGTCAGCCCGACCTCAAGGGAAAGCCGGTCGAGGACATCATGCAGCCGGCGTTTCCCTTCATCGACATTTCCACGCCGGTCGAGCTGCTGGCGACGATGATCACGCCCGAGAACCCGGCCGTGCTCATTCGCGACTTCAAGACCGACAAGACGTTCATCATCACTCGGTCGGATGTGATTCGAGTGATGACGCAGATTCAGGGAGAAAAAGGTGCAGCGGCTCGGTGACGCCGAGCATCCTGGCGGCCACCGTGGCGGCCAGTTTCAACGTGTCGAGCTCCTCCAGCTGCGGCTGGTATCCGCGGTCGAACGTGACCTGTAACACCGCCGGCGTGTCGACGCCAGGGACCGTGAAATAGATCGACTCGTGCCCGTGCTCGGCCGTCGGCGTCACGCGCAGGCGGATGTCACGGACCGGGACCAGCGCCATCACCCCCGCCTCGAACTCGGCGCGCAGCTCGCGCGGTGGCGCGCCCAGGTTCGCCCGATCGAGCACCCTGGTGACGAGATCCTCGAGATGCGTCGTCGCGTCGATCGCCTGTTCGGCCGGCATCATCGTATCGATCGCGTGCTCGAACACGGCGGCGGCGTGGTAACGGACACCGGACGAGTCCACCACGCCGACGTCGCTCCGGACGATGCGCCCGGGGACGCTCATCTTCCGATAGGGGCCCCACAGATCGAAGTTCGTGGTCGTTCCCATCGGAATACGCGCCTGCGATTCCACCAGCAGGCCGGTGCTGGAGATGTTGATCAGACGCAGATCGAATCCGGAGGGAAGTCTGACCGTCGAGAGCCACGACAGCTTCCACCCGTCCCATCGGCGCGCTCGTTTCCGCAATCGCATCGGCCGGCGCGAATGACCGCTCGCGTCAGTGGTCGGCTGCGGGGCAAAGTCGGCGAGCTCGGTTTCGAGCGACGGGCCTTCGGGCGCGTGCGCCGCCGCCCATCTCGAGTCTTCGATGGCGTCTTCGATGCGGGACACGACGGCGTCGAAATCGTACGCCAGCCGGAACGACGGTTGACGACGACGGCGCAGCCGCGCGAGCAGCGTGGTGTCGACGTGGGGCGGTTCCATCACCGGCGGGACGGTGAGGATGGGCAGATGCCGCAGCGCCGGCGTCTCACGCAGATGCGACACCAGTTCACGGTCGTCCTGTGGTGGCAGGATGGACGACGTCAGAATGACGTCGGGTTGATGGGCCTCGATCGCCGCCAACGCCGCTTTCGCCGATGTCACCGGCACGACCTCGGCATCGACCGCGTTGCCGACCAGACGGCGGAGGAGTGCACCGCGTTCGGGACTGGGTTCGATCGCCAGAATTCGAGTCATGGTGGTGTCTTCATTCGGGGGACGCGTCTCGAGGGGGGCAAGTCTCGCGCCGTCTTTGCATCGCACGGAAAGATCGGCGTCTGCTGCGACGAACGGGAATTCCGCGCGTCGAGGTCTGCCGGCCGCGCGACTAATGGCGCGCGCGTTCGCGGCTTTCTTGCGAGAGAAGATGCCTTTCCGACTCGCTTCGCTCCCGCTGGAGCGAGGCAAAGCGAGCCGACCGGGGTGCGCAGTTTTTGTCAGCGGTTCACAGATCGTCCGACATCTCCTCGGCGACCACAGCGGTGTGTACGGCGGCGCCTTGAAGCATCGGCACGGCGATGGCCGTGATCGCCCGTCTCCAATCGCCCTCGAGCTCGTCGGTCCAGGCGGTCGATGCAGATCGGATCGCGCGGATGAGCGCGTCGCGCACGATGAAGTAGTCCTCGGGCTTGGCGCCCCAGCGGACGTGCGCCGCACCGAGATCGCGCAGCGAATCGTGCAGCGCCGTCACCTCTTCGAGGTTTCTGATCACGAGCGCGAGCGCGGCTTCGAAGTGCCCCTGCAGCGACGTCATGTCAGCGGGAAAGAGCGATCGCAGACGCGGTGCCGCAGTGAACAGCTCTTCGTAGAAGCGCGCGGCGAGCGCTCGCGGTTGCACCGCCACTTCGTCGAAGCTGTGCCTGAGTCGGGCCAGACGTTCGGGTGTCATAATGGCGCGTTTCGTGACTGCCGCTCCCCGCGACGACGATCGCCCCGGTAGCTCCGGCGAGCTCGTGCCGGAAGTCTATGACGAACTGCGGAAGCTCGCGAGGGCCCGCCTCGCCCGCGAGCGCCAGCCCGATCAGACGCTGCAGCCGACTGCGCTCGTGCACGAGGCCTACTTGCGCGTGTCGCAGCAGCCGCGCCAATGGGACCGGCGCGGACACTTCTTCGCCGCCGCGGCGCTGGCGATGCGCCGGATTCTGGTCGAACGAGCGCGGCATTATCGCCGGATCAAGCACGGCAGCGGCAGCGAGCACGTCGATGTCGACGAAGGGATCGCCGGGACAGATCCGGATCTCACCGACATGATCGCCATCGATGAAGCCCTCTCGCGCCTCGAAGAGACCGACCCGCGCAAGGCGCGGATCGTCACGCTGCGTTACTTCGCCGGGCTCAGCATCGAGGAAACGGCCGCCGCGCTCGACCTCTCACCGGCGACCGTGAAGAACGAATGGACGTTCGCGCGCGCGTGGCTGTTCAGAGCGCTCGGGTCATCGCCGCGCACGACGGATGGCGGTGCGGTGTGACCGCTCCGCTGAGTGGCGCCGACGCCATCTTTCTCGCGCTGGCCGACCTGGCTCCCGCCGCTCGCGAGGCGCTGCTGCGCGAACGCTGCGGCGACGACGCGGCGCTGCGCGCCGAGGTCGAGACGATGCTGGCCGCCATCGACGCCCCGGACGATGGCTTTCTCGATCCAGGGCGCATTCCGGCGCTCGACATGGCGGCCGTCGATGGGCCGCTGCAGCCGGGGACCGTGCTCGCCGACTGCCTCGTGCTGCACGCGATCGGATCCGGGGGTATGGGGGTCGTGTATGCGGCGCAGCAGGATCGTCCGCGCCGGACGGTCGCGATCAAGGTGCTGCGCCGTGGCTTTCGCCATCCCGAGATCCTGAAGCGGTTCGAGCGTGAAGCCGACGTGCTCGCCCAGCTCGAGCACCCTGGCATCGCGCACGTCTTCGCCTTCCACCGGGGCGACCGGCGCGTGCCGGCGCATCTCGTCATGGAGCTCGTATCCGGGCCGCCGATCACCGAGTACGTGCGCGCGCACGCACTCGGGGCGCCGGCGCGCATCGATCTCATGATTGCGGTCTGCGAGGCCGTGCAGCACGCCCACGAGCGCGGCATCGTGCATCGCGATCTCAAGCCGGCGAACGTGCTGGTGTCCGAGACCGGGCAGCCCAAGGTGCTCGACTTCGGCATCGCGAGAGCGACGGGGCGGGACCTGCACTCGACGATCCAGACGGCGCACGGTCAGCTGATCGGAACGCTGGCGTACATGAGCCCCGAGCGACTGCGCGGTGCACGCGGCGACGACGACGCTCGCAGCGACGTCTATGCGCTCGGAGTCATCCTCTATCGACTGCTGGCGGGTCGGTTGCCGTTCGACGTCGGCGGTCTCCCGCTCGTCGACGCCGCCCAGCGGATTCTGCACGCGGACGTCATGCCGCTCGGAGCGATCGATGCGTCGCTCCGCGGTCCGATCGAACAGGTGACGCGGTGTGCCATGGCGGCGGATCCGCAGCGGCGATATCAATCGGCGGCCGCGCTCGCCGCCGATCTCCGCGCGTGCCGCGATGGCGGAACGCCCAGCGTGCCGCTCGACCGAGGCGATCCGAAGCCGGCGCGCATCCTGATGGCCGAAAGCCAAGATGCGCAACTGATCGCGATCGGATTCCTGAGCGGCGCGATTCACGTGTTCGACGCAGTGTCGGGTGCGCGCGTGGCCGCGATCGATCCTGACGGCGAGGTGCTCGAGCGGCTGACCTTCGATGTCGATCGGCGTCTCGTGGTCGGCCGGAGGGATGGTCGGGTTGACCGCCTGCAGCTGACCGACGTCTAGGCGGCCAGCTCCTTCGCGGCGGCATGCTTCATCGTTGTCGCCAGCAGACCGTAAACAGTGGCCCAGGCCTCCCTGGCCTCGTCCGTGAAGGCGTCACCGAGTCCCTTTTCGAGCGTCCAGAGCAGCGCTGCACCGACCGTGTCGTAATGGTCATCGGCCACGCCGTACGTGGCATGACGCCGGCCCAGCTCCTGGACCACGGGGACGAGTCGGTCCAATCGAGGCAGCCCTTTGACTGCAGCCGTCAGCATCTGCATCAACTTGCGGCGCTGTTCCGCCATGTCCCCCTTGAACATCGCGCGAAGTGTGGGGTCGATTTCGAACAGACGCCGGTAGAACAGGGCCGCGGCATCGTCAGCGATCGGCGCAATGACATCGAAAGTGCCTTGAACGAGCTCGATTTGCCTCAGCGTCACCATTGGAACTCTCCTTCGACATCCAATGCGACGTCTGTGGGGAAAGTGGCTAACGGTGATTTCCTGATTCCTTCAGGACCGCAGTCGAGCGGCCTGCGTCAGCAGGTAGGTCCGCTCGGGGAGGCTCGTCGTCAGGTTGGCCGCCCGGCGATAATGCCGGATTGCCGCCTCGCCATCGCCGGCCAATTCGAGCAGGTGCGCCCGCACCGCATCGATGCGGTGATGGCCTTTGAGTCGGCCCTCGATGTCGAGTGCGTCGACAAGGCGCAGGCCGGCGTCGGGTCCGTGCACCATGGCGGCCGCGACGGCGTGATTCAACGAAACCATGGGATTGTCCGACATGCGCATCAACAGTCCGTAGAGCGCGAGGATCTGCGGCCAGTCGGTTCGATCAGCGGTTGCCGCCTCATCGTGCAGGGCGGCGATGGCTGCCTGCAGCTGGTATGGACCAACAGCCCCCTTCGACAAGCTCGACGTCACCAGCGCAATGCCCTCGTCGATCAACGATCGGTCCCACAACTCGCGATTCTGCGTCGTGAGCGGAATCAACTCGCCATCCGGTCCTGAGCGCGCGGCGCGCCGCGCGTCGGTCAGCAGCATCAACGCGAGCAGTCCGCCGACTTCGCTGTCGTCGGGCAGCAGCTGGTGCACCGCTCGCGTCAGGCGGATCGCCTCAGCGGTAAGGTCGCTGCGCTGCAGTGCGGGACCCGAGCTCGCGGTGTAACCCTCGTTGAAGATCAGATACAGCACGTGCAACACCGCTCGCAGACGCTCCGGCCGCTCGCCGGGTGTGGGCATGCTGAACGGCACGTCGGACGCCTTGATCGTCTGCTTCGCGCGGCTGATTCGCTGCGCCATTGTCGACTCGGGCACGAGAAAGGCGCTTGCGATCTGCGCGGTCGTGAGCCCGCCGATCGCGCGCAGCGTCAGCGCAATCGCCGACGACATCGTGAGAGCGGGATGGCAGCACATGAACAGCAGCACGAGCGTATCGTCGCGGCCTGCCTCGTGCTCGCTCGTCGCGGTCGTGAAGCCGGCGGCATGCAGCTCGAGCACCGGCGGCTCGACTGGCGTCACCGCGGCCTCGCTCGTCTCCGCCGCGATCCTTTCCCGGCGACGGCGTGACGAGTCCGCCCGGACGAAGTCCGTCATGCGGCGGACAGATACCTGAATCAGCCATCCACGCGGGTTCGCCGGCGAGCCCTCTCTCGGCCACTGAATCGATGCGGCGATCAGCGCTTCCTGCACCGCGTCTTCGGCCGCGGCGAAATCGCCGAATCGCCGGACGACCGCGCCGATCACCTGCGGAGTGAGCTCGCGCAGGAGCTGTTCGGTCGCGGCATCCAGCGAGTGAGTGGTCACGGTTCGTCGACGGGCGGGCCGCTCATGACCTGACGCACCTCGATCGGGATGTTGAGCGGCTTACCGCCTGGTCCCGGGCATCCGGACGCCTTCGCGGCGACGGCATAGGCGCGCTCCGGCGATTCGACGTCGATCACCCAGTACCCCGCGAGATATTCCTTCGTTTCTGGGAAGACGCCGTCGGTGATCGGCGCGCCATCCTTCCCGGCGCGGACCACCTTTGCCTGGCTCGGCTGCGCCAGTCCTTCGGCGCCAACGAGCTCTCCCGCCTGCCGCAGTTCCTCGCTGAACCGTTTCATGAACGACACCATGTTCTTGATGTCCTCAGGTGCCCAGTTCGCGACGCCCCAGTCACCGTTGCCCCGCGGCGCGTGCATCATCAGCATGTACTTCATGGGTCTGCTCCTCTCGGATTCTAGAAGGCCCCAGGGCTCAGGGCCCAGGCCTCAGGGCTGGGCCAGGCCGAAGACCTCAGTTCTGAGGCCTGAGGCCTGGGCCCTGGGGCCTTCTCATTTGTGAGTAGGTCGGAGCAGAGGGGTGGTTCTCGACACAGGGCAGGAATCAGGATTCAGTTGTGGCCAGCCCTCAGGGATCAGGTGGCAACCCTCGGCTGACCCCGGCTACTCGCTTCGCAGCGTCTGGGCCGGATCGATGCGTATCGCCCGCGCGACCGGCGGCAGTGCGGCGAGCGTGGCA
>DASRJR010000331.1:0-5620 GCA_035649395.1 Vicinamibacterales bacterium
CCGACGGTCCCGAGAACGGTGCCGGGTGTCGTCGGTGTGTAGGTGGCCGCGATTGTTCCGGCAGTCGCGGCGATCGGCGCCGCCGGTTTGGCCAGTCCGAAGTCGAGAATCTTGGCGCGGCCGTCGCGCGTGATGAAGACGTTCTCCGGCTTCAGGTCGCGATGCACCACGCCGCGCGCGTGAGCCGCGGCGAGCCCCGCGGCGATCTGTGCGCCGTAGTCGATCGCCTTGCGTGGCGCCAGCGAACCGTCAGCGAGCAGCTCGCGCAGCGTGCGGCCATCGAGCAGTTCCATCACCGCGTAGGCGACGGTGCCGTCCTGACCGAAATCGTGGATCGCAATGATGTTCGGGTGGGACAACGAGGCGACGGCACGCGCTTCGGTTTCGAACCGTCCGCGTGCGACCGCATCGTTCGCCAGCGCGTCGGGGATGATCTTGATCGCGACGTCGCGCTGCAGCCTCGTATCGCGGGCGCGATACACCTCGCCCATCCCGCCGGCACCGAGCAGGTCGAGGATCTCGTACGCGCCAATTCGACTGCCGGGCTGGGCCGCCATGCGGTGCGGCCATTATAGGTGTGAGCGCTCCGCCATCCTCCAGGCGCCATCACTTCGCGCCTGCGGCGTGTGCTTGCGTCGAGACTGTCTAGACAGTACTGTCCATGCGTGCACGACCCGCGCTCCTGCGGGTTTCCAGTTGCACGACGGAGGCTGAGTACACCATGGCGATAGGGATTTACTTCTCACCTGCCGCGATGTCCGCGGCGCAATACGACGAGTGCATCAAGCTGCTGCGAAAGGCTGGCGCCGGCAACCCGCCCGGCCGGGCGTACCACGCGTCGTTCGGGCCGAAGGACAAGCTGATGGTGTTCGACGTCTGGACATCACAGGCGGCCTTCGACAAGTTTGCCAAGACGCTGATGCCCGTTTTGCAACAAATCGGGCTGGATCCCGGTCAGCCAAGCGTGATGGAGATGCACAAAGTCATCGTCCCGTCGCCGAAAGTCGCGTCCGCCAAGAAGCGCGCGAAGACAACCCCAGCGCGGCGGCGAAAGCGTTAGCTACGGCGAAAGCGCTGTGAGCAATAGTTGTAAACTAGTTGTCAGCCGCCCCATCAGTTCTAAGACGATCTCAAAACACCCTCATTCACTTACAGAGCTCACGTTGGGGAACCGCGCCACGGCCCTGCGGCCTCGATGCGCGGCCAGTAAGCGACACAGTTTACGCGGCCAATTTCGGCCGCCTCTTCCAGAGGATACATATGCCTACCAAAGGTACGATCAAGCGCATCACTGACAAAGGCTTCGGCTTCATCGCCACGCCTGACGGCACCGAATATTTCTTTCACCAGTCCGCGTGCACGAGTACGCCATTCGATTCCATGCGCGAGGGGCAGACTGTGACGTTCACCATCGGCCAGGGGCCAAAAGGCCCGCGCGCTGAGAACGTCGTTCCGGCCTAACTGCTCAACAGTTGAACCCCGATAGCCTCGCAGGACATCGGGGTTGGAGTCCTTCGTTGTCGCGCCCAGAGCCGCCGAGGCCGGTTGTGCGCGCAGCCTGCGTGGTCGCGTTAGGCTAACGGCATGAGGATTCCGTGGCGCTTGGCGTTGAAGGCGATTCCCTGGAGCACGATCCTGGCGAATGCGCCGGCCATCCTGCGGTCGGCGAACGCGATGCTGTCGGAGACGAAGGTCCGCTCGGGTGCGGCCGCGTCTCGAAACGACGTTCAGGCGCTTGCCGATCGGATCGCGGTGCTGGAGCAACGCGACAGAGATACCGCGGAATTGGTCACGCGTATCTCCGCTCAGGTCGCGGCGCTGACCACGGCTGGCGAGGTGCTCGAGGCACGCGCCCGCTGGCTGCTCGCGATGGCCGTCGCGGCGTCGGTGACTTCTGTTCTGGCGTGCGGCATGGCACTGTTTGCTCGATAGTCATCGCCAGACCGCGGGCGAGCGATCCACCTCGCCCATTCCAACTAGCAGCTCCCGGGTGCTGGTGCTGTCTCGGAGTCATCGGAGGATTACACTACTCCTGCGTCACGCTCCGAAACTGCAGGGGTTGAGCTATGAGCGATTCCACCCAGACCGTACCGGGTGAATCCGATCCCAGGCAGGCCTTGAAGGCGGTCGCACTCCGCCTCGCCCGCGAACGCGTCACCGACGCGCGACCGCTTCGTGATGTGCTCAAAGTCGTCACCGAGATCGCCGCAGCCGCGCTGCAGGTGAAGCGTGTCAGCGTCTGGTTCTTCGTCGACGAACCTCGCTCGATTCGCTGCGACTATCTCTACCAACCCGATCGCGGCAATATCTACGAAGGCGCGATCCTCCACGCCCGCGATTTTCCAGTCTATTTCAGCGTGTTGGAGAGCTCGCGAGTCGTGCGATTCGTCGACCGGGGCGGCGATCCCATGTCGGAGGAATTCCGTGCGTCGTATCTGTCGCCACTCGGAATCACGGCGATGCTCGACGCGCCGATTCTCCAAGGCGGCGACATCATCGGCATCGTCTGTCACGAGCACGTCGGCAGCGCCCGGGAATGGACCGATCCCGAATGCGAATTTGCGGCATCGGTCGGCGACATCGTCGCTCGTCTCTACGCGGAAGCCGAACGGCTGCGCGCCGAGAGCGCGCTCGAAGCGCAGCAGACACGTCTGGCGGAACTACAGCAGTTTGGAGAGATGGGCCGGCTTGCTGCGGGCGTGGCGCACGACTTCAACAATGTGCTGAACGTGATCTACGCCTACGTCGACCTGATTGCTGACGCCGGCGGCCGCAACCCGGAGGTAAACCGGTTGGCGGCCGAGCTCGCCAGCGTCGCCGATCGCGGCCGTGAGCTGACCCACAAGCTGATGACGTTAGGGCGCGTCGACGTGCAACGTCCGCGCGTCGTCAGTCCCGCGGACGTCCTCAACGACTCGTTGCCCCTGCTCCGCGGCGCCGCCGGACCACGCGTGCGGGTGGAGACCCACGTTCCCCCGCACGTCAGCCGCATCTTCATCGATCCCGTTCAACTCGAGCGCGCTGTCGTCAATCTCGTCGTCAACGCCCGCGACGCGATGCCAGCCGGCGGCGTTGTGACCGTGGAGCTCCGAGAAGAAAGCGTGGGCCACAGCCCTGACCGCCAGAGCACCTTCGTCGCGCTCGAAGTGAGCGATACCGGAGTCGGCATGGACACAGAGACACGCGCGCGCATGTTCGAGACGTTTTTCAGCACGAAAGGCACGAAGGGACACGGCCTCGGCATGTCGATCGTCAACCAGATCATCACGCTGGCTGGCGGCTTCATTCAGGTCGACAGCTACCTGGGAAAAGGCACGAGCGTTCGCTTGTACTTGCCAAGCATCGCCTGAAGCCATTAGTGCCATTGTGCTATTCCACTAGTTCATTGACTCTGATACTTCTAGGCGCGTGCCAGGACGGTTCCGCATCGACCGCGCGAGCCCGCTTCCGGTCTACGTGCAGCTGGTCGAGCAGATCCGCCTGCTCATCCGCCGCGGCGCGCTGAGCGCGGGCGACCCGCTCCCGACCGTGCGCGAGCTCGCCGTCGCGCTCGGCATCAACGCGAACACGGTCACACGCGTGTATCGCGATCTCCAACAAGAGGGGCTGCTCCGGCTCGAGCGCGGCCTCGGAACCTTTGTCACATCGCAGCAGCGCCAGCCGACGCTCGTCGATCGCGACTATCAGCGCATCGTCAAGCGCACGAGGGAACTGGTCGCGCTCTGCCGGGAGTCGGGGATCACGGCGCGGGAGCTCGCGCAACTGGTTGACGGCGTCTGGAAGGAGGTCGATCGTGAAAGGTAGAGGGAATCCCATCGCCAATCTGATCATGCTCGTCACCGCCATCGTTGCGCTCGCCGTCTGGCTTGCCGGCGGCGCGGTGGCCGCGATCGCGATCTTCGCGTTCGGCATCTACGTCGGCCTGTCGCCGCGGCTGCTGAAGGAATGGGAGCGGGGTGTGCTCCTGCGACTCGGACGCTACAAGCGGGTGCTCGGTCCGGGCATCAACTGGACGTTCCCCGGCTTCGACCGGCTGGTCGCGACCGTGGACATGCGCATCCGCTCCACGCCTTTTCAGGCCGAGAAGACGCTGACAAAGGACACGGTACCCGTCAACGTCGATGCCGTGCTGTTCTGGGTGGTCACCGACGCCAGGAAGGCGATCGTCGAAGTCGAGCACTACGCCGCCACCGTGAGCTGGGCGGCCCAGACGACGCTCCGCGACGTGATTGGGCACACCGAGCTGGTGCGCATGATCTCGGACCGCGAGCAGGTCGATCACCAGTTGCAGGAGATCATCGACGCGAAGACCAGCGACTGGGGCATCACCGTGCAGTCGGTCGAGGTCCGCGACGTTCGGCTGCCCGCCATACTCGAGGACTCGATGAGCCGCAAGGCCCAGGCTGATCGCGAGCGCGAGGCGCGAATCATCCTCGCCCAGTCGGAGCTCGTGGTAGCCGACGAAATGCAGAAGGCGTCGGCGGTCTATCGCCGCGACCCGATTGCACTGCGGATTCGCGCGATGAACATGACCTACGAGTCGATCAAGGAGCGCGGCGCACTGATGGTCGTGCCGAGCGACATGGTCGGCTCGATGGGTGGGCTCGCCGCATTCGCTCCGGCGGCGTTCGAACAAAACACCCCGCGCCTCCCCGACAGCGCACCCGACGAGGCTGACACGTGATGGACCTCTGGGCCCTGCGCCGCCTCGTCAGTCAGCGGTCGCTGAAGTCATGCCGCCTCGAGTTCGAGGATCGGCCGCTCGAGGACGCGTCGCTCTTCCCGCTGTTTGACGAGGAAGGGCGAACTCGGATGGTGATGATCACGGCCGAGGAAAACGCGCGCATCATGCTCGCCGACTGGGCACCTGGCTTGTTCGTGCGCGACTGGCCGTGGCGAAATCGCCTGCGTCTGCGATTCACCGATCTCGACGACGCCTTGGTGTGGGACGAGGAACGCCTTGACGACCTGTGGCACTTCGATCCCTGGTGGGTGCTCGGCGAAGAGCGGTATCAGGGTCACGGCTCCGTGCCCGGCCTGCGGCGCACGAACATCCCCGGTTACGACTCGACGGTGTCCGACCTTGTCTTCAGTGCCGACCTGGAACGCGCCTCGTATGTGGTGAAGAAGGGGTCCGGTCACTCAGTGAAGGTCCGGCGGTTTACGGCGGACACGCTGGTGGCCATGGCCGGGCGCCGCCAAGCCACGCCCGAGCGGCCTCGCGCCACTGTTGCGGCCACCTGGCGGTTGCGGCCGCTCTGGCGCTTCCGGTAACGGGCTGCAGGCGCGCTCCTCAGATCCTCGGATCTTCGCCCGCGTTCGATGCGCGCCAGATCCGGATGACAGCTGGCAGCGGCGTTCTACGCATAGGCGAGTAGCGGGTCGCCCCAACTCCCGCTCAGGAGACCGCCGCCATGACCGAATCCCCTCACGTACTCAGGCGATTGCTCGTCCTCGCGGCCGTCGCCGGACTCCTTCTCACGCCGATGGTGATCGCGGCACAGACACGGACGCCGGACCTCGTCAGCATCTACGTCGGCATGCCGTCGGATGCTGCAAAAACAGCCCTGCAGAAGCGCATGGCCCAGAGCACCCTTCAGCTCGATCCAGGCGGAGGGTT
>DASRJR010000332.1:0-6941 GCA_035649395.1 Vicinamibacterales bacterium
GCGACACGATTCTGCTGCGCATGGAGGAGTACGATACCGTCCGCACGATCGTCATGACGCCCGACGCGAAGTTCGATGCGCTGCCGAAGACGCTGCTGGGTCGATCGAAGGGGAAGTGGGAAGGCGAGACACTGGTCGTCAACACCGACCGGATCGATTGGGCGTATCTCGATCCCAGCGGCATCCCGCAAGGCACATCCTCGTCCATTGTCGAGCGCTTCACGCCGACGAGTGACGGCACTCGTCTCAGCTACTCGATGACCATCACCGATTCGGCGACGTTCTCCGCTCCGGTCGAATTGAAGCGATCCTGGGTCTGGCGCAAAGGCGAGACGGTCAAGCCGTACAACTGCATCGAACGCAAGGGCGGCCGCTCTTAGGTACCGGGCTCTTGATCTAGAGCAGCCGCAGTCCTTGGGCCTTGGTGCTTTGTTCTTGGTCCGTCCCTAGTCCTTTGTCCGTCCATGGTCCGTGGTCCTTTGGTCCCAAGTCATGCCCGGACCTAGCACCAGGGACCAAGGACGGACCAAGGACCACAGGACGGACCAAGGACCAAGACCTAAGGCCCAAGGACCGACGACTCCCTTCCGTACTTCACCGATCGATCAGGTTGAACAGGACGATCTCGGACTCCTCGCGTATCCGATCGAAGATGATTTCACGAGCGTCCGGGGAGAGATCGAAATCGCCGATGGCCAGCTCGCGACCGAGCCTGGTGAGCTGCCGTTCGTGCCCGGTCGTCAGATCGACACGATAGAAATCCTTCTGCGACACGTTTCCTTTCAGCACGATCAGCGCGTCGTCGGTCTGCAGAAAGGCCAGACGGTCGCCCCGCGTGAGTGTCAGCCGAGGCAACGGCCAGGCCGCGCCGTCCTTGCTCACCGCCTTCACGGACACGTTGGTGCCGACGTCGGCGCCGAAATAGACCAGGAACCGTCCGCTCGGCGCCCAGATCGGATTGGTGGAGTACTCCTTCACGAGAGGCACCGGCGTGCCGCCGTTGAGAGGGACCTTGAAGAGGTTTGGTTCGCCAGCGCGATTGGCCGCGATTGCCAGCGATTGTCCGTCTGGCGACCAGGCGGGCGCTCCTCGCACGTCGAGCTCGTCGGCCACGCGGCGCGCACCGCCAGTTCCATCGGCGTTCACCAGATAGAGTTGCGTCCGTCCCTGCTTCTGGATCACGAACGCGACGTGCCCGCCGCCGGGCTCGATGGCCGCGCCCGAGACGACGCGACCCTCCAGTCCATTCCAGAGTGCCGTCGCTTCTCCGGTGTCCAAGAGCTTCCACAGACCATCCGTTCCGGCTTGAAGCGCCCGATAGACGATGTAACCGTCACCGCGGCGCGGGGAAAGCCCGCCTGTCGTCGGGAGCCGAATCGGCGTGGCGGCAGCGACCTCGCGACCCTCAACCGGCACCCGCCACAAGCTGGTCGTCGAGCGTGAAAGCGTCGTCGCGACGAGGCGACGACCATCAGCGCTGGCTGCCAATGAGGTGTACGGCTCGACACCCGTGCTGATTCGGTGCGGGATTCGGCGCTTGACGTCCATGGCGTAGATCCACGGCCCGAATCCGTCGGTGTCGGTGGCCAGGTACAGCAGCGTCCGATCGTCCAACAGGGTCGGAAAGGTGACGCGTGTGTTGTGGAACGTCATCCGTTCCGGTTGCCCGCCGGCCGGCGGAATGCGCCACACGTCGCTCTCGTAGAACGTGCTGTCGAGCACTTTCCCCTGAACGAAATAGATGAACGCGCCATCGGGCGACCAGATGGGGAAGTGGTTGTGGAGCCCCGCTCGCGCCGCGTAGATTTGCTTCCCCTCCTTCTCGTCCGGCTCGGTGACGAACATCGGGTCGCCATCGGTTGACGGGTGATAGACGACGCGTCCGTTCGAAGCCCAGGCGAGCTCGGAGATGCCGAGGCCCTTCCAGGTTGGCTGAAGCTGACCACCCAACGTCGGAACCGTCCACCCGGAATCGACCACACCGCCTCCCGCGGATTTCCTCGCGCGACTCCAGAGCACCACCCGTGAACCGTCCGGTGAAAAGCCCACCGTGCGGGTTGCGGGATTTCGGAGTTCCTCCACGCTCCCTTTCGTGAGATTCAGCACGTCGCCGGTCGCCACCTGTGTGACCCATACGTCCCACGCGCCGGCGCGGTCGGAGAGAAAGGCGACGACATCACCACCCGGTGAAATCGCCGCGTGATGGTCCGCGCCGTCGAAGTCGGTCAGTCTCGTGACCGTTGCATCGTCCAGTGGATTGCGCCAGAAGTACTCCGATCGCTGCAGCTGCCAAGTCACGAGGGAGGCGAGGACCAGGACGAAGACGCCCGCTGCCGCCCCCGCGGTGCGCCGGACACGGCGAGGAGCCGTCGTGTCTGCGGTGGCATTGGCACTGAATGTGTCGTCGATGTCGAGCCGCGCATCGCCGATGTCGCGCAATCGGCGCCTGGGATCCTTCTCGAGACAGCGTTGGAGCAGCCGGCGGATGCCAAGCGGCGTCTCTACCGGCAGGGCGCTCCAGTCGGGCGCGTGCTCGAGTACCGCGGCGATGGTGTCGGACGAGCTCTCCCCACCAAACGCCGGGCGGGCGGTTACCATCTCGTACAACACGCAGCCGAACGCCCAGATGTCGGTCCGCTTGTCGATCGGTTTGCCGCGTGCCTGTTCGGGACTCATGTAAGCAGCTGTTCCCAGAATCAGACCGTCGCGTGACGGGTCGAACGATGGCGGTAGCGTCGGCGATTCTTCGCCGGCCGCAATCTCCCGCGCGAACATCTTGGCCAGCCCGAAGTCGAGTACCTTCACCGTTCCGTCGGACGTGATCTTGATGTTCGCCGGCTTCAGATCGCGGTGGATCACGCCCCTGTCGTGGGCGGCTTCGAGCGCGTCCACGATCTGACGTGCGACGGCGACGGCCTCGTCGAGTGGTAGTGGACCGAACGTGAGGCGTTCGGCCAGCGTCAGACCTTCCACGAGTTCGAGTACGAGAGCGCGGACGCCGTCCGCCTCCTCCAGCCCGTAGATTGCCCCAATGTGTGGATGGTTCAGAGTGGCCAGCACCCGCGCTTCGAGTTCGAAGCGCGCCAGCCGCTCCGGCGCGGCGACGAATGGATCCGCGACCACCTTGATGGCGACGTCTCGACCCAGCCTGGTGTCGCGAGCGCGATAGACCTCACCCATGCCACCCGAGCCGAGGCGCGAGAGGATCTCGTGCGGACCGAGCCGGCGGCCAACGAGCGACGGCTCCTGGTCATCCGCCATGATTTGCGCCGCCAGATCGCCCACCCGTGTGACGAGGAAGCGGTCCGCCTTGTGCGCGTTGGCGAGCAGCGCCTCCACGTCCCCTCGCAGCACATGATCGTCTCCGCACGCTGCGGCTATGAATGCGGCCCGCTCGCGCTCATCGCGATCGAGCGCTGCGTCGCAGAGGTCCTCGACACGCTGCCGACGCGCGGGGTCGGTCACCCAGCCTCTCCTTCGAGCTCGCGCAGCAACCAGAGCTTCGCCAATCGCCAATCGCGTTTGACGGTGTCGGGCGATACATGCAGAACGTCGGCCGTCTCGTCCACGCTCAAGCCACCGAAGAACCGAAGTTCGATGACGCGGCTCTTCCGCTCGTCGACTTGTGCCAGCGCCTCCAGGGCCCGATCGAGGGCGACGACGTCCAGCGCCGGGTCAGGCGTCGCGACGAGCCCTTCGTGCAGTGTCACCCGCTGCGCGTCGGCCCCGCGTTTCTGAGATCCCCGAGCGCGGGCGTGATCGACGAGCACTCGCCGCATCAAACGGGCCGAGATGCCGAGAAAGTGTGCGCGATCGTGCCAGCGGATGTGCTGCGCGCCGGTCAGCCGGAGAAACGCCTCATTGACCAGCGCCGTGGCCTGCAGCGTGTGTCCGTGACGCTCGCGACCCATGTAGAGTCGCGCCAACCGGCGCAGCTCCGCTTCCACGAGCGGCATCAGCCGCTCGAGGGCGCCCGCGTCGCCGTCGCTCCACGCCCGCAGCAGCTCGGTCACCGCCCCAGGCGATGAGATGGTCACGATCGTCGGACGAGTATCGCTCATTCCTTGGAAGCGGTGAGGACCGAGGGCTGTCGAGTTTAGAGGGGTTTTGAGCGATGTTCACCCTTTGGACGCGCGTTCCCGCATTCCAGCGTGCGGACGGCCTCTGGCTGTCCGCGGAGGGAACCCGTCATGAAGAATCGGAGCTTGAAAGCCGCGCTCGTCGGTATCGCCGTGGCCACAGTGGCTGTTCTCGTTTACGCGCCTCCCTGCCTGGCGTCGGATGACTCACCCGACCAGGTGCTGGAGTGGAATCAGATCCTCGTCGACACGCTGATCGCCACGAATACGGCCAACTCGTCGAGTCAACGGCTCGGGGCGATCGTTCACGCCGCAATCTTCGACGCCTACAACGGAATCGAGCGGCGGTACACGCCAATTTACGTTCACGACAGCGCCCCTCGCGGCGCATCCCGTCGCGCGGCGGTGATCGCGGCGGCGTACACCACGCTCGTCAAGCTGTTCCCAACACGAGCGGGGGA
Organism: Vicinamibacterales bacterium; assembly: GCA_035649395.1. Taxonomy (GTDB): domain Bacteria; phylum Acidobacteriota; class Vicinamibacteria; order Vicinamibacterales; family UBA2999; genus Gp6-AA40. The sequence continues at coordinate 4,541 of DASRJR010000332.1, forward strand.
ACTGACTGTCAGCTACGAGGCCTCGCTCGAGGCGCTCAGTGACGATGGAGGCGACGGTGGCCAGTCGCGCGCGCGTGGCGTTGCCTGGGGAACGGCGGTGGCGCAGGCCGTGCTCGACTGGCGTGAGAACGATGGATTCACCGACATCCAGCCTGCATTCAATGGCGGCCTCGCAGTGGGCCAATGGCGGCCGACGCTGCGTCTGGCACCTCCGCCGCCGACTTGCGGGTCGATGAGCGCTCAGGGCTTGGCATTCACCGTCCCGTTCGTCCTCGTCAGCAACACACAGTTTCAGCCTGGTCCACCGCGAGGTCTGACGACCAGCACCTACAGTGAAGACCTCAATGCCGTGAAGACGCTTGGCCGCGGGACCGGATCGACGCGCTCGATCGAGCAGACCCTCCTGGCGCCGTTCTGGGAGGGCAATGCGAGCGTGCACTGGAATCAGGCGGCGAATCAGATCGCTCGCGCCAACCATCTGTCCATGTCGGACAGCAACCGGCTGCTCGCGATCCTGAACCTCGCGATGGCCGACACGGCGTTCACGATCTGGAAAGCGAAGCGATCCTACGGCGACATCTCGACCGTCGTCACGTGGAGGCCGGCGACCGCGATCCCCTTGGCAGACACCGACGGCAATCTCGACACGGTTGCCGATCAAGACTGGAAACCGCTCGTGAACACGCCGTGCCACCCCGAGTACCCGGCCGGACATCCCAGCCTCAACGGCGCGGCGGCGACCGTGTTACTGCGCTACTTCGCCGACCAGCAGGTGTTCACGCTTACCACTGGATCGACGAGTCAAACCTACGCCAGCATCTCGGTCGCGCGGTCGGAGGGCAACGACGCTCGCGTCTGGGGTGGGATGCACTATCCCAGCACGGTCGTGATCAGCGATGGCGTGGGCGAAGCGATCGCCAATTACGTCGATGACAACTTCTTGCAGCGGGTCCGACCGCGACATTGACTGGAGACACCGCGGCGCGCAGAGGTGGCCTTCAGAGCCCGCCTCTCGCAACGACGTAGACGCGGACGCCGGCTGGTAGAATAGAGAGTTCATGATCTCTACCAGCGGCGTCTCCATGCGGTTCGGCTCCAAGGTCCTGTTCGACGACGTCTCGACGACGTTTTCGGCGGGGCGGCGCTACGGTCTGACCGGGCCGAACGGGTCGGGCAAGTCCACGTTCATGAAGCTGCTGACCGGTGAGTCTGAGCCGCAGCGCGGCTCCGTGGCCCGCCCGCGGAAGCTTGGCGTGCTGCGCCAGGACCAGTACGCATTCGACCGGTATCGCGTGATCGACACCGTGATCATGGGCAACCGGCGGCTGTGGGAGGCGCTCGAAGAGCGTCACGCGTTGTACTCCTCGACCGACTTGTCGAACGAGGATGGCATGCGCCTCGGCGAGCTCGAGGGCATTGTCGGCGAAGAGGACGGCTACTCAGCGGAGAGCGATGCCGCCGTGCTGCTGCAGGGGCTCGACATTCCCGACGCGCTCCACGAGCGGACGATGGCCGAACTGCAGGGTGGGCAGAAAGTGCGGGTGCTGCTGGCACAGGCGCTCTTCGGTCATCCCGAGGCGCTGCTGCTGGACGAGCCGACCAACCACCTCGATCTCGACTCGATTCACTGGCTCGAGGAGTTGCTCACCCGCTACGAAGGCACGTTGATCGTCATCTCGCACGATCGGCATTTCCTCAATCGGGTGTGCACGCACATCGCGGACATCGACTACGAGACGATCATCACCTACACCGGCGGTTACGACGACATGGTCGTCGCCAAGACGCAGATCCGCTCCAGGATCGAGGCCGAGAACGAGCAGCGGGAGAAGAAGATCGCGCAGCTGAACGACTTCATCGCGCGGTTCGGCGCCGGCACGCGCGCGGCCCAGACGACCTCGCGGCGCAAGGAAGTGGAGCGGCTGCAGACCACCGAGCTGGCGCGCTCGAACATTCAGCGACCCTACATCAAGTTCACCACGCGCCGGCCGTCGGGCAAGGTGCCGCTCGAGTTCGCCGACGTGGCGAAGGCACACGGCGGCGTGTCGATCGTTCCGGCGTTCAGCGCCGTCGTCAACCGGGGTGAGAAGATCGTCATCACCGGTCGCAACGGGATCGGCAAGACGACGCTTCTCAGGGCGCTGCTCGCCGACGCGCCGGACCAGCCGCGCAATCCCCCGGACATCGATCGCGGCACGCTTCGCTGGGGACATGAGGTGTCGGTCGGCTACCTGCCGCAGGATCACACCGGCGCGATCGAGCGGGGGCTGACCGCGGTCGAGTGGCTGCACCGCTTCGACCCGGACTCGTCGCGGCAGGAGATCCACGGTCTGCTCGGGCAGATGCTGTTCAGCGGCGAGGAAGGGCTGAAGCCGACCGAGGCCCTCTCGGGTGGCGAGAC
>DASRJR010000333.1:0-7212 GCA_035649395.1 Vicinamibacterales bacterium
GCCCCGGATCACGCCGAGCACCTCGTCGCGTTTGACCGCCATGAGATCTGGCGTCTTGGCTTCCAGGTTCAGTCGCAGCAGCGGCTCCGTGTTGGAGCCGCGCACGTTGAAGTGCCAGTCGGGGTAGTCGATCGAGACTCCGTCCATCGTCGCGATGGTCGCGTCCTTGTAGCGCGCCTGAATCTGCGCCAGCCTTCTGGGGACTTCGTCCATGCCGGCCAGCTTGGTGTTGATCTCGCCCGAGATGAAGTAGCGCTCGCGAAACGGCTGCAGCAGGTCGCGCAGCGACTGGTTCTTCTTCGACATCAACTCGAGGATCAACAGGGCAGGAATGAAGCCGTTGTCGGCATAGTAGAAGTCGCGGAAGTAGTAATGGCCCGTGACCTCACCGGCGAAGATGCCGTCTTCCTGCCGCATGCGCTGCTTGATGAACGCGTGCCCGACGCGGTTCATGAGCGCCCCTCCGCCGTAGCGCTGCACCGTGTCCTTGACCGCGTGACTGGCGCGCAGGTCGTAGATGATCGTCGATGGCCCGTGTTTCAACAGGAAGGCCTCGGCCAGCAGCGCCGTGATGAAGTCGCCGGAGATGAACTCACCACTGCCGTCGATGAAGAAGCAGCGATCGGCGTCGCCGTCCCAGGCGATGCCGATATCCGCCTTCTGCCGGACGACCTCGGCGGTGATGTCCTGTCTGTTCTCCTCGATCAGCGGATTGGCTTCGTGGTTCGGGAACGTGCCGTCGATGTCGAAGCACAGTCGCGTGGTCTTGCACGGGAGCCGATCGAACAGCCGCGGCGCGACCAGGCCGGCCATGCCGCTGCCGGCATCGAGCACGGTCGTGAACGGCTTGATCAGGGCCGGATCGATGAACGACATCACCTTGTCGATGTAGCCGGCAAGGGCGTCGCGGGTCGACCGTGTTCCGGGCGGGCGCGTCGGCGACGGCAGGCCGTCGTTCGCGATCATGTCGCGGATGTCGCCGATGCCGGCGTCTCCGCTGAGCGGCAGCGCTTCCTTCCGCACCATCTTGACGCCGTTGTACTGCTTCGGGTTGTGCGAGGCGGTAATCTGCGCGCCACCGTCGAGGCCGTCGTTGGCGACCGCGTAATACATGGCATCGGTCGGGAGCATGCCGTAGTCGACGACCTCAGCTCCTTGTTCGAGGGCGCCCTCGATGAACGCGGACGCCAGTTGCGGCGACGAGACGCGCATGTCGCGCGACACGGCGATGCGCCTGGCATCGAGATACGCGACGAAGCCCCGTCCAATCTGCCTGACGACGGTCTCGTCGATTTCGGATGGATACAGGCCGCGAATGTCGTAGGCCTTGAAAATGTCCCGATTGATACGCATCAATGCAGTGTAGGCCGGGTCGTGTGCTTCAGACCCGGCGTTTCCGAGGGTCAGTAATAGCCGGGCGTCACGCGCGAGTGAAATCGGTCAGCGTCGTCTTGTCGCCCAGCACCGCGCCGCCGTTGACCGACACGCTTCGCCCGACGTGGCAGTTACGCCCGAGCACGGCGTCCTGCACCGATGCGTGATCGCTGATGCGGCAATTCGGCCAGACGATCGCGCGCTCGACCGTCGCGTCCTCGTCAATCTGCGTCTGACGGCCGATCACCGAATAAGGACCGACGCGAGCGCCAGGCTTGACGAGCACACCCTCGTCGATGAAGCACGGGCCCTCGATCCGCGCGCCCGCCTCGATGCGGGCATCGGGCGCGATCGAGACCCGAGGCTCTGGCAGATCCGCGAACGGCACCGCGGTGAATCGCCCATCCATGATGTCGCGATGCACCTGTGTGTACTTTTCGGGGGTGCCAATGTCGATCCAGTACCCGTCGTAGAGATACGCCACGAACGTCTCGCCCCGCTCGATCAGCGACGGAAAGAAGCTGCGCTCGATCGACCAGCTGACATCGCTCGGGATCCGGTCGAACGTATCGGGCTCGAGCACGTAGATGCCGGCGTTGATGTGATTGGTGGTGATCTCCTCGGGTTTGGGCTTTTCGAGAAACCGTCGGATGTTGCCGTGGTTGTCGGTCTCGACGAGTCCGTACGCGCTCGGGTTCTCGACCGGCGTCAGTACGATGGTGGCCCGCGCCGCTCGCTCGCGATGGAGCGCGATCACCGAGGCGAGATCGAGTTGGGTCAGCACGTCGCCGTTGAACACGACGACCGACTCGGTCAGCTTGTCGCCGGCATACTTGACGGCGCCGGCTGTGCCGAGCGGAAACGGCTCGACGACGTAGCGGATCTTGATGCCGACCTCGGAACCGTCGCCGAACACTTCCTCGATGCGTCTCGGCTGATAGTTGAGACTGAGGATCACCTCATCGATGTCTGGCACCTGCTTGAGGAGATCGAGCTGGTAGTGCAGGAAGGGCCGGCTGAAGATCGGAACGATCGGCTTGGGCGTGTGTACCGTGAGCGGCCGCAGGCGCGTGCCTTTGCCTCCAGCCAGCAGGATCGCCTTCATGACGAATCCCAATCTTACACCGATGGTAGAATTGCTGCGGCCCCATTGATGAACCTGCCCAACACGCTGACCCTCGTGCGGATGTTTCTCGTGCCGCTCCTGGTCGTCGTGCTGCTGACGGAATTCGAAGGGCGACGGATCCTGGGGATGCCCAAAGAGGTCGTGGGCGCCGCGATCTTCGGGCTCGCCTCGATCACGGATTGGCTCGATGGCTACCTGGCGCGGCGGCGCCGGCAAGTCACATGGCTCGGGCAGATGCTCGATCCGATCGCGGACAAGCTGCTGACGTCGGCGGCGTTCATCTCGCTGGTGCAGCTCGGGCGGGCGCCGGCCTGGATGGTGGCGCTCATCATCGGCCGTGAGTTCGCGATCACGGCGTTGCGCAGTCTTGCCTACACGAAGGGCGTCACGATCCCCGCATCACCGCTGGGCAAAGCGAAGATGGCCTCGCAAGTCACGGCCATCCTGCTGCTGATTCTCGCCTGGGGCCCGCTGCCGTGGCTGGCTTGGGTCGGTTACGTCACGTTGTGGGCGGTGATGTTGTTGGCGGTGGCGTCGGCGGTCGACTACTACCGCCGGTTCCAGCAACTGCTCAACGCGCGTGTCGCGGACGTCAACATCGCGCGCGAGCGCAGGGTGGGATAAATCGATTGTTGATTTGACGATTGATGATTGTTGAATCGTTGTTGATTGCTGATTCTTGATTTTTGATTGAAACCCCGGTCGCGCGTCAACCAGCTGTTTGAGTATTCAATCAATAATCAAAGATCGGCAAAATCGACAATTCTATTTTTCTTCCGGCTCTCTTCGAAGCGCGACCAGATCGCCCGAGCGGATCGCGTCCAGCGACATCGTCACCCGCAGCGTCGTCAGCTCCGGTTTCACGTCGACGGCGATCCCCTCGCCAAGCTCGAACAGGAAGTTCTCCGCCTGGTTCTTGTTGCGGTAAATCACGAACTGCGATCCGACCTCGATGCCGTGATCGCTGCCGCGATTGATGATGAGATAGTCGCCCTGCGAAAAGGCGGTGCGGCGATCGTTGCCGCGAACGACCTTGGCGTAGTTGTTCCGCTGCGCCTTCGGACGATCCTTCGGTGTTGGCGGCAGCGTCGGGAGCGCAAACGGCTCGAGGTAGTCGCCGATCTCGATGGTGTCGCAGGCGTGCGTCACTGTCACGAGCGACCACTGGTCATCGACCGCGTAGACCTTGATCCAGCCGCTCGTCCGGATCGTGGCCGGCGCCTGGCGCGACACTGGCGCGCGATCGCTCGTCTGGAGACGCCGAACGTAGAACTCCTGGCCGACCTCGATGCCGTTGGCCTTGCCGGCGTTGATCGTCACGAGGTCGCCGGGCGCATGGATGCGGCGGATGAACGAATCCTGGCCGCCGGTGATGCGCAATGGAGTGGCTGGATCTTCGTAGGTGGCGCGCGGCGCGCACGCGAGCGACAGGATCTCGGGAGGCAGATTCGTGGACGTCGCCGGTGGGCCCAGTTGGGCAAACAGCGGGGACGCGGCCGCGATCAACGCCGCCGTGGCCAGGACCCTGGTGGAACGCGAACTGGACGTCATCGGTCTCTCCCAAGGAGGCGGACCGTGCGTCCGCCACCCTATTGCGTCTTCAACTCTTCGAGGCGCTTCCTCGCATTCTCGGCGTGCTCGCTCATCGGGAACTCCTCGAGCAGGCGACTGAAGTACGGGATAGCCTCCGATCTCCCTCCCTTATCGGTTCGGGCGAGGGATTCCGCCAGATAGAAGTAGACCTCGTCGCGGCGGGTGAACTCGGGATCGTCACGCAGGATCCCGCGGAAGCGCGGAATTGCACCGACGTACCACCTGATGCGGAAATAGTGGACACCGACGCGCATTTCCGCCTCGCTGAGGCGATCGCGTGCCACGCGCCAGTCTTTGCGCACCTCTGGTGTGAGCGAGCTGGTCGCCCCGTAGCGGTCGAAGAAGACCTGAAACTCCTTGAGCGCCGACACCGTCTCGGTCTGATCGCGTTCCGGCGCGCGCATCTGCTGGAAGTGGCTCATCGCGAGCTTGTACTGCGCGTAATCGGCGCGCGGGTTCTGCGGGAAGAACGTGATGAACTCGCGGTATTCGTTCGCCGCCAGCACCAGCGACTCGGCCGACTTCTCGCCGAGATACGAATCCCCCAGCCCCAGCTTGGCGTCAGGCCGGTGCGGACTTTGGGGGTAGTTGTCGACCACCTGCCGGAAGTACTCGCGTGCGTCGATCCACTTCCTCTCCTTGAGCCTTTCGGTCCCGCGCTCGAACAGAAACCGATCGGGATTCGGCGCGTTCGCTGGGAGGGTGTTCTTCTTGCCTCCGCACCCGGCCGCAAAGCCGAGCGCGAGGCAGGCGATGAGGAGACGAGCGGAAATCGACCGTCGGTTGTTCTGGTGAGTCATGCACCTCGATGAGACCCGTACGCGAGCCTCCGTCACTATTGTAGACAGGTCTCGGTCAGCTGCACCTGCGGTTCCCCGCGCCCGCTGGTGTGGATGCCGGCGGCCCCGCCACCGCAAGCCCATTCGTATAGACGTCCGACCGTCCATTGAGGCCTTTATCGTGCCCCGCCACGCACGCCCGCCTCGTGGCCGGCGCGGGTTTCACGCTCGCGCCCGCGGGCTCGAGGTAGGAGCTCGAGTACCCGCGCCGGAAGCCGTCGCGGCCGTCCATCGACCCCGAGCGAGGCGTGAACGGTGTGGCCCGTCGCGGCGAGCGCTGAGCTGCCGGTCACCCGCGCTTCGTAGTCGAAGCGGATGCGAACCTGGCTCAGCACCGTGGCCGCCGTGCAGATCTCGATCTCGTCGTCATAGCGCGCCGGGAGGCGATACTCGCAGTGCGCCTCGATCACGGGAAGCGACACGCCGTCTTCCTCCATCTCCCGATACGTCCACCCCGATTCGCGCAGCCACTCGGTGCGTCCGACCTCGAACCACACGAGGTAATTGCCGTGATAGGCGACGCCCATGCGATCGGTGTCGGCGTAGCGCACGCGGAGGCGCGTTCGGCGGAGCGCGTCAGCCACCGGGTCCCTTGTTGGCCGCGGCGCGCAGCGCGCGCGTCGCGCCTTCGGCATCGGCGGTGCCGAAGATCGCATTGCCGGCGACGAGGATGGAGGCGCCGGCCGCCACGACGTCGGCGACGTTGGCCAGGGAAATCCCGCCGTCGATCTCGATCGGCGCGTCCGAGCCGGCGGCGGCGAGGACGGAGCGGACGCGATGGAGCTTGTAGAGCGAGTGCTGAATGAATTCCTGGGCGGCGAAGCCGGGGTTGACCGACATGACCAGCACGAAGTCGACGTGGGGCGCGATGTCCTCCAGCGCCGAGGCTGGTGTCGACGGGTTGAGTACGACGCCTGCTCTCGCGCCCAGCTTTTTGATGTGCGTCACCGTGCGATGCAGGTGTGTCACCGTTTCGACGTGCACCGACACCATCGCGGCACCTGCGGCGACGAATTCGTCGATGTAGCGATCCGGATCCGAGATCATCAGGTGCACGTCGAGTGGGCGCGTCGCGATGCGTTTGATCGCCTTGACGACGAGCGGGCCGATGGTGATGGCCGGCACGAAGTGGCCGTCCATCACGTCGACATGAATCAGATCCGCGCCGCCGCGCTCGGCGGCGGCGATATCGCGTCCGAGCGCAGCGAAGTCTGCCGAGAGGATGGAGGGCGCAATCTGAATCGGCGAGGGTCTGCCTGTCACCGACATCAACGCGGCCTCACGGGCTGACCTCGAGCGAGACGGTCACGCTTGGTCCCACCTGGAAACCGCCCTGCGGCTGTTGGCGGATGATCGTTCCGGGGGGCACGCCCGGCGTCTGCTGCGTGCCGACGATCGAGACGCGGAATCCGCGCGCGCGCAGCACTTCGGCGGTCTTGTTGCCGTCCATACCGATCACATCGGGCATCACAAAGGTCTGCATTTCCTCGCCCCGATTGAGCAGCAGCGACACCTGTGGGCCGGCTGACATGGGCGGAGGGTTTTGGGCCACTACCGCATCAGCCGGGTAGTCGGACGATCGAAACTCGGAAATGGGTCCGACCTCGACGCCATCCTGCTGCAGCCGGATGCGCGCCGTCCGCTCGGTCTGGCCGATGATCTGCGGGACGGTGGTCACATGCGGCCCCGCACTGACCCACACGCGTATCGTCCGCTGCCGGCGCGCGGTCGTTCCGGCCACGGGCTCCTGCTGCATCACGCGACCCGCCGCAATCTTGTTGTCGGGACGACGAATGTCGTCGACGCGCAGCCCGAGGCCAAGCTGGCCGAGCGACGCGGTCGCCTCGTTGACGGTCAGCCCTTCGAGCTTCGGTACTGCCACTTCACGTGCCCGCAGCGCGACGCGCATCGAGATCCCGAACGAGATCAGGAACGTCGCGCCAAGCGCGCCGAGCAGCACGAGGAATTTGCCGAAGCCCCAGACGCGAGTGCGGAACGGCATCAACTCATCATCGTACCATGAACGGATCGCACGGCGCGTCTGGTTCGAAGCGAGTGCCTCTGTTCGTGCTCTGTTGCTCTGTTTCTCCTGTGGACTGTTGCTCGTTAAACCCTGCGCTCGCCGTTTCTTTTCAAGCGCGCCGCTCGTTGACGAGCGCCGCCGCGAAGAACGCCTCGAGACCATGGGCGAAAGGCAGCGTGCGGAACATGCCGGCCTCGTCGAGCAACGGGCGCAGCGCATCGGGTGCTTCGGACCGGAGATCGAGCAGCCGCCAATGC
>DASRJR010000334.1:0-20400 GCA_035649395.1 Vicinamibacterales bacterium
TGAAATGCCGAGAGTCAAACGAGGAACCGTCAGGCGCGCGAAACGGAAGAAGCTCCTCGCGAGAGCGAAAGGCTTCTACCAGACGAAGAGCAAGCTGTATCGTGCCGCGAAAGAGTCGGTCGATACGGCGCTCAAGTACGCCTACGTCGGTCGCAAGAACAAGAAGCGCGAGTACCGCCGGCTCTGGGTCGTGCGGATCAACGCAGCCGCGCGCGAGCACGGACTCACCTACTCGCAGTTGATTCGCGGCCTGAAAGCGGCCGGCAGCTCGCTCGACCGCAAGATGCTCGCCGACCTCGCCGTCACGCAGCCGACCGCGTTTGCGTCCGTCGCCGCGCAGGCGAAAGCTGCGCTGCCAGCCGCCTAACCCATGCACAATGCCAGGGCCCAGGCCTCAGGGCCCAGGTCCCAGATCTGAGGTCGCAGGATCTGAGGCCTGGGGCCCGAGGCCTGGGGCCTGCTTTGATCCATGACTGACGCTTCCTCTGATCCGAGCATTGAGTCGCTGAGAGCCGACTTCCGTACGCGGCTCGCCGGCTCCAGCACCGAGGCCGCGCTCAAAGGCCTCCACGACGAGTGGCTCGGCCGCAAGTCGGGAGTCGTGACGGGGCTCATGAAGCGGCTCGGCTCGCTACAGCCCGAGGAGCGCAAAGCGTTCGGCGCACTCGTCAACACATTGAAGAGCGAGATCGAGACCGCCATCGAGGAGCGGCGCGGATCGATCGCGGCCTCGCGTCCGCCCGCTGGATCGGTCGACGTCACCCTCCCCGGACGGGATCTCCGCTCCGGGCGCGTCCATCCGTTGATGCGGCTGCGCGCGCAGGTCGAGGACGTCTTCAGCCACATGGGATACGAGATCCTCGAGGGCCCGGAAGTAGAAGACGACTTCCATAATTTCGAGGCTCTCAACATGCCGCCCGACCATCCGGCGCGCGACATGCAGGACACGCTGTATCTGGGCGCGCCGATTCCCGGCGGCATCTGGGGCGCGCACCGGCAGATCGACGGCGGTCCACCAGCCGCTCAAGTGCAGCGGGCCACCCTGCTCCGCACGCACACGTCGGCGATGCAGATCCGCTACATGAAGACGTTCCCGCCGCCGGTGCGCATCATCGTGCCCGGACGGGTCTATCGCCGCGACAATCTCGATCTGACGCACACGCCGATGTTCCAGCAGTTCGAGGGGCTCGTCGTCGGCCCCTCGGTGACGCTCGCAGACCTGAAGGGCACGCTCGAAGCGATGCTCACGGCGCTGTTCGGCAAGGTCAAGGTTCGGCTGCGCCCGAGCTTCTTCCCCTACACGGAGCCGAGCGCCGAGGTCGACATCAGCTGCCACAAGTGCGGCGGCAGCGGCTGCAGCGTTTGCAAGCACACCGGCTGGATCGAGATTCTCGGCAGCGGCATGGTGCATCCGGCGGTGTTCGAGGCGGTCGGTTACGACTCCGACGCCGTCACCGGGTTCGCGTTCGGGATCGGTCTCGAGCGCATTGCGATGCTCAAGTACGGCGTCGACGACATCCGTCTGTTCTACGAGAACGACCTGCGCTTCCTCGAGCAGTTCCCCGCGCCATGAAAGTCCTCCTCTCCTGGCTGCGCGAGTTCGTCGACGTCCCCGGCACGGCCGAGCAGATCGCGGCCGCGATGTCGGTGCGCGGCTTCGCTGTCGAGAGCGTCGAGCGGATCGGCGACGACGATGCGGTGCTCGACTTCGAGATCACCGCGAACAGACCCGACTGCATGGCGGTGGCCGGCATGGCACGCGAGATCGCCACGGCGTACGGACTGCAGGTGCGTCGACCCGCGGTCGGCGCGTCATCGCTGGCGCTGGTGTCGCTGCGCTCGGTCGAGCAAGGCGATCTGTCCGTCGTGATCGAGAACTCGGAGTTGTGTCCACGCTATGCGGGCGCGGTCGCGGACGTGATCGTCGGTGACTCACCGGACTGGCTGCAGGCACGTCTGCGCGCGGCCGGCGTGCGGCCGATCAACAACGTCGTCGACGTGACCAACTACGTGATGCTGGAGCTCGGTCAGCCGATGCACGCATTCGATCACGCGCGGCTGACCGGCGGACAGATTCGCGTGCGACCCGCACGTCCGGCTGAAACGCTCCGCACCCTGGACGGTCAGATGCGGACGCTTGCTCCCGAGATGCTGGTGATCGCGGATGCGAACACGGCGGTGGCCATCGCCGGCGTCATGGGCGGGCAGGACTCCGAAGTTGCCGTCGGCACGAAGACGATCGTTCTGGAGAGTGCGTATTTCAATCCGTTGTCGGTGCGGCGCACCAGCAAGAAGCTCGGTCTGAAGACGGAAGCAAGCATGCGGTTCGAACGAGGTTCGGATCCGCGTCTCCCCGTAACCGCGATGGAGCGCGCGTGCGCGCTGCTGGAGCGGACTAAGACTGGCACCGCGCGCGGCACGGTCGTCGATGCCTACCCCGCTCGCGTCGAGCCGAGGGCCCTGCGTTTGCGACGACACAAGATCGCCGGGCTGCTTGGCGTATCCGTACCCGACGAAGAGGTGAAACGCCTCATCGAGAGCCTCGGTTTCGCACTGAAAGACGCCGACGACGGATGGGAGGTCACCGTGCCCACCCGTCGCGTCGACGCGTTGCGGGAGGTCGATCTGATCGAGGAGGTCGCGCGTCACTACGGCTTCGATCGCATTCCAGCGACCTTCCCGGCCCTGCTGACGACGCCGCCGCCGATCGACCCGCGCATCACACGCACGCGGCGCCTCCGCGAGCTCATGACCGGCGCGGGGTTCTCCGAAGCCGTCACGTTCGGCTTCGTCTCCGAATCGGCCGGGGCTGGCTTCGCCCAGCCGGAAGAGATCGTGGCGATCGCGAACCCGCTGTCCGAGCAGTTCGCCGTGTTGCGCCCATCAGCGCTGCCGGGTCTGGTCGACGCGGTCGCGCACAACCTACGGCGGGAGCAGCGCGATGTTCGCTTGTTCGAGGTCGGCGCTCGGTTTACTCGCTCCAGCGGCGAACGGCGCGTACTGGCATGCGCGTGGGCGGGACTGATCGGCGGCGATCACTGGGGAGGCGGCAACCGGCCCGTCGACTACTTCGATCTGCTCGGTGTCGTCGACCGACTGCTCGACGCGATGCAGTTGCGGGCGCGATTCGAGCCAGCGCGGCAGCCGTGGCTCGTTCCGGGCCGGGCCGCGCACGCGCTGCTCGAGAATGGCGGGCCGATCGGGTGGCTCGGTCAGGTCGCGCCCGATGTCGCCGACCGGCATGGCGTCTCGGGCGCTGTCTTCGTTGCGGAGCTCGATCTCGATGCGCTCGACGCGGCGATCCGTGACGACACGCAGGTGGTGCCGCTGCCCCGACACCCCTCCGTGACTCGCGATATCTCCATTCTCGTGGACGACACGCTCGCCGCGGCGGCAGTTCGACAGACAATCGTCGACATCGCACCGGCCACGCTCGTGCGTGTGGCCGAGTTCGACCGTTATCAAGGCAAGGGCATTCCCGAAGGCAAGGTCAGTCTCTCGCTGCGTCTGACTTTCAGGGCACCCGACCGCACGTTGACCGACCACGAAGTTCAGGCGGCGATGGACACGATCGTCGCCGCGCTTCGCGATCGTCACGGCGCGGTGCAGCGGTAGCCACGACGCACACGCCGAGCGTTCCTCGTCGACAAAAATCTCTGTCGCCGCGTCTTGAATCTTCGCTACCTTCGTGGCACCATCTCACCACCTCCCAACTCGAAAGGCTCGCACTCGGATGGCAAAATCGGCGGCAGTCGCACGACCAGAACTTGAACCCATCGATCGTCTCGAAGAGAAGATCAAACTGCTTGTCGGCATGATCTCGCAGCTGCGAAGCGAGCATGCGCAGCTCCGGAACGAGCATGCGCGCACGGCGGAAGAAAACGGGCGACTGCGCCGAGAGGCCGAGGACCTGCGGGGCCGACTGGCCGACAGCGAGGCGAGCTCGTCCGAGCTGGAGGCGCTGCGCGATGAACGCGACATCATCCGGTCGCGTGTGGCAGAGATGCTCGAGCAGCTCGAAGCCATCTAACGCACCGAGGCTCGTTCAATCACCATGAGCATCGCCCCCCAATGAGCAGCGTCATCACCGTCGAAATCGCCGGACAGCGGTATCCGATTCGCAGCTCGCTCGATGAGCGGTACGTCACCGAGCTGGCGGCGTATGTCGACCAGAAAATGCGCACGGCGGCCGATTCCGCGCCGGCGAGCGACATGCTCGGCCTGGCCGTGCTGGTCGCGCTCAACATCGCGGACGAATTCTTCCGCGAGCGCAATCAGCACCAACAACAGCACACGTCCGCTGCCGGCGATCTGAACGAGCGCGCCATGCGTCTCGAGCGCATCGTCGATGAAGCGCTGGCGCAGGTTGCAGCTTCGTAAAGTTCGCTCCCCTTCCTTGACCCGGCGCCGCACGGGCCAGTAAGATTCAGAAGGCTCCTGCTTTGCTCGTGATGGTTGTCGGAGGCTCGTCTGAGCCAACGCAACTCCTAAGAGAGCCGCGAGGTTGCGCGTTGTGCACGCCTCTGTTTCGAGGAAGCCTGAAGCGCAACCGATAACAGCGGCTCCACCTGCTTTCGCAGGTTCATTCGACCTCCCCACACGGCAAAGCGGGGCTTTTCTTTTTCAGCCCGCACTCCCCCTCTGAGCGGGCTTAGGTTGCACACGCTCACGGTCGCTGACGTCGGAGAGCGCGCGCTCATCGCCCGGATCCAGGCACACGTCGCGCTGCCATCCTGGGTTGTTCGTGGCCCGGGTGACGACGCCGCGGTCATCAAGCCGGAACGGGGCACGTTCGACGTGGTCACGACTGACGCAGTGGTCGAGGGCGTGCATTTCGACCGGCGGTTCGTACCGTTCGATGCGATCGGCTATCGCGCGCTGGCGGTCAATCTCAGTGACCTGGCAGCGATGGGCGCGAGGCCGCGCGCCGCGCTGCTCTCGCTGGCACTGCCGGCGAGCCTCGAGGTCGAGTCGTTCGATCGCATGCTGGAAGGGTTTCTGAGTCTCGCAGGCGATCACGGGGTCGCGCTCGTCGGCGGCAACATCACGAGCACTCCCGGACCACTGCTGATCGACGTCACCGCCATCGGCACGGCGCGGCCGCGCAAGGTGTTGACCCGCGACGGCGCACGGCCCGGCGACGAGCTCTACGTCACGGGACGAGTGGGTGACGCCTCGGCCGGTCTGCACGAGCTGCGACGCGCCGCGGAGGGCGGTGTACCCGCACCGGACGCGCGCGACGGGATCGAGCGCTATCTCCGACCGGTGCCCCGCGTAAGAGTGGGTATGCTGCTGGGCCGAACTCGGGCAGCGTCGAGTTGCATGGATCTGAGCGACGGTTTGGCTGACGGCATTCGTCAGATTGCGGACGCATCAGGCGTGGGTGTGAAAGTCGACGGCACCGCCGTCCCCTTGTCAGCGTTCGTCCGTCGTTGGCACGAGGAATGCGGGCGTGATCCGCTCGAGGGGGCCATGACTGGCGGTGACGACTACGAGCTCATCTTCACAGTTCGTCCCACTCACCGTGGACGGCTCCGAGCCGTGCGTCGGCTGATCGGCGATCTGCCGATAACTCGGATTGGCGTGATGACTCGTTCCCGGCAGGTCGTACTGGAGGACGCGCGCGGCGCGCGCGAGTTGCCCGACGGATACCAGCATTTTCAGTGATGCCTCGCGTTCTCACTCGCTCCATCTGGCTGAAGCTGGTGGTTCTGATTCTTGCCATCGCGGGCTTCGTGTTTCTCTACGAAGCCCAGATGTTCGATTCGCGCAGCGTGGCGTGGCTACCGATGTCGACCACGAACCAGGGCTCGCCGCTGCCGGGGGCGCAGCTGCCGTTCAGCGCCACCGCGTACTGCAAGGGCACCACGACGGCATCGGGTGTCGACGTTCGCACCGGAATCGCCGCGGCTGATCCAACGGTGTTGCCCGTCGGCAGCGTGCTGAACGTCGCCGCAGGTGACGCGCGCTACACCGGCGTCTACACGGTCATGGATACCGGCCCGAAGGTCCAGGGCCGCCATCTCGATCTCTACATGTGGAGCTGCCATGAGGCGTTGAAGTTCGGACGCCGCGACATCGAGGTCACCGTCCTGCGATTGGGCTGGGATCCGCGCGCCAGCTCTCCGCGCCTGATTGATCGTCTATTCCGGAGCCGCGAAGCTGCGCGCCGCGTTCCTCCTCCTGATCCGCCGCCGGCTGCGGCATTCCCGCCGTCGGAGGCAGCCGCTCCCGACCAGGCAACACCAGAAGACTCGCCCGCGCCGCCGGCAGAACCAACCGCTCCAATCACCAACGCCGCGACGCAGGCTGCGCCAATCGTCGCCGCCGCTCCGCAGCCTTAAGCTCCCCGAACGGCCGCGATGCCGGCCGCAGATTCGAACTGCAGTTGATACAACCGGTGATAGATGCCGCGTGCGGCGAGCAGTTCCTGATGCGTGCCCGCCTCGCGCAGCTCGCCGCGGTGCATCACCAGGATCCGATCCATGTCCTGAATCGTCGAGAGACGATGGGCGATCGCGACCGTGGTCCGGCCGCGCATCATCACTGTGAGCGCGTCGCGAATCAGCAGCTCCGTGTCGGTGTCGACACTCGACGTCGCCTCGTCGAGAATCAGCACGCGCGGATCGAACGCGAGCGCGCGGGCGAACGACAGCAGCTGTTTTTGCCCTGCCGACAGCGTCGAGCCGCGCTCGACGACGGGCGCGTCGATCCCCTGCGGCATCCGGTCGACGAACGTCGAGGCATGAACGGCGTCGAGGGCGCGCCGCACGGTGTCGTCCGTCATCGTCGCGTCGCCAAGTCGGATGTTGCTCGCGATCGTCCCGGAAAACAGGTAGACGTCCTGCAGGACGAGCCCGAACAACCGTCGCAGCGCCAGCAGGTCCATGTCGCGGATGTCGACGCCGTCGATGGTGATGCGTCCCTGTTGCACGTCGTAGAACCGCAGTAGCAGACTGACGATGGTCGTCTTGCCGGCGCCGGTGGCACCGACGATGCCGACGCGCTGGCCGGGATGCACATCGAAGGAGACGTTGCGCAACACGGGTTCGCCGTCGCCATACGAGAACGTGACGTTTTCGAAGCGGATCGTGCCCGGCGCACTCGTCACCGACGCTCCCGGGTCCGACAATGGCCGCCCTGTGCTTCGATCGCGCTTGCCGACCTCGATCTCCGCAGGGGTATCGAGCAGATGGAAGATGCGCTCGGAGGACGCCATCGCGCCCTGCAGGACGTTGAACTTCTCCGAGAGGTCGCTGATCGGACGGAAGAACCGCTGCGAGTACTGCAGGAATGCGACGAGCGCGCCGAGCGTCAGCGCGTTGTCGAACACCCAGCCCCCGCCGACCCAGAGGATGAGCGCCGCGGCGAGAGCACTGACGAACTCGATCGCCGGATAGAACACGGCGTAATAGAAGATCGAGTCGACGTTGGCGTCGCGGTGACGGCGATCGATTTCGTCGAAGGCGTCGTAATCGCGGGCCTCGCGCCGGAACAGCTGCACCGTCGACATCCCGGTGAAGCGCTCCTGTAGATACGCATTGATCCGTGCGATCCACATGCGCACGGTCCGATACGACTCGCGCACGTTCACACGGAACCACTGTGTGATGAGTGCGATCAGCGGTAGCACGGAAAAGGCGACCAACGCGAGGCGCCAGTCCATCCAGACCAGCACCGCCATGATGCCGATCAGGGTGAACACGTCGCCGAACACCGAAACGACGCCCGACGTGAACAGATCGTTGAGGACGTCGACGTCCGTCGTGACGCGTGTCATCAGACGTCCGACCGGATTGCGGTCGTAAAAGCGCAGATCGAGGCGGTGCAGGTGGGTCATCATCTGCATCCGCAGGTCGAACATGATCCGCTGGCCCGTCGCCTGCATCGTCCACGTCTGCAGGTACTCCAGGCCGAACGAACCCGTGAGCACGGCGAGGTAGATGGCCGCAATGCCCGCGAGCCCCGAGAGGTCGCGCGCGGGAATGTAGGTGTCGATGACGATCTTCGTGAGGTACGGCGGCGCCAGTTCGAGAACCGAGTGACCGATGATCGCAACAACGGCGAGCGCTACTTGCGACCGATACGGACGCAGGTACGTCATCAGCCGCCGCATCAAGCGGCTGTCGTAGGCCTTCCCGATGACCTCGTCGTCGTGCGTCACGATGCGGCCAACTCGTCCTCGAGCATCTGCTTGCGCGAGAGATCCGCGTAGAGACCACCGCGCCGCACCAGCTCGTCGTGCGTGCCGACTTCGGCGACGCGTCCCTCGTCCAGCACCACGATCTGATCGGCGCCGCGCACCGTTGATACCCGATGCGACACGATGATCGACGTGCGGTGCCGCAGGACTGCGCCGAGCCGCTGCAGGATCTCCTCCTCGGTGTGGGTATCGACGGCCGACAGGGCATCGTCGAGCACCAGGATTTTGGGGTCGACGGCGAGCGCGCGGGCGATCGCCGTCCGCTGCTTCTGTCCACCGGAGAGCGTGATCCCGCGCTCGCCGACGATCGTGTCGTAGCCCTTGGGGAAGCCGCTCAGGTCCTTGTCGAGCCGCGCGATCGCCGCCGCGGCCTCGATGCGCTCTCGTGTCGTCTCGTCGACCCGCACGCCGAAGGCGATGTTGTCGGCGATGCTCGTGCTGAACAGGAACGGCTCCTGCGCCACGAAGCCGATCGCCCCACGCAGGGTGGCGAGCGGAATGCGCCGGACGTCGACGCCATCGATGAAGACGGTGCCCGGCGGGGCGTCGTGAATGCGAGGGAGCACGCTCAGCAGCGTCGACTTCCCCGATCCGGTCGCGCCGACGATCGCGGTGGTCGTACCGGCCGGAATCACGAGCGACACGTCGCGCAGGACGACGTGGTCGCCGTAGCCGAAGGTGAGATGACGAAACTCGATGGCGCCGCGGATGTCGGTCAGTTCCGCACGATCCGACGGCTCGGGATCGTGAATCGCGGGCGCGGCATCGAGCACCTCGAGCATGCGCTTCCACGAGGCCAACCCGCGTTGCAGGAGGTTCGTGACCCAGCCAAACGCGATCATCGGCCAGCCGAGCATCATCAGGTAGGCGTTGAACGCCACGAGCGCACCGACCGTCATGCGTCCGGCGATCACCTCTCGGCTGCCGATCCACAGCACCAGCAGCGCGCCAATTCCCATCAGCAGTCCCATGCTGGGGAAGTACATGCCTTGAAGTCGAATCAACGCGCGGTTGCGCTGGACGTATTCCTCGTTCGCGCGACGGAACAGTTCGAGCTCGACGTGCTCGCGACCATACGCACGGACGACACGCACGCCCGCCAACGATTCCTGCGTGACGGCGCTGACGTCGGAGAGCTGCTCCTGGATGCGTTCGAAGCGCTTGTGAATGGCCGACCCGAAGTACTTCACCGCGAGCGTGACGAAGGGCAGCGGCACCAGGGCGACCGCCGTCAACCACGGATGGATCGACCACATCAGTACGAGCGCGACGACGAACGTCAGACCGGTGGTGGCCGAATACATCACCGCTGGGCCGATCATCATGCGCACGGCGCTCAAGTCGTTGGTCGCGCGCGACATGAGATCGCCGGTGCGCGTCTGCTGGAAATAGCCCAGGTGCATGCGCTGGAGCGCGGCAAAGAACTCGTTGCGAAGGTCGTACTCGAAGTTGCGCGATGCCCCGATAATGATGCGACGCATCAGGAAGCGGAACAGGCCGGCTCCTGCCGCCAGACCAAGCAGAGCCACGGCGTAGAGCCGCACTTTGCCCAACGTCAGTGCCGTCTGGAGATCGTCGATCGCGTATCGCAGCACCCACGGTCCGGTCAGCGAGAGCGAGGTCGTGACGATGACGCACAGGAACCCCGGCAGGAAGGCGCGGCGGTAGCGCATCAATTGGCGCAGCAGCCGGCGTCGGGGATCAAAGGTATTCATGCACCTCCGTGCCTTGGGAGTTAGGAGTTGGGGTTTGGGAGTTGACGAGCCGTGCTCCCTAAAGCGTATCCGACGGCCCGCCGATACACGAACCATGCGAACTGTCTGTGCCACCGCTGTGTGCGCTTGTCTGCTGATTTCGGCCCGCGCCGAGGCGCAATTCCGCGTCGCGGAACCCGCTGCCGGCGAGGACTTTCATGTCGAAATGGGGCTCATGTTTTGGACGCCCGCGCCGGAGGTCAAGATTCAGACCGGCTCGCTGGCGGCGCTCGGGCAGCCCCCGGTCGACTTCGTGCAGGAATTCGCGATCGAAAACAGCCGGTTCAATGAGTTCCGCGGCGTGCTCAAGGCCGGCCGCAAGCACAAGCTGCGGGTGAGCCATGTGAACATCTCCTACAGTGAAGCCGCGACGCTGCAGCGCAGCATCAGTTTCGGCGGCACCACGTATCAGGCCAACGTGCCAGCCACCGCCGACCTGAAGTGGGAGACCTGGCGGGTCGGCTACGAGTGGGACTTCGTCGCGGCGCCGCGCGGCATCGTCGGAATGATCACCGAGGTCAAGTTCAACAAGGTGTCGGCGATCCTCACGGCGGCCGGCTACGGCACGTCGGTCACGGACGTGAACGCACCCATTCCCGCGATCGGCTTCATCGCCCGCGTCTACCCGCATCGTCTGTTCTCGATCTCGACCGAGTTCACCGGCTTCAAGGTGCCTGGCTTCGTCGGCGGCAAAATCAGCGACGCCATCCAGGGAGACGACTTCGACGCGAAGGAGTACGACTTCGATCTCTACGGCACCGTCAGTTTCACCCGCTATCTCGGCGCGCAGGTTGGGTATCGCCGTCTCACCGCGAATTACCAGATCGATCCCGATGCGGGCGATCTGAAGATGAGCGGGGTGTATTTCGGAGGGTTGATTCGCTTCTGACACGTGCTACGTCGGCTTTCTCCCCACGACCAGAATCGAGCTGCCGATAGGCATTCGCACGAACCGCGCGACTGATGCCTCGGCGCTCACCACCGCCGCCAAGATCGCGTTGACCGGCGCAGAAGGCACCGCGATGTCCGTATCAGGACGGAGCGGTCGAAACGGTCGCAACAGACGCTGACTCGCCCTGACCGCGAGCATCAGCGGAAACGTCGACGCAAACAGAAACGCCACGTGCTCGGCCTGCAGGCCGGCGTGTTCGACCAGACGACGGGCTGCCGCCGGCGTGTATCGTCTGACCTCCTGCCAGGCCTCGGCGTGATCGCCACGCAAGATCTCCAACGCCGCAACCGTCAGCACAACCGCACCACCCGGACGGACGATGCGCGCCATCTCGCGCACCGCGACTTCGTCGGCGTCGACGCACTGCAGCACGTCGAACGCCGTGGCGATGTCGACGCTGCGGTCGGCGAGAGGAATCCGGCTGACGTCGGCCTGCACGACAGGAAATCCCGCTTTGCGCGTGAGCCGTGTGCCGGCAGCCGTCATGTCGAATCCGAGGACGCGGGCGTGGGGAGCGAGCAGCCGCAGGTTGTTGCCGGTGCCGCAGCCGCAGTCGACGATGCGCAGGTCTCGGCGTCCGGCCGTCAGGCGTTCGATCAGCGGCGAGACGAATTTGCGAAAGCCTTGGAACCAGAAGTGGGTCGCCTCGGCGCGGCCCGTCAGTTCCAGGAGGTCGTCCATCAATTCGCTGGGATCGCTACCACTCGTGTCGGTGGGGTCCGCGGCGTGTTGCCATACAGTCGCCGGTAGTCCTCAGCCGTGCCCAGGATCCGCTTCACGTAGGTCTGTGTTTCGGGGAACGGAATGTTGTCGATGAACTCGTCGGTCGGCAGCCCCGGTGCCTCCTTGAGCCAGCGCGTCACACGGTGCTCGCCGGCGTTGTAGCTCGCGAGCGCGTAATGTGCTCCACCGAACTGATCCATCAATTCCTTGAAGTAGTACGACCCGATGCGGACGTTGATCTCCGGCTGCGACAGCAGCGCCGTGGTGAACGGCCTGATGCCGAGTTTCGTGGCGTAGCGCCGCGCCGTCGACGGCATCAGCTGCATCAAGCCGCGCGCGTTCGCCGACGAGCGAATTTCGGGAGTGAACGTCGACTCCTGGGCCATCAGCGCCGCCATCAGATACGGATCGAGATCGAGCTGACGCGAGTACTTGTCGATGAGCGGCCAGTAGTCGAGCGGGAAGATGATTCGGAGCACGTCTTGAGGAATCTCTTCCCCGCCAGCCGCCAGGAATTGCGGGTACGCGCGCCGCATCGTGTTGATGGCACCGCGCAGCGCGACGAAGCGCTCCTGCGCTTTCAAGCCGAGGCCCTGCTGATGGCGGATCCATGCCGTGGTCGCCTGCAGCTGTGGCGTATCGCCCCACACGGCCTGGGCATATTGCACTTCGCGCAGCGCGTCGTCGAACAGCTGGAGCGCCGTGAGCTCGCGGATGACGCCCTCGGACGGCGGCGTCTTGCCTGGCGCCACGCTCGACGGCGTGAGGCCGGCGGCGTCCGCCGTCAGCGGCTGACGCCGCGACGAGAGGAGCCCTGACGCGAGGCGACCGTAATACGAGTTGGCGTAATCGGTGACGACCAGTCGATAGCGGGCGTTGGCGGTCGAGGCGTCGCCGATCTGATCGCGCGATCGCCCCGACCAATAGAGCCAGGCCGGCCGATTGTCGGCGCGAGGAAAAGTCACAGCGGCCGATTCGAAGATCGCCGCGGCCTCGGCGAAGCGGCGGTTGCGGTAGTCGGTCCACCCGGCCTTCCATGCCGCGCGCTCCGCGTAGCGGTGCTTTGGGAATTTCGCGAGAATCTCGCGGTACACCTGGTCCGCCGCCGCGTCGTCATCACTCGTGGCGTAGTGCGATGCCAGGTTGTTGAGCGATTCAGCCGCCCATTCACTTTGCGGAAAATCAGCGGCCAGCTCACGGCTCATGGTCACGTACGAGGAACGATCGCCGAGCGCCTTGATCGCGCTCGCGTAGAAGAATCTCGCTTCCGCCTCGAACGGCGAGTCGCTGGTGAACGGCTTCACGCCATCACGCGCCGCGCGGTAGCGGTCCAGACGGTAGTCGCACTCTGCGAGCCGCAGGGCCACGAGGTCCTTCTTGTCGTCCGGTACGATCCGCGCAAGCCCCTCGTACGCGGCGCGCGCCTGGCCCCAGCGGCGCGCCGCATAAAGCCGCTCCGCGCGCGCGAGCGAGCGCGCGAGCAGATCCTCGGGCACGTTCTCGACCGACTGCAGACGCTCGATCCCACCCTGCGCGGCATCGGCCTGTGCGCTGAGCGGATAGTCGTAGTACAGGCGGCGATACACCTCGAGTGCGTGCTCGCGATGGCCGACCGATTCTTCCACCATCCCGAGTCGCAGCAGCGTCTCTTCCGGATCGCTGGTCTCTTCGAGCTTGAGCTCGCGAAGAACGCGCTCGGCGCGCTGACCGTCTTGACGCGACTGGCCGACTTCGGCAAGTCGAAGCGGGATGGCGCCGCGCAAATAGCCAACCGGTGCCCGCTGTAAGAGAGCCGAGAACACGGAGTCGGCTTCGGAGAAGCGGGAGAGCCCCGCCAAGGCCACTCCGGTGTAGTAGCGGGCGTAGTCGGCAAGCGGAGTCTTCGCCAGCGCCGGATCGTTGACCAGTGGAAGGGCCGTCGCGAAGTTGCCTTCGCCGATCGCGTTCACACCTCGCGCGAACCGCGCGAGCGCCGGGTCGGCCGCGGCGCTGCGAGCCAGTGCCACATCACGAACGAACCAGTACTGCGTCCGGTCTGTTGGCAGAGGGGCGTGCGGCGTCGCTGCGAGACGCACCTCGGCGTCATCGCGCCGAGCATCCTCGGTCCCCTGCTGCGCCCCAACCAGGTGCAGCCCGACCACGGTGAGAGCGAGTGTGACGATGACCTGCTTCACTGCATACTCCCGGCAGGCGGCTGGCCAACTGCGGCCACCGCCGTCTTCACGGGACGAGCCCCGGAGAGTCCGGCCGCCTGCCGGATGGTGATCAATTCGAGCATTCGGCCGGCGTAACGCGCCAACATGTCGAGCCGTTCCGGCCAGACCGGATCACCCTCTTTATCGGTCTGCGGAGTATCCGCATACAGAACGGCGACGACCGCGCCTCCGACCTTGACCGGCATCGTCACCCCGTGTCTCGGCCCGGATCCGTCGGCGAACGCCGGCAGCGCCGCCCCACGAATCACTCCTCGGTCACCCCGAACGGCATCGCCAAACGGCCCCGGCTCGTCCGTGGCAATCTCGATCCGCGGCGGCGCTGCCCCATCGAAGCCGATGACGCGCCAATCGTGGAGACGGTTTCCCTTCACGAGAAACAGCGCCGCTCGCTCGGCCTCCCGGGCGGCACATCTCACGAGCGCGTCGAGCGCGTCCCCGAGTGAACCTGCCTGATCGAGCGTTCGGAAGGCGTCGGGCAGACGAGCCGCCTCGGCAGTCGCCTCCGCAAGCGCTTCCTGAAACCCGCGGACTTCCTGCTTGAAACCCTCGACATCGCGCAGCCATTGGTCCAGCTGGTTTCGAACCTGTTCGGCTTCGCTCCGAGCCGCCTCGAGGTCTTGTTCTCCTTTGACGCGAGCCTCGTCGAGTTGCTCTCCTTTTAGACGAGCTTCGTCGAGCGATCGGCGTAAGTCCTCTGCGACTCGCTCCGACGCCTGCAGTTTTGCTTCGACCTCGCGCCGCTGTGTGTCGGCTTCGCGCTCCCGTGCCTCGGCATCGTGTTCACGCGCTTCCGACTGTCGCACTCGAGCGTCGACATCGCGGTCGCGTTCCTCGGCTTCGCGCGCCGCCGTCTCGCGCCATTCGGTCAGACGCCGTTCGGCTTCGCGACCCGCCTCCTGCTTCGCCGTCTCAGCCGCGTCTGCCGCAGCCCGCGCGCCCTCTTCCGCAGTCACGTGCGAAATCTCGTCGCGACACGCCGCGAGCGTCACTCCGAACTGCTCACGCAGTGTATCCATGGCGCGATTGAGCGCCTCGTTGACCCGATCGTCGAGCGCAGACACGTCTTCGCGCATTATACGGCTTAGCCTAAGCGTCTGAGCCAGCTACGTTTGAGGACGAGTGGTCGTGCGGGGTGGGATTCGCGCGCCCGGGACGCAGGGCCCAATCAGCGGAAGATCTGATTGAGGCGGGCCTCGCTGACAAGACGGACCTGACGCACACGCCATTGGCCGCCGCTGAGGACCCACACTTGCGAGATCGGCGAGACGCGCTGGGTGGCGGCATCACGCTCGGTCATGACGGCGGTCAGCACTGCCGTGTCCGCGGCGATCTGCACGCTGATGCGGTCGAGCGAACGGCTGACCTCGGCGTTCGCGGGAAACCGTTCATCGGCGCGACGCTCGTCGGCCAACTGGAGACTGTCGGTCGAGAGCGCCGCCATCACCGACCGCTCCTGCTTCTGATACGCATCGAGCCACTGACGCGCCGCGGCAACGACCGCGGTCGTGGTCGGGGGTTGCGGAACGTTCGCCGACGCACTCGGAGGGGCTCCCGCTGGTGGCGAGGCAGGGGCTGGCGCGCCTGGTGTTGGAGTCGCGGCTTCGAGCGGCGGTGCGTTGGCTCTCGTGACCGTCGGCTGGACGAGTGGGACCGAGGGTGGAGAGTTACCTGGAGGCAGTGACGCCGTCGGCACGGACGGCGGAACCGGCTTCGGCAACGCGGGCGGAGCGTCCGACGGTGCAATCGCCGGCGATGTCCCGACAGCGCTCGACGATGAGGACCGGTCGACGACGAATTGACGAGTGATGACCTGACCGTCACTGCCAAGACGCGTGGCCGTTCCCTTGTTCACCGAGACATACACTGCACCAGCATCACCCACCCGCAGCAAAATGCCACGCTGCGCGTTCAATTGGAGCTTCTCGCCAGCGGCATACATGCGGCCGATATCCGACTCCCCGTCGACCGTGGTTCGGATCCACGACTGCCGCCGCGCTTCGACGGTCAGCGAGAGACGCCCGGGCGTCACTTCCTTCGCCGCCACGACCGGCGCAGCGGGGGCTGAAGTTTCCGTCGCCCTCGATGTCGATCGTGGCGCGGCCGTCGCACCAGCTCGACCAGCCGCGGGCGCAGCAGGCGTCGCGGGACTGGGTTTGGCCTTTGCCGTTTCGGACGAATCGTCGCGACTGGTCAGCCACCAGATCGAGGTACCCACGACGGCGATGCCAGCCAGCACGAACAGGCCCACGACCCGGCGAACGGACCGACTCGCCGGAACGGCGACCGCATCGATTGGAAACGGTGACGACAGCAGGACGCGCGAGGCCGCCGGTGACGTCGACGACGACATGGGCGGCGGCGCGAGCGACGCCATCGACTCGAACACGAGCGGCGCCGATGGCGGTGGTGCCGGCGGTGGCGCACTCCGTTCCTCTTCGGCAACCGGTATCGGTTGAGGGGCGAGAGAGCTCGCCTGGAACGGAACGGTCTTGGCGTCCTCGGCGAGCGATTCGATATCGGCGCGCGCCTCGTCGAGCATCGTTTTCACGGCGGTTTCAGGGACCAAGAGGCTCGACGAGTGCTCGATCGTCGCGCCCGCCTGAAGCGCCGGAGGTTCACTGCCCCGATTGAGCGGCGGCGGTTCTTTGGCGGAGACTTCGCCGAGCGCCGCCTGCACCTGCGCTGAAAGCACGAGAAGCTCCCGGCGCGCCTCCATGATGACCTGACGCACGTCGCGCCGTGCGGCCGTGACGATCTCCATCGCCTCGCGCTCGGCGGCGCTCCGTACTTCGTCGCGCAGACGGGCCAACTCGTCGGCCTGCGCGATCCACGCGTCACGGCGAACGCGATAGCGTTCGATCAAGTCCGGCACGGGCGGCCGTGGGTCGTTGGTGTGCTCGGGCATCTCTTGTTCTTCGCCGGCTTTCCCTTTTGGCCGCCGTCGGGACGGGCTACGGACGTGCTTACCTGAAAGACGTATTTTAGCCGTTCGGGGCCGGCGGAAGTCGAGCCCCAAGTGGCGGACAGAACTCGCCTACACGCGCACGGAGGACCCGCGAATCCAGCGCATTCAAGGTCACAGAACCACGGCCGACTACGGAGCCGGATGACTCGATCGATCGCGGTACTTCTTCTCGTTCTTGCACAGGCCGCCCTGGCCCATGCTGCCGATCCCGCCACGGCGCCCGACGATCAGCCGCCGATCAAAGCGGGCATCGATCTGGGGATGACGAGCGCTTATATCTGGCGGGGATTCGTCGAGAACGACCGCCTCCGGCTCGCGCCGTCCGGCAACTACAGCAAGAGCCTGAACGCGGCGTTGTTCGAGAATCGCTTCTACGTCGGCGTGACGCTGTCGGCCAAGTAGGCGTTCACTCGACCTTCACGAAGCGTCCCGGCCACCGCAGCATTCGAAGGGCGACAACGCGACCACGATCGTCGCGCTCGAACGTCACACGGCCATCAATCGGATTCGCGAAGAAGGTGAGTTCGCTCTCCGGGGCGAGCACGCGCGCGTCGGCGTCGCCGTCCTCGGTCAGCGTCAGCCGATCGTCGCGCCGAGCAATCGTCCACGACAACTGGCCCTCGGCACGATAACGACCGACGTAGCGATCCAACACGTCGGCGTCGAGGGCGATCGCGCGATGTTCGGGAAGCGGCGCCAACGGCGGCCGTCGATCGTGCGGCGCATATCCTTCCCACTCGATCGGTGTATAGGTGTTGCCGATCACCTGTTCCAGCAACTGCTGGAAGATGCCTTCACCGTTCGAGCTGTTGGTCATGATCACGATTCCCGTCCCCGGCTTGTCGAACACCACGACGTAGTGCTGCCATCCATCGTCGTGCCCCTCCTTGAAGAACGCGGGGCCGATCGGCGTCGAGAACACGCCCCACCCGAGCCCGTAGCTCAGCGCGATTGCGGCGTTCGTATCGGTCGTCTCGGTGGACAACGTGGGGAATTGCGTTCGCGATCGAATCCCGACCTGCGGGCGGAGCATCAGCGCCCGGGTCGACGCGTTGAGGCCCCTCCCCCGCGCGACGCCTTCGACGAACCGAGAGAAATCGGCCAGCGTCGTCTTCATCGAGCCGGCGGCGTCCGACCGTCGCCGTCGTTGTGGCCCGAACGAGCGGCCGTACTCGTCGTAGCCGTTGGCGTAGTCGGATTCAAACGCCGGCTCCCACACCATGCTCGTGCGAGCCATGCCGAATCGGCGGAAAATGCGTTCCTGCATCAGCGCCTGCACGGGGCGGTGCATCACCTCCTCGACCACGAACTGCAGCAGTCGAATACCCTCGCCCGAGTACGCATACCGAGACCCCGGCTCGAAGTTGATGTTCAGCCGGCCCATGTTGAAGACACGCAGATTCGGGAATCCGGCGGTGTGACTGAGCAGCATTCGTGGTGTGATTCGTTGCACGCGATCGTCGCCGGCGAGATCAGCGTAGTCGGAATACTCGGGTAAAGGCTTGGACAGATAGCACTGAACGGGCGTATCCAGATCGAGCGTGCGTTCCTGAACCAGTTGCATGACGAGAAAGGCCAGCGTCGATTTGGTGAACGATGCCGCCGTCATCACTGAATCGATCGTGAGAGGCAGATGCTTCTTCGTGTCGCGCTCTCCGTACGCTCTGAGATACGCCACGCGGCGGTCGTTCAGGATGGCAAGGCCCACTCCGGTGACGCGACCTGCCTGCATCAACCGCTGGACCGTGCCGTCGATTTCACTCGTGGTGATGCGGCTACCGTCCAGGCGCGTCATGCGCCGCTCGGCAGCATCGGCTGAGGCCAGCGCACACGCAAGGACCGCAACGCCGATATACCTCATCGACGTCTACTCGGTTCGAAACGTCACGGCTGGATCCACTCGCGCGGCGCGCACGGCCGGTGCGAGCGCGGCCGCCACCGCCGTGATCGTCAGCACGACCGGCGCCGCGACAAACGTGATCGGATCTCTCGGGGCGACACCCACGAGGAACGCGCCGACCGCTTGCGCGAAGCCGAGCGACAGCGCGAGGCCGAGGGCGATCCCGACGCCGATCACGCGTGCGGCGCCGCCGAACACCAATCCGAGCACGTCACTCGTGGTCGCACCGAGTGCGATGCGGACGCCGAACTCCCTCGTCCGTTGCTGGACCGAATACGCCAGGACTCCGAACACACCCACCATCGCGAGGACCAGCGCGAGGCCAGCGAAGGTCACCACCATCACGGCGCGGAAACGGTAGCGAGCGGTGGCCTCGCTGGCGATATGAGCGAGAGTGAGGACACGCCTCACTGGCTGTTGCGCGTCCACGCGTGCCACCGCGGCACGAACCGCGGGGGCAAGCAGGTCCGCCCTGTCACGGTCGGCTCTGACAACCAGATTCGCCTCGCTGTGCGGCAGCTGATGGTTCGTCACGTACATCTGCGCGAACTCCTGCTGCTCGTCGGCTTGCCCCTTGACTTGACGGGCCACGCCGACAATCTCACGTCCCGGATTTCCAAACGGGTTTCCAGGTACCGACACGCGCAGGCCGATTGGATTCCTTCCCCCGAGAAAACGTCGGACAAATGCCTCGTTGACGATGCAGACCGGCGCGCTCTCTCGGGTGTCCCGATCGGTGAACCCGCGGCCGGACACGATCGGAATCCCCATCGCCGTGAAATACGCCGGGCTCACGATTTGAAAGTCCGCCATTGGACGGTTGTCGGGGTCAGGGGGCGGGTCACCGACAATCTGGAACGGGGTCCGGCCGATCTGCGGGTTGCCCAGGGGCAACGTGGTCGCCCAAGCGGCGCGTCGCACGCCTGGCAGCGTCGACAATTCGCGTTCGACCTCGTCGTAAAACCTGAGCAGCGACTCGGGCGTCGGGTAACGCGAACTTGGCAGCGTGACGTCCAACGTCAGGACCGATTCGGCACTGGCGCTGTATCCGGGGTCCACACGGTCGACCGTCACCAACGTACGGAGGAGAAGACCAGCGCCGCACAACAGAAGTATGGCGCTGGCGATCTCGCCGACGACGAGCACGTTCCGGAAACGCCCACCGCGAACGGTCGCCGTTCGGCTGTCGTTGACCAGTGCCTGCACCAGTGACAGCCCGGTGGCCTGCCACGCCGGAGCGAGTCCAAACATCACGCCTACGATCAGCGAGGTGATGGCGCAAAACGCCACCACGCGACCGTCGACGGCCAATGTGATCGCGCCCGGTAGGAGGTCGGGCGGCATCAGCGATGGCGCCACTGCCAATATGGCCGCACCGACGCCGACGCCGAGCGCACCGCCAATCGACGCGAGGACGAGGCTCTCGGTGAGCAGCTGCACGACGATACGACCCCGCCCCGCGCCCAGTGCCGTTCGCAGCGCCAGCTCGCGCGCGCGTGCGGTTGCGCGCGCAAGGAGCAGGTTGGCCACGTTGGCGCAGCACATCAGCAGCACGAATCCGACGACACCGAGCAGCAGCATCGACGTGAGCCGCAGCTCGCCGCCGATGAACACGTCGCGCAGGGGCGCAATCGTGATGGCTCGCCCCACACGCGTGTCGCCGTATTGCCGCGCCAGCGAGTCCGCC
>DASRJR010000335.1:0-8055 GCA_035649395.1 Vicinamibacterales bacterium
ACTCCGTTCACTCCGCCTCCTCCGTTTCCTGACAAGAGGCCTTATGACAAAGCTGTTGATCGGCATCGCCGGTACCGCCATCGCCGTCGCGTCGCTCGTGGCGCAAACGAAGATCAACCCGACGGATCCGCAGCCGACGTGCAACATGTGCCCCGGCTACTACATCCCGCTCAGCGAGCTCCAGGCCTACACGAAGAAGGCGATCGAGGAGAAGCTGCTCGACCAGCAGGTGCGCGACATCGAGATCGGCAAGGCGCACATCGGCATCGGCATGGTGCACCGCGGCAAGCTCGATAAGCCGGCTCCCGACTCGGTGGCCGAACACGACCAGGTGAGCGAGGTCTACCACATCATCGACGGCACCGCGACGCTCGTGCTCGGTCCGGACATCACCAATCGCCAGCGGCGGCCGGCGACGCTGCTCACCGTGCGCGAGTTCAACGGGCCGGGCAACAACGGGACCGAGATCCGAAACGGTGTCGCCCACAACCTCAAGGCCGGAGACGTCGTCGTGATCCCGGCAGGCACCGGTCATTGGTTCACGAAGATCGACGACCACATCGATTACCTGATGATTCGCATCGATCCCGACAAGGTCACGCCGCTGAAGGACGAGGCAGCCTCGAAGGCGTATCTGTCGAAGCCTGCGCCGCGGGGGCAGTAACGTCGCGTCCCACGGAACACGCCGGGCCTGAAGTGCGGCCCGGCCTACACTGCCCGATCTGCGCGAATCGGCTGTGTAGCAACCGGCTTCCCGCTGCGCTGCTGGGCCCAGGGCTCCACGTAGATGCGGACGTGCACGGCTTGTGCGTCATCGGGCGCGCCGGGCCAGGAGGTCAGCACGCCGCCGATGGCTGCCGGTCGCGCGTCGCCGGCGAAGTCCAATCGCAGCGCCGTTCGGTAGCGCGGGCCTCGATGCACAGAACACGTCTTCTCCGACTCAGGGACCACCCTGCCGGCGAGTGCCATCACCCACTCCTCGACTTCCGACAGTGCGATCGATCGTCGATCGATCCAGTAGACGTCGAAGACCTCGCTGAGCATCGCCTGTCGCATCCCACCGCGAAGCGCCGCCAACGAGCCGCTTCGCGACAGTAGTTCAGCCGAGTCGATCACGACGTCCTCGCCACGTGCGAACAGCAGTCCGCGCGTGATCCTGAAGTAGCGGCCTGGCTGTCCCGTGACAAAGGAGGGTGGCGACATCCCTGGTGTGGCGCCAGGCGCTTTGAGCCAGAGCGCCATCGCGCGAGGCAGGTCGACCTTCCACTCCGCGAATTCGCTCAAGGCGCTTCTGAGCGCACGCGCCGTGTCGCCGAGCACAGCCGCATCGTCGAGCAATGGCACAGACCGCACCAGGATCTTGGCGGCCACTGTTTCGATGCCCACGGGCGGCGCGACGCGGCGGCCCAGCGTCGCCATGAGGTCCTGCGGCACGGGCCGCATCAACATGACGTCTCGCATCACCTGGTACAGCTGTGCCGCCGACGCCTTGCCCGACAACACACGAGCCACCCGCGTGCGCAACGCCGACGTGCGTGTGTCGGCTGACGCACGCGCGGTCTCAATATCGATCACCACCTTCCGCAGGCGCACGCGGCCATCGTGAAGACGCCGGCGAAATGTTCCCAAGGGGACGTCGGTAAAACGGGCCGCGTCGGCGCTCGAATATCCCTCGAAGTAGTACAGCAGGATCGCTTCGCGCTCGGCCGCAGGAAGACGATCGACACCCTGCGCTACCAACCGCGCGAGCTCGCGCTGCTCGAGTGCCTGGCTCGTGCCGTCGGCCGCCATCTCGCCCGCCTGCTCCAACGCGACCTGTGTCGCGGCCCTGCGTGCGACCACGACCGCCTTGCGGCGGACGATGCGACGAAGCCAGGGCGCAAAACGATCGGGGTCTCGCAGTTTTGGAACGGCGGCGAGCGCGTCGCGAAACGCCTCTGCCGCCACGTCCTCGGCCGTCGAAAAATCGCGGACGACGGCGTAGGCCGCCGTGCGAGCGGCGCGCCAAAATCGGGTATACAGTTCGGCGACCGCCTGACCGTCGCCGCCTCGCGCGCGCAGCACCAGCTGCTTCACGGAATCAGTCGGGGGCGAGGTCGTCATGGTCCTGCAGAGTAGTGCTTCGTCTGGGGCAAAACGTTCGGTCTGGCGGCAGCTCGCCTTTCGCTTTGGCGTCGTCTACGTCGCCCTGTACTCGGCGGCGACTCAGATTCTCGGCGGCGTGCTGCTGCTGCCCGGATTCCAGCTGCCGGCGCTCGGAACGGTATGGCCGATGCGCGACATCACGCTCGCGTTGGCGCAACGCATGTTCGGCCTGACTCCGCCGCTGCTCTACACTGGCAACAGCGGCGACACGGCCTTTCATTGGATTCAGAATGCGTGGCTGCTGGTCGTCGCCGTCGCCGCCGCCAGCATATGGGCGGCGCTCGATCGCCACCGCGATCACATCGCGCTGCGCGTCTGGTTTCGCGTCTTCCTGCGCTTCGCCCTCGCCGCTCAGATGTTCTACTACGGGATGGCGAAGATCGTTCCGACCCAATTTCCACCGCCAGGGTTGGTCACATTGATCGAGCCGGTGGGCCACGCGTCGCTCTCGGATCTGTTGTGGACCTTCATCGGTGCGTCGCTCCCCTACCAGGTCTTCACCGGCTGCGCCGAGCTGCTGGCCGGGCTGCTCCTGCTGTCGCCTCGGACCACGACGCTCGGCGCGCTGATCGGCGTCGCCGACATGGCGCAGGTGTTCGTGCTCAACATGACCTACGACTTCGGTCTCAAGCAGATCTCGTTTCACCTGCTGGTCATGTTCCTGTGGCTGCTGGCGCCCGAACTCCGGCGGCTCGCCGACGTGCTCGTGTTCAATCGCGCGACGTCGCCGGTGATGCACCCGCCGCTGTTCGCGAGCGCTCGCTCGAACCGCCTCGCGCTGATGACGCAGCTCGCCTTCGGAGCGTATCTGCTCGTGATGTTCTCGACCCTCAGCGTCCGCTACTACTACGCTGCCGGCGGCCCCGGTAGCGAGAAGTCGCCGCTCTACGGGATCTGGAACGTCGAGCAGCTCTCGGTGAACGACGACGTCCGACCGGCGGCGCTGAACGATTACGATCGCCGCTGGCGGCGCGTCATCTTCGACGCACCGAACGTCGTCGTTTTTCAACGAACCGACGACTCGCTGGCGCATTACGGCGCAGCGATCGGCGACGGCGGCCGAACGCTCGCACTCACGAAACGCAACAGCAGGACCTGGTCGGCACGGTTCACCATCGAACGTCCGGCGCCCGATCGACTCGTGATTGCCGGCGAGATGGACAATCGGCGCATCAGCATGCAGCTGCAGCGAGTGGAGCTGGATACGTTCCGGCTGCTGCGAAGCACGTTTCGCTGGATACGCCCGCCCGATCCGTTCGCGGGATGATCGCTCGCGTCGGCGGGTCTAAAGACCCGCCTCTACCACGTTCGCTTAGGTGTTAAGGTCGTTTCTCGTAGACGGTCGTGGTCGTTACCGCGCGACCGGACGCATCTCGTCCAGCCGTCGTCGTGGTCATCGTCTTACCGTCGGCTGACAGCGCCACTTTGGAAGATGCCGCGGGTCGATCGTCAATTCTCACCAGCACTTCGTACGTTCGATCGTCGATCCGCCGGTATGTGTAGGTGACGTACTCGTCGACGCCCTGCAGTTGGTAGGGCATGCCGTCGAACTTCCCGATCCACTCGAGATGCGTCGTCCCGCCGCGCGGGTAGACCATGTCGTAGGTGACCTTCACGCCCCTCGAGTCCCCTGGGGGCAGGCCATCGCTCCACGGTTCGATCACGTAACGCGCGCGCGTGTACGGTGGAGGGCCGGGCACATAGGTCGACTTCGAGAGATTCAGTGTCCACGCGCCGAACCACGCCTCGAGTCCCTGGCCGCCGACGGCCACGGACTGCGTCACGATCGCGAGCGTCGCGATTGCGAGCGTGCGGCCGTTGCCGAATGAGCTGCGC
The DNA here is from genome assembly GCA_035649395.1 of Vicinamibacterales bacterium. Taxonomy (GTDB): domain Bacteria; phylum Acidobacteriota; class Vicinamibacteria; order Vicinamibacterales; family UBA2999; genus Gp6-AA40. The sequence goes on from DASRJR010000335.1 coordinate 3,982, forward strand.
GCGCCGTGGCGCTGCGTGAGGACTGCGCCCGCGACGATCAGATCAAAGCTCAGACACAGCCACGGATACGCGGCCGGGGTATAGGCCGCACCTGGTGCGTCGCCGAGATGCAGCACCACATCCCACAGCACGTGGCCCGCCCAACCTGCGGCTACCAGCACCGCGCCGCGGCGCAATCCCATCCAAGCGATCGCGCCAAAACCGACGACACCGACGGTTTCGAACGCCACCCACCGGGCCGAGGCTCCGCCGAACGCTGCGAAGCCGACGTAGATCAGCGCTGCGACGACCAGGCCGACCGCATAGATCCTGAGCGCACGTTCGGGCAAACGCCGGCGTGCGACGTAGACCACAGGGAACGCGAGCATCGCGCCCGCGATCAGCGAGAGAGCCGGAAGCATCATCGTCGAAGCCGGGTGAGTTCGCGCGCGATCGCCGCCACGTCGTGGCCATTCACATTCTCCACGACCTCGCACCACTGCTGATTCACCGTCGCCGGGTACATGGCGCCGAGTATTCCACCGGCGATCGACGCGACGGAATCGCTGTCGCCGCCGACGTTCGCCGCCAGCAGGATGGCCTCTTCCGCCGACGGCATGAGCGTCGCGAGTGCCAGCGCCAACGGAACAATCGTCAGCGGCCCAGTCGGAAAACATCGCGACGCCACGCGCTCGGCCCGAAGAACGGGCAGCGATACAAGTTCGTCATGGACGATGCGAACCGCGGTCGCGAACGAGGGGGCGGCGGATGCGCCCGGCCACCGGCTCTCGGCCTTTGCCGCCGCTTGCTCAGCGAGCGCCAATACATCGGAGGCAGGGGCCTCGTCGATCGCCGCTGACACGGCCGCCGCCGTGGCCGCCGCCGCGGCGATGGCGAGGGAACCCGCGTGCGTCGAGATCGACGCCGCGCGCGCGTCGTTGACGAGTGCATCCAGCGAGTCCGATGAGTGGAGGATGCCGATCGGAGCGACGCGTATGGCGGCTCCACAACCGTCATGCCCCACGGCAATGCGCCCCGGGTCAGCGGCCCGGTGGAATTCCCACAACGACTTGACGCCCGGATGGACACACTTGACGCATTCGAGCATCGCGCGGCCGACGCCGACGTGGGAGACCGCTTTCTCCGTCAGGATCGCTCGTGCGACCGCGAGGGTGCGCTCGGTGTCGTCCGTCGTTTCACCAATCCGCCATTGACGCTTGGAGTTGGCCGCGTATCGAGGAATGACGGCGCCCGGTGTCCCTTCGAACCCTCGCACGCCATTTGGATACCAACGCTGCACGTTCTCCCGCGACAGCCCCTCGGTCTGCTTGCCGACGGCGTCGCCGGTGGCGATGCCCTGGAGGCACGCCACGATCCGATCGGCCGTAGAGATAGTCACGTGCGTCTTGGCTCTACCTGTGTCACACGTCAGTTCCCGGAAGCGCAGCCTCGCTCCCGGGCTTTCTCTAGGGCGCAGAGAGCGCACTGATCGTCACGTAGTATCCGTCTGGATCCCGGAGTGAGAACTCCCACGTTTGCGTGTTCGGGTTCACGTGAGGCTCCTCTTCGAACCGTACGACGAGCGCGCGTGCCCGCGTCAGCGCCATCTCGTAGTCGTCGACGCGGAAGAACAAGAGGAGCCCATTGCCAGGTGACGCCTTGTCCGGGCTCGTCAAGGACGGATGCTCGTGCGCGCCCCATTGATGGAGGCAGAGCAAGACGGTTCCATCCGCATCCAGGATTTGACCAAAGTAGTCATGGGCCGCAGGTGTCTCAGGCTGGCCGAAGAGCAACTGGTACCACCTGAAGCTCCTGGCAACATCACGGACACCGATGATCGTCCACGTGCGTTTCATCGCAGTTCTGCCAACGAATCGCGGCAGAGCGCGATCGCAGAACTATCGCAATGCCAACGTAAACAGCGTGTCACCGGCCGCCACCGCGTTATCGCCCCAGTTGGTCGCAGGCACGCGCGGCTGCAGTGCGTCGATGAAGCGCCTGCTCATGAACACCTCACCAGTGCCTCGGTCCAGCGCGTACAAGAGGCCGTTCTTGCGTCTTACTTCTTGTTCGTACTGACCGCACACCCGCGCTTTAGCACCGGATTGTCGATATTCTTGCCGGCCCAGTCCAGGAAGAAATCGAATTCCGCAAGAGCGGTCGAGCCCAGCATTCCCATGTGTGTGTGGCCGTTGAGCTTGCCCTTGAAGATCGGGTCCTCCACGTTGAGCGAGAGTGCAGGTCCAACTTTGCGTGTGCGGCTCGCATTCATCGCGGCAACGGCGGCGTAGTTCCCCTTCCGTGTGGCCAGTGGACGATAGTCACCGTTCACCATCAGGAAGGGAATCGAGTCGAAGTCCGACCCAACGAGCCCCGCGGCTGCAAGATCGGTCCCTGCCCCCTCGGGGATGATGATCCCCTTCAACAGATTCAATTCTCCGCGCTCTTTCAAGATGCGGACCGTATGGAACACCGAGGACGTCGATTGCGAATGGGGCGAGAGGATGCCGCCCCCGATGCCCTCAAGCAGCTCGGCAAGGGCGAGCGGAAGCCAGGTGTCGATCGCATTGAGGTTGGTCGGATTACAGCTCGGACAAACGGAGCCCGGCAACGTGACTTCGCCATTGGGCACGAGCTGCTTGTAGTATTCGAGGCCCAGATACGTGTTGTTGGACGGACTGGGTGCTTCCCCTATAGCGCCCGCACGCGCAACGAGACCCCGATTTGCGGAATTGGGCCCAGGCGGGATCGGGAACGCCGGCGGATAGACGCCGTGGGCTTGCGACGGCTCTGCCGGGTTTTCAGCAGGATCGGGATCGCCGGGGTCGCCGTGGCGGATCATCTTTCCCGTAACGAGGTCCGACCCGGCCGGAACGATGTGGCCGAACCATGTCGTCCAAGCGCCGTCGTCGGTGATCCTGCCGAAGCTTGACGGGACCAGATTCCAGTTGCCCGTTGCCTTGGCCTCCAGGATGACTGACTGGTCAAAGCCCGACCGGCCCCGCCCCGGCTGATCGACCACGAAAATGGCGAGTTTGTTCCGGACTGCGTAGGAGAGCCATCCTTCGCCACCGCCAGGTGTCGAATCCAGCGCCGCTCCCGTATGAGTCGACCCGTGGATCATGATGAGCGGCCACTTCCTTCGCTGCTCTGGGATCTGGAACTGAACATACATCTGGCCGATCGTTATCTGCTGCGGCGGGCCGCCTTCCCGAACGGCCGCGGAGCTGGCATATCGCGTGACCTTCGGCACACCACCGACGAAGAAAGAACCCTGATCGCAGATGCTCAGCGGTGCTCCACTCAGATACCGACCCTTTAGCGGGTTTTCCCAGGCCAACGCGCCTGCGGCAAGCATGCCGGTCATCACGGCCGTCAACAAGACCGTGGACAGGTATCGCCTCGCGAATTGTTCATGCCGCATAGAACCTCCCCAGAAAAGGTTGGCGTTCACCTAAGATTTCGTGCGCAAGCGACGTGACGGGACAGACCGACAGATTTACGCGTTGTTAGGCGACACTTAAGCCCTCTTGTGCTATCGCTAATACAACCGCGTCGCCTCGCAGACTAAGCTGCATGGCGAAGGCTCTCTGCACCACGGGACCATCATCACCAACGACGTCCTGAACCTCCAGGATGCCAGTGAAGCGCTTCTCTTCAGGCGATATGTCGGCCAGTTCGGCTAGCGTCCTGATTATGGTCACGCGGTCCAGTCTGTCGTACTGGAAGCCCTGGGCCTTTATCCATTCCAAGGTTTCTGGCCGCGTGACGGCCAACTCCTCAAGGCTCGGCAGCGGCTCGTCTGTACTGAGCTCCATCCTCGCAATCCGCATTCTCGCCATTGCGACCAGGAGACAATTGCAGTAGCCAGACTCGCCCGCCCACCTGCCTTGCGTCTTTCGCTTGAAAGGATTGCGCAAGATATCCCCCCTCGTTCGCCTAACGACTGCGGCTCACCCGCGGCGGCCGCCTACCGCTGTGAATCGGTTCGTTGCGCGGCCGCCGTCGGGCGCAGCCGCTGTTAGCCGGCTGGGACTCACTTGATGCCAACGACCATCGAGTCGGGGCCAACCAGATGCTCCACCCGGGTTTCGC
>DASRJR010000336.1:0-5440 GCA_035649395.1 Vicinamibacterales bacterium
CGATCAACGGGCGCGTGGAGGATCGCGCGGCCCTTCTCGAAGCGCTCCGCAACGCGCGGCCATCCGATCTGCCGCGCGGCCCGGTGGAGCTCGATGGCTACGGTAATCCGATCGAAAACGTGTACATCCGCAGGGTCGAGCGCGTGAACGGTGAGCTGCAGAACACGGTGATCGACACGTTTCCGAAGGTCTCGCAGTTCTGGAAATACTCGCCGGCCGAGTACCTGCGCGAGCCGTTGTATGCGAGATGACTGCGATTGGCGTTCTCCGCTACAATGGCGCCGCATTGAGCTCTTCGATCTGAGGCCGCAGATGCGATCAACAGGACTCGTCGCCGTATTCGCGATAGTCATCGCTGTACTCGTCGGAGCCCAAGCCCGTTCGGCCGCGCAGTCGGCGCCAGCGCCGCCTGCGGCGGGGCAAGGACGCCTGATCGTCTACGGAGACATCGCGGTCTTCCAGCCCCCGGGCCATCCGGAAAACTGCATCCTGCGGAACCGCTTCAAGCGCGGCGATCCGGTCGGGTTCCGCATGTTCGTCGCCGATCCGTCCACCGGCAAGCGCGAGGAATCGGCGCAACTGGTCGTGCACCTCAGCGTGGGCGGCAGGACTGTGGACATCCCCATGCGCTATCGCGCGACGGCGGCGCAGCCCGAGCGCGAATTCTGGGTCGCCAAATGGGTCGTCCCGCAGGAAACGCCGGTCGGGATTGTTCGATTCACCGTGACGGCGACGGACAAGTACGGACGCACCGGAGAATTCAAACCGTTTGAGGTGCAGGCCTCTCAATTGACGATCGTAGAGTGACGATCGGGCCTTGCCTGCAACTTGACCGCGTCTCTCGCCACTTCGGCGGCCTCAAGGCCGTCGATGAGGTGAGCCTGACGTTGCCCTCCGGGGCCCGTCACGCCGTCATTGGCCCAAACGGCGCCGGCAAGACCACGCTCTTCAACCTGATCAGCGGCGAGCTGCCGCCGACAGGCGGCAGCGTCGTCCTGTCGGGAACGGATGTCACCGCGCTTGCGCCGCACCGACGCGCCGCGCTTGGCGTGTCGAGGACGTTTCAGATCACCAGGCTCTTTCCTGATCTCACGGTGCTCGAGAACATCCAGCTGGCATGTGTCGCCCTCGACCGGCGGCGGTTCACATGGTTTCGGCCGCTTTCGTCATACAAGGACGTCGACGATCGAGCCAGTGGGTTGCTGGATCGCTTCGATCTCTCGTCGCTGACGCATACGCGTGCGCGACATCTCTCGTACGGCGATCAGCGCCGGCTCGAGGTCGCGCTGGCACTGGCCGGACGTCCTCGGCTACTGCTGCTCGACGAGCCGATGGCCGGTCTCTCCACGCCGGAACGCGTCGCGATGCGCGGGCTGCTCGAGACGCTCGATCCCGCGATGGCCGTGCTCTTGATCGAGCACGACATGGACATGGCCTTTTCGTTCGCCGAACGCGTCACCGTGCTCCACCAGGGACGGGTGCTCGCGGACGGATCGCGCGACGAGGTGAGCGGGAACGACGCGGTGCAGCGGATCTATCTGGGCTCGGACGCGCACGGCTCTCTGTCGATGAGGCGCTGACGTGCTCGACGTGGCCGACCTTCACACGTATTACGGCGACAGCCACGTGCTGCAGGGCGTCTCACTGTGCGCCGAGCGCGGCAAGGTGACGGCGGTACTGGGGCGGAACGGCGTCGGCAAAACCACACTCTGCCGCTCGCTCACGGGCCTGACGCCTCCGCGCCGCGGACGCGTGTCCTGCGATGGCGTCGACACCACACACCTCCCGCCGCACCGGATCCGCAACGCGGGAATCAGTCTCGTGCCACAGGGCCGCAGGATCTTCACCTCGCTCAGCGTCATGGAGAATCTCACGATTGCCGCGCGGGGCTCATCGTCCAACGGCACGTGGACAGTCGATCGCGTCTTCCAGATCTTTCCGCGGCTCGCCGAGCGCCGTGATCACGGCGGAGGCGAGCTGAGCGGCGGCGAGCAGCAGATGCTGGCGATCGCGCGAGCGCTCGTGGCCAACCCCGCGCTGCTCATCATGGACGAACCGACGGAGGGGCTTGCACCGTCGCTTGTCGCGGAAGTCGGCCGGTTGATCGGACAGCTGCGGCAGGGAGGCACGTCGGTGCTGCTCGTCGAGCAGAGCGCCGCATTCGCTGTCCAGGTCTCGGACTACACCTACGTCATGAGCCAGGGCGCGATCGTGCACGCATCGGCGCCCGAGGCACTGTGGAAGAACGAAGAGATCAAGACACAGTATCTCGGCGTGCCTGGCAGGTCCGGCTAAAGCCGGACACTACATCATTTCCTCGTGGGCGCTGGTGGCCGCGCGAACCGTGCGGCGTCGATCGTCACGTTCGGCTGCACGTCCTTAATCTCGAACACCTCTCGTCCGTCGAGCCATGTGAGCGTCCAGCGCACCGGCATCTTCACGCCAGCCACGTCGCGATACTCCTCGTAATCGGTCTGCGTGGGAAGCCGCCCCACAGGCGAATCCACGTAGCGCACCGAACGACGCAGAAGGCCCGTCTCCATGTCGAAATACAGCGTCCCCGTAACGCCGCGCGCAGTGGTGCCCTGGACGACCTGCATCTCACGATCGTCGATCACCGCGGGCAGTCCGACGCGCCACTTCGTGAGCGCCTGCTTGATGCCGGCCGGAAATGCCAGGTCCGCGTCCAGCTTGAGTCCGTCGAGGTCCTGCTCGCTCAGCTGAAGCACCGCGACTGGCCGGAACGGCGCCGCAATCCACCCGGCGGTACCGTCGAATGTCGTCGTGCTGTCACCGGCCGACGTGTGAATGATCGTCGTACGCTGACCGGGCCGCGCGTAGATCTCGGCGGCACGCGGTTCGTTCTCGGGTCCGTAGCCGGAACTGGCGCCTCGCGCAACATAGCTCTTGAGGGCCGAGGCGCGCTGCGCACCGCCAATCGCCTGGATGTACTTGTCCAGCACCTGATCGGCGGATGGCTGGTTGGGCGCCTGCTCGAACACTCCGTTCGGATCGACGCTGGGCGGCGTGCCGTACAGTTCGGCCAGGTCGGCGGTGTTCCGCGGGCGCGCGCTACCCCGGTGGCATGTATAGCAGGTCACGACCTGGCGGCCACGAAAGTTCGTCTTGTTGATGGTGGCCATCATCGTCACCATCACGCGGGCCATCTGTTTCCGCGGGCTGTCCTTGGCATAGACCGACCAGTCGACGTCGCCGGCCGCGTGGCAGTCCTCACAGGACATGCCCAAAGCGGCTGAAAAGACGCCCATCGTGCCCATGAACTCGTTCACGGGAATGCCTTTGAGGACCTGGATGTTCTTGAACACCTGTTCCGACATGGGCGGCCCAGCTGGCGCAGTCTGGCCCCTCGTCAACACGACACTCGACAGCCACAGTGCCGCACACAAACCAACCCCCACGCTCAATGAGTTTCGTATCATGGCAGTCGCCCCTCGCCCTCGTGAGTGGGACTATACTACCGGCCGCTCGATTTATTCAGGAGGCGCCTGGCCATGACAAAAGGCCTGCTACTCGCAATCGTCGTTGTCGTCGGCTCTCTCGGTCTCTCGGGTCCGGCCATGGCGCACCATGGCGACGCGGACCGCTACGTGCAAGACGTGATGGACGTCACCGGGACGGTCGTCGAGCTCAAGATGGTGAACCCTCACGCCCACATCATTTTCGACGCCGAGGAAGGCGGTAAGACCGTGCGGTGGCAGGCCGAGTTGGGCGGGCCGCAGCAGCTCCAGAAGCAGTTCGGATGGACGCCGCTGACGGTGAAAAAGGGCATGAAACTCACCTTTACCGGCCGGCGTCTCAAGAGCGGCGCTCCATATCTCAATCTCACCGAGCGCGCGCGCATTGTCGACACCGCCACCGGGAAGGAAATCTTCCGCACTGAGAACTACGGCCAGCCCGCACCAAAGAGCTAACGTCGAAGGTCACGCATGCGCGTATCGAATCTCGTTGCCATTGTCGTTCTGCTCCTGGCTTGCGGCGCGGTGTCGAAGACGGCCGGGCAGCAGGCATCATCGCCCCCTGTGACCGTCGCCGGCGCGCAGCTCAAGCAGGTGGCGTACCTCAAGGGCTCGAACACCAAGGCCGGCGACCATTTCGGATGCGGTGGCGTGCTCGACGGTCACGCCGGCTACGGTGCGGCGATCAGCGGCGACGGCAACACGCTCGCCATTGGCGCGCCGCACGAGAGCGGCGGCGCCAAGGGTGTGAACAGCAAGGGTGGCGGCGAGGTTTACGCCTCCGGCGCCGTATACGTGTTCGTCCGCAACGGCGCCAATTGGGCACAGCAGGCGTATATCAAGCCGTCCAATCCTCAGATGAGTGCAGAGTTCGGCCACGCGGTCGTCCTCAGCGCGGACGGCAACACGCTGGCTGTCTCGGCGTACTGGGAAGCAAGTAAAGCGACCGGCATCAATGGCGATCAGAACGACGAGTCGATCCCGCAGGCCGGCGCGGTGTATGTGTTCACGCGTACAGGCACGACGTGGACGCAGCAGGCATACGTCAAGGCGTCGAACACGGGCGAAGCCGGCACCGCGGACAAGTTCGGCGACGGCGATCAATTCGGCGTCTCGATCGCGCTCAGCGACGACGGACGCACGCTGGCGGTTGGCGCGATCTCGGAAGACAGCAGTGCCGCGGGCATCAACGGAGACCAGGCGAACAACTCCGCGACATCCGCCGGCGCGGTCTACGTGTTCGCGCGCTCGGGCAGCACGTGGGCGCAGCAGGCCTACGTCAAGGCATCGAACCCCGATCCGGGAGACCTGTTCGGCTACAGCGTCGCGCTCAGCGCTGATGGCAACACGCTGGCCGTCGGCAGCTACGACGAGGGTGGATCCTCGCGCACGATCAATGGCCCGGCAGACAACATGCGTCGCGGCGCAGGCGCCGTGTACGTGTTCACGCGCACGGACGCCACCTGGGCGCAGCAGGCCTACATTCACGCCTCCAACGCGGAAGGCGGCGATTCATTCGGCGTCGTGGTCGTGCTCAGCGACGACGGCAACACGCTGCTGTCGGCAGCGCTCGACGAGGACTGTCTCGCCACGGGCGTCAACCCTCAGGGATGCGACAACGACCAGAAGGCCGATCGTTCGTCTGGCGCCGCATACATCTTCGTCCGCAGCGGCAGCACGTGGTCCGAACAGGCGTTCATCAAGGCCTCGAACAGCGGAGCGAACGACTGGTTCGCCTCGCGCTCGGCACTGAGCGGCGATGGCAACACGGCGGCGTTTGGCGCCTCGCTCGAGGACAGCTCGGGCCGCGGTGTGGACGGCAAGCAGGATGACGACAAGGCGCCGGAATCCGGCGCGGTGTATTTCTTCCGCCGCAACGGCACCACGTGGAGCCAGCAACACTACGTAAAGGCCGCCAACGCAGACGCGTATGACGAGTTCGGAGGGTCGGTGGCGCTGAGCCG
>DASRJR010000337.1:0-5261 GCA_035649395.1 Vicinamibacterales bacterium
CCTCCGTGTGAACAAATCCTCGTTATCCCCGTGTGAGCACCCATGTTTTGGGGGTGGATCCGCGGTAACGGGACGCCTAAACTTATCGTTCGGAGCAGTGTGTTGGAACTCAACCAGCTCGGGCACTCACGGCGAGAGATCCTGAAAGCCGCCATTGGCAGCGCGGCCGGGCTCGTGCTCGGTGCGCCTGCGCTTCGGCTTTCGGCTGCCCAGACGCCCGATGCGTCCGGCACCGTGCGGCTCAGCGACGATCTGTTCGTCATCACGATCCCGGGCCAGTCGAACGTCGTCGCGTACACCGCCGCCGATGGTGTGGTGCTCGTGGATAGTGCGTCGGCCGGCGCGGCCGATGCGTTGACGAAGGCGGTTGCGGCGATCAGTGGCGGGCGTCCGGTGCAGACGCTGTTCAACACGCACTGGCATCCCGAACAGGTCGGGCTCAACGAACCGGTGGGCAAGGCCGGCAAGACGATCATCGCGCACGAGAACACGCGGCTGTGGCTCACGACTGACGTCAAGTGGCCGTGGAACGGAAAAGAGTTCAAGCGGCTGCCGAAGATCGCGCAGCCGAACAAGACGTTCTATAAGAGCGGCTCGCTGGAATCGGGTATCCAGTACGGCTATATCCCCGACGCTGCGCATACCGACGGTGATCTGTACGTGTATTTCCCGAAGCAAAACGTGCTCGCGGTCGGTGACGTGATGTCGGGTCAGGGATGGCCGGTCGTCGACTACATCACCGGCGGCTGGATCGGCGGCATCGTGGGCGGTCTGCAGCGTTTGCAAACGATCGCGAACGACGAGACGCGCATCGTCCCCGGTCGCGGTCCCGTGCTCGGCATGAAGGAGCTCAAGGCGCAGGCGCAGATGTACGGCACGCTCTACGAGCGGCTGGCAACGATGCTGAACAAGGGGCGCGGGCCGAGTGAAGCGGTGGCCGCGCAGCCGGCGAAGGAGTTCGAGGCGCAGATGGGCAACCCGGACGAGTTCGTGCGGCGATCATTCGAGAGCTTGTGGGCGTATCTGTCGCCTGATGCGTGAAGGTGAAGTGTAGAGCGTCGTAGAGGCGGGTCTCTAGACCCGCCGTTGGAATTCAGGATGCAGACACTGAACAAAGCGACCGTCGTCATTGCGCTGGCCGGCGTGGCGTTCGTCGCCTCGCTGACGCGCGTCTCCACTGCGCCGCAGGCACCGGCGGTGACGCCACCGCCTCAGGCCGCCGACGGTCAGGCCCAACTCGCGACGATCAAGCAGTACTGCGTGACGTGCCACAACGACCGCACCAAGACGGGCGGTGTGAGTTTCGAAGGCCTGACCGCGGAGAGTGTCGGCCAGCATGGGGACGTGTTCGAGAAGGCCGTGCGGAAACTGCGCGGGCGCGTGATGCCGCCACCGGGATCGCGGCAGCCCGAGGGCACCGCGGTTGATGCTCTGGTCGCGTGGCTCGAGCGCTCGCTCGACCGCGCCGAAACCAAAGCGCACGTGACCGATCGCGTGGTGCTGCACCGGCTCAATCGCAAGGAATACTCCAACGCCGTTCGCGATCTGCTCGCGGTCGACTACGACGCGAGCGAGGTGCTGCCCGCCGACGATGTGGCGGAAGGGTTCGACAACATCGCAGACGCCTTGCAGGTGTCGCCATCGTTCATCGAGCAGTACGTGATCGCCGCGCGCGCGGTGGCGGTGAAGGCGATGGGCCGAGCCGATGCGCGACCGGGCGGATGGACGTTCCGCGCGGGGTCCGGCACGCAGTTGACGCACGTCGCCGGTCTGCCGCTCGGCACACGCGGCGGCATCCTCGGCAAAGTCGATCTCCCATCCGACGGCGAGTACGTTGTCGACGTCGCCGACATGGCGACCCACATTTGGGGCAACGGGATGGAGTTCGAGAACCCGCTCGTGGTGACGCTCGACAACAAGGTGATCTACGAGACGGTGATCGGCGGCGAAGAGGACATGAAGCTGTACGACCAGGTGCAGAACGGCGCGCTCGATCGCGTCAACGCGCGCCTGAAGAACATCAAGTTCTTCGCGACCGCGGGACCGCACAGGGTCGGCGTCGCATTCAAACGGCGCACGTTCGCCGAGTCCGACGATCAGCTGCAGATGTTCGCGCCCGGCGGCGGCCAGGATCGGATGTATCGCGTGAGCTCGTTCCAGGTACGTGGGCCGTTCAACGCGAAGGGCCTGAGCGCGACGCCCAGCCGCGATCGCATCTTCACCTGCACTCCACCCAGCGGCGCCTCGCCCGACGTACAGGCGACCTGCGCGAAGAAGATCATCGCGTCCCTCGCCAAGCGCGCGTATCGACGCGCCGTCACGACCGACGACGTGAGCGAGCTGTTCCAGTATTACCAGGATGGCGTGAAGGACGCTGGGTTCGAATCGGGAATCCGCAGCGCCGTGACCGGTCTGCTGGCGAGCCCGTTCTTCCTGTATCGCGCCGAGCGGATTCCCGCCGGGCTGCGTCCCGGTGAGCCCTACGCGATCAGCGACATCGAGCTCGCGTCGAAGCTGTCGTTCTTCCTCTGGAACACGATCCCGGACGATGAGCTGCTGCAGACGGCAATCGACGGCAAACTGAGTCAGTCGCAGGTGCTCGAGCGGCAGGTGAAACGGATGCTCGCCGATCCGCGATCGGTGACACTGGCGAGCAACTTCGTTCACCAGTGGCTCGACATGAAGCGGCTCGACGAGATCGTGCCCGACTCGGCGGTGTTCCCCTATGCCTCGGGCCGCTCCGATCCGCGCGAGGACTTCCGCACCGAACTGACGCTCTTCGCCGACAGCATCTTCAGGGAGGACCGCAGCGTCGTCGATTTGCTGAGGGCGACACACACCTACGTGAACGAGCGCATCGCTCTGCACTACGGCATCACGGATGTGAAAGGCGATCGCTTCCGCCGCGTCGAGCTTGAGCAGTCGACGCGATGGGGCCTGCTGGGCAAAGGCGCGGTGCTGATGGCGGCCGCCTATCCGAACCGGACGTCGCCGGTGCTGCGCGGCGCGTTCATCCTCAAGCACATTCAAGGCGTGCCGCCGGCGACTCCGCCGCCCAACGTGCCGACGCTGGACGAGAAGGACATCGGCACGACCAAGGCGCTGACCGTGCGCGAGATGATGGCGAAGCATCGTGCCAGCCCGACGTGCTCGTCGTGTCACGCCGTCATGGATCCGCTCGGCCTGGCGCTCGAAAACTTCGATGCGACCGGCATGTGGCGCGATCGCGATCGCTACGCGGGTGCCGCGATCGATTCATCCGGTGTGCTGCCGGACGGCACGCCCATCAACGGACCGGACGACCTGCGCAAGGCGCTGCTGCGCCGGCCCGAACAGTTCGTGCAGACGTTTGCGGAGGGGCTGCTGACCTACGCCACCGGGCGCAAGCTGGAGTACTTCGACATGCCGACGGTGCGCCGCGTCGTGCGAAGCGCGGCCCCCACGGAGTACCGGTTCTCGACGCTGGTGCAAGCGGTCGTGAAGAGCGAGCAGTTCCGGATGCGGCGAGTGCCGCAGCCACCGGCCGATGAAGGTCGGGTGGCGAGTAGGGGAAAGTAACGGTGTAATGCAAAATGCAAAATGCAAAATTCAAAATGCAAAAGCGCTCGAGCTAAGTCGTTTTGCATTTTGAATTTTGAATTTTGAATTACACGTTTTGGGAGATCCCAAATGTTCGTATTCAAGAAGCACGTCTCACGGCGCACGATGTTGAAGGGTGTGGGCGCGACCATCGCGCTGCCGTTGCTCGATGCGATGCATCCCGCGGCGACCGCGTGGGCGCAGACGGCCGTTGCCGCGCCCAGGCGCTTCGCCTTCATCGGCTTCCCGCACGGCGCCATCATGGACAAGTGGTCGCCGGCGCAGACGGGCGCGAACTACGAGATGTCGCCGATTCTCCAGCCGCTCGAGGCGTATCGTCCGCATCTGACGATCGTCTCGGGGCTGCGCAACAAGCCGGCCGAGACGCCCGAGCCGCACGGCTACATCGAGATGACGTGGTTGACGTGCGTGAAGCCGTGGGAGCACGGCGTGGCCAGCCCCGACGCCGGCATCAGTGCGGACCAGTTCGCCGCCAAACACATCGGTCAGGACACGCGGCTGCCGTCGCTCGAGCTGACCACCTCGATGGGCGGCGCGCGCATCGCCTGGCGGACGCCGACGCAGTCGCTGCCGCAGGAAGGCAACCCGCGCGCGGTGTTCCAGAAGCTGTTCGGCCAGGGTGACACCGACAAGGAACGCGCGGCGATCCTGCACGAAACCGGCAGCATCCTCGACCGCGTGCAGGGCCAGGCCAAGCGCCTGCAAGCCGGCCTCGGCGTCGGCGACCGGGCCGTCGTGAGCGACTACCTCGATTCGGTGCGCGAGATCGAGCGGCGCGTGCAGATGGCGTCGCAGGCGGACATGTCGCGGCTCGACATCCCGGATGCGCCGGTCGGCGTGCCGAACGACATCACCGAGCACTTCAAGCTGATGTTCGACCTGATGGCGCTGGCGTTCCAGGCCGACATCACCCGCGTCATCACCTTATCGATGGACCGCGAAGCGAGCATGCGGACCTACACCAATCTCGGCATCGCCGAAGCGTTCCATCCGCTGTCGCACCACGGCAACCAGGCGGAGAAGCAGAACAAGCTGGTGCAGATCCAGCGCTATCACACCGAGGTGTTCGCCAAGTTCGTCGATCGACTGTCGAAGGCCAAGGAAGGCAACGGCACGGTGCTGGACCATTCGACGATCCTGTTCGGCAGCAACATGAGCAACAGCGACAAGCACAACAACGATCCGCTGCCGGCGGCCATCCTCGGTCATGCCAACGGAAAGATCAAAGGCGGGCAGCACCTGAAGTATCCGCAGGACTCGCGGTTCGCGGATCTGCTGGTCACGCTGTTCGATCGCAACAACATCCCGGTCGAGAAGCTCGGCGACAGCGGCGGCCTCATTTCGGAGATTTAGTAATGCAGAATTCAGAATGCAGAATGCAGACACCGAGGCGGGGCCGTGCACGAGTGCAGTGTCTAAATTCTGCATTCTGCATTCTGAATTTCATTGCGGCGTCCGTAGCCGCGGCCTCGATCGCAGTGGCCGCGGAGACAACGGTCGTGGACGCCGCGGAACGTGGTGATCGTGCGTCGGTGCTGCGTCTGCTCGCGAAAGGCGCCAACCCGAACACGCCGGGGCCGGATGGCACGACCGCGATCATGTGGGCCTCCGCCAACGACGACGTCGAGCTCGTGCGCGCGCTGATCAAAGCTGGCGCCGAC
>DASRJR010000338.1:0-14635 GCA_035649395.1 Vicinamibacterales bacterium
GGAAGGTCCGCTCGGAACGCATCGAGACGCTGTTGAAGCTGTTCGAGCTCTGGGATCGGCGCGACTCGTTCGTCAAGACGTTCTCCGGCGGCATGAAGCGCCGGCTCGAGATCGCGCGCGGGCTGTTGCACACGCCGAAGATCCTGTTCCTCGACGAGCCGACGCTGGGCCTCGACCCGCAGAGCCGCAATCAGCTGTGGACGCACGTCAAGGGACTGAACGAGAGCGAGGGCGTCACGGTGTTCCTGACGACGCACTACATGGACGAAGCCGAGCGCGTGGCGCACCGCATCGCCATCATCGACCACGGACGCATCGTCGCCCAGGGGACGGCGCAGGAACTGAAGGCGCAGACCGGCACCGATTCGCTCGAGGGCGCGTTTCTCGCGCTCACCGGATCGACCATCCGCGATGAGCGCGCGGATGCCGCCGATCAGATGCGGCAGATGGTCAAGATGTGGAGGAGATGAGCTGTGACCGTGATCTACATCCTCTGGCTGCGTGAGGTCAAACGATACGTGCGGTCCCGGCCGCAGATCATCGCCTCGTTGGCGCAACCGCTGTTGTACTTGCTGGTGCTCGGCTTCGGCCTCGGCCCTGTGTTCGAGCGCGCAGGGCAGGGCAGCTACATCCAGTTCGTCGGCCCCGGCGTCGTCGGCATGGGCATTCTCTTCACGTCGATTTTCTCGGGCATCGGGTTGCTGTGGGATCGGCAATTCGGCTTCCTGAAAGAGACGCTGGTGGCGCCGGTGCCGCGGCTCCAGATCATGGCCGGCCGCACGCTTGGCGGTGCGACGATTGCGATGATTCAAGGCATGCTGGTGCTCGCCGTCTGCATGATTGCCGGCTTCCGTCCGCAGAGCCTGCTGGGCGTGCCCATGGCGCTCGTCTTCATGGCGTTGACGGCCATCGTGTTCGCCGCCCTCGGCACGGCGATCGGGTCGGCGCTGAAAGACATGCAGGGCTTTCAGCTGATCATGAACTTCCTGGTGATGCCGATCTTCTTCCTCTCGGGCGCACTGTTCCCGTTGACGAACCTGCCGACCGCGCTCACCGTCGCGACGCGGCTCGATCCGTTGGCGTACGGCATCGATGGGCTCCGCGGGGCCCTGATCGGCCTGTGGCAGATCGGCCCGGTGACCAACGTCGTGGTGCTCGCAAGCGTGGGCGCGGCGTTCCTCGCGCTGGGCGCGCGTGCGTTCTCGAAGATTCAGGTCTGAAAGCGGCGCGCGATCGTCGCTTCGATTCCGGCTCCCGGACGATAGACGATGCCAGGAAGACCCAGGTGTGCGGCGGCGTCGATGAAGTCGGCGCGGTCGTCGATATAGAGGCACTCGGTTGCTTGCAGGTCGGGGCAGGCTCGCAGGCACGCATCGAAGAAGCGCCGGTCGGGCTTGCTGCACCCGATCCTGAACGACAGCACCTCCGCGTCGAACGAGTCGAGCGTCGCGGCGAACGCGGGACGGAACCAGTTGTAGTGCAGCTCGTTCGTATTGCTGCCGAGCACGAGGCGGAGGCCATGCTGCTTGGCGTCCTTCACCAGCGCGGCGATCGCGTCGTTCGGTTGATAGATGTCGCTCCACGCCGTCGCGATCGCGATGTCCTCTCCGCATAAGTTCAGGTCGCGGCGAAGACGCGTCAGGAACTCCGGGGTCGTGATCCTGCCGCTGTCGTAGTCGGCTTCGAGCGGAGACGAGAACACGGCGTCGTAGACGATCTGCGGATCGACCGGTGAGACAGCCAAGCGCGCGAGTTGGGCAGCCGCCTTGCGGTGATCGAAGAACGCGATCACGTTCCCGAAGTCGACGATCAGGCCACGCGGCCGCGCCATCTCGTGGGATTCAGCAGAAGTTTTCGTGGCGTTCCACTCGTGCAATTCAGTATAGGATTGTGCAACGTGATGGCGCGGCGGTGGCCTCAGACGCGATGACATTGGTCCGCCGGACGGCGACCTTTTGGCACCCTCGATCGTCGAATTCCCCGCCAATTTGCTGGCGTTTTCTTTGCCTCAGGAACTCAGGCATGTCCTCTCCCCGCGCGTTGCCCTGGCTCCACGCTGACCCATTGCCGTCGCTTCGGCGAGATAGCGTCCGCGCCACGCAGCTGCTGGCGTCGCTTGGGCGAAGAATGCCGTGGCCCGAATTGATCTGGCTGTCGTTCGTGCTCGTGCAGGTGCTCGACGGGGTCATGTCGTACGTCGGCGTCCATCACATCGGCTGGATGGAGGGCAACCCGCTGGTCGAGTGGTACACGATGATCCTCGGTCCGGCGCTGGCGTTCACCGTCGTGAAGCTGTTCGCGGTCGCGTGTGGATCGGTGCTGTATCTGAAAGCGAGACATCGCACGGTCGCCGCGCTTACGCTCTTCTACCTGGTCTTCGCCGTCGGCCCCTGGGCGCACGTCATCAGCAACCACGGCAATCTGCGCTAGAGGCCTCAGGGCCCAGGCCTCAGGCTCAGGGCACACGGCTCGACACAATCCGGTCTGAGGCCTGGGGCCTGAGCCCTGAGGCCAACTAGAATGCGGCTATGTATTCCGCATTCCTGATTATTCACAACCTGCTTCGGTGGGTCGTTCTCCTGCTCGCGATTCTCGCCATCGTTCGCGCCGTCCTTGGGGTCACCGGACGACGCGGCTGGGCCTCAGCCGATCAGGCGGCGGGTCAGTGGTTCACCCGAATGCTGGACTTGCAGATGCTGCTCGGTCTGGTGCTTTACATCTTTCTGAGCCCGTTCACACGAGAGGCGTTTGGCGATTTCGGCGCGGCGATGCGCAACCCGCCGCTGCGGTTCTACGCGGTGGAGCACATCGCCGCGATGGCGATCGCCGTCGGGCTCGTACACGTCGGAACCGTGCGAGTGAAGAAGGCAAAAGACGCCGCTCAGCGCCACAAGAGTGCGCTGATCTTCTATGCGCTCGCGCTGGTCATCATGCTGCTGTCGATCCCATGGCCGGGAACTCCTGGTGGGCGGCCGTTGCTGCGGGGATTCGACAGCGAAGCGAGTGCGCGGTGGGTTCCAGAGTTCCACAGTTCCTAAAGTTCCCGCGTTCACGCCTCCAGCGGTAGGAACTTCGGGAACTCCGGGAACTCCGGAACTCCGGAACTCGCACGTATCAACGTGCGTACAGTCCGAACCCGCGAGCAGCCGCATCCTTTCGCAGCGCGGTGCTGAGGCTGGCTCCGGCCGACAGCGATCGACGGGCTTCGACTTCGGCCGCGGCGTGGCGCGCGTCGAGTTCGTAGCGCGGGATGCCGCGGGCCGCCGCATCGGCACGAAGGGCGTCGAGTTGAGTCAGGGCGGCGGGGATGTCGGTCGTTCCCTGCACACGCGCCGCGGCAATCGCGACAGGAAAGCGAGCCAGCACGTGCTGCGGGTTGCGCACGAGTGTCTGCGCGCGCTCGATCTCGCGCCGTGCTGGCGCTAGTCGCTTTTGGGCCAGTAACGCCAACGCCAACGTCGCCCGCGCCGTCGCCTCGTTGTCGGGCGCGGCCTGAGCGGCGAACGTGGCGATCGCTTCGCGGGCGAGGCTCTCGGCGTCCGCCGCACGCCCCTCCTCGAGCGCGATCACGGCCAGGGCGGCACGGCTCTCGGCCGCTGTGCCTTTCTCGCCCAACGTCGTCCGCACCGCGAGCGCCTCCTGGTGCAGCCGCCGCGCGCCGGCAAGATCACCTTCGACGTGCGCGATCTCGGCGAGTTCGTGCAACGAGTACGCCACCGGCCGACGACGATCGAGCTTCCGATCCATCGCCAGCGCGTCGTTCAACGAACGCTTCGCGGTCGAGAAATCGCCTTGCGCGGCCGCGATGACGCCGACGCCAAACAGCGACGTCGCGACGCTGGCGGGGTCATCGATGCTGCGGCGCAGCGTCAGCGCTTCCTCGCTGGTCGCGCGCGCGCGAGCGAGTGACCCCTGCAGGCGCAGCGACTCGGCCGCGTTGTGCAGCGCACGCGCCGTGCTGCTGCGATCGCCGATCTCCTGGCTGATCGCCGCGGCCTGCTGGTAATGCTCGGATGCGCTTTGAAGATCGCCCAGATCGAGCAGGACGTTGCCGATGTTGTTCAGCGAAACCGCGGTGTTCACCCGGTCGCCGATGTCTCGCCGGATGGCCAGCGATTCCTGATTCATCGCAAGCGACCCGCGCAGGTCGCCGGCCCGTCGCCGTTGGATCGCCAGGTTGTTGAGGAAGCGTGCGATCAAATCCTGCTCGCCGATGTTCCGCGCGATGCCGAGTCCTTCTTCATAGAGCGCGACCGCGCGCGTGGTGTCGCCATCCGAGACAGCGCTCGCCAGGTTGTTCAGCGTGCGCGCGACACCAGCACGATCGCCAGCATCGGCGAAGATCGTACGCGCCTCCTCGAACAGCCGGACGGAGTCCTCCTTTTGGCCGAGACGCAGTGCGGCCGTGCCAGCCTTCAGGCGCGCACTGGCGACGAGCAGGCGCGCACCCTGTGATTCGGCCTCGCGGCCAGCGGTCGTCGCAGCCGACTGCGCGCGCTTGTAGTCCGAGAGCGTTTCAGCAGCCGTCGACTCGGCCAGGTTCAGCCGCGGGTCGCGAGCGCCGGGAAATCGTCGCCGGAAATCCTCGATCGTGGCGAGTCCGTCCTTGGCCGACCCCGCCGAGATCTGGGCGTTGGCCAGGCGCAGCGCATGCTCGATGTCGTCGGGATAGAACGTCGCCAGCGTCTGCCAGATCGCAATTGCGTCCTTCCACTGGTTCGACATCTCGCGCAGGGTGCCCTCGACCTGCAGCCGTTCGGCTCGCGGGAGACCATCTGCACGCTCGAACGCCTGTGCGGCGGCGGCCCGGGCCCGCTCGTCGTAGCCGAGTGACGACCACGCAGTTGCCAGCGCCGCATGCGCGAGCGGAAACGCCGGGTCGGCCATGACGGCACGCTCCAGCAGTGTTCGCGCGCCAAGCGCATCGAACGTTCGCAGATGCTGCAGCCCCTCGGCGTAGAGACGCAGCGTGTCCGGGGACCCCGGCTGAGAGGCGCGAGCGGACGCGAGCGCGGCCGGCACGACATCGATGCCGAGACGCTCGCGAAGCCGTCCGCCCGCACGGGAGACGACGTCCAGCAGTGCGCTCGACGGTCCGGTTTCGCTGACGACCGCCATCGTGGCTCCTTCACGTGAGTCCTGCAGGCGGATGTCCACGCGCAGCGTCGCATCGTCTCCGGCGCCGACGGTGACGTACGATCCGACGACGACGAGATCGGTGCCGAGGTTGCGTCGGATGCGCGACAGCGTTTCCGGCGCGTACGCGTCGGCGTCGGCCAATGCCAACTCGGTCTTCACGCGCGTCACGGTTTCACCGGGAATGGTGCGAAGCCGTTCGCCGGCTGCCAGCTCTGTCGTCAGCATCTCGGCCAGAGCCGTCGAGAGCCATTCGGCGTCGGGACGCGCAGCAAGGTTTCTGAAGCCAAACACGGCAATCGCGGGCCGAGTCCGATCGACTGTAGGCGAGGTTGGCGCGGTGGGGGCGTTCCGCGTCATCGCCGCCGAACGCCACGCGATCCACCCGCCACCTGCAACGATCAACGCTGCTGCGGCCACAGCGATGAATCGACCGGACGGCCGCAGTAAGCCAGACGGCACCGGGGCATTCAGCGCGTGGGCCACGGCTTCGGCCGTTGCAAAGCGCTCGGCGGGGTCCTTCGCCAGACAGCGCATGATGAGGCGATCCCATTCGACCGGAATCGACCGCTCGATCGCGCGCGGCGGCTTTGGCGGAGTGGACAGTCGAGTGATGGCGGCGGCCATCGGTGTCGTGCCGGTGAACGGCCGCTCGCCGGTCAGCATCTCGTAGACGACGAGGCCGAGCGCGTAGACGTCGGTTGCCGGCGTGACCGCGTGGCCCTCGATTTGTTCGGGCGCCATGTACTCCGGCGTCCCGACCAGATCGCCCACCCGCGTGATCGACGAGCCCGACGAAGCCGAGTCGTCGAGGCGATACGCCAGACCGAAGTCGGTGACAACGGCGCGCGACGGCACACCGCCGCTGCTGTCGGGGCCGCCGCCGAGCAGCATCACGTTCGAGCTCTTGAAGTCGCGATGGACGACACCGGCGGCGTGCGCCGCGCCGAGCGCGTCGGCCATCTGCGTGATCAGCGGCCGCGCTTCCTCGGGCGTCATGCGGCCCACGCGTCGCAGCCGGTCGCGCAGCGTTTCGCCGTCGAGCAGCTCCATAGTGACGAACGTGGCCGAGGTCGGCCGCTCCGAGCCATCGTCGGCGCGTTGGTGATGGAACAAGTCGAAGATGCGGCAGATGTTCGAATGGGTGATCTTGCGCGCCAGCTGGACTTCGCGGAGGAAACGCTGATGCGCGCGGTCGTCGAGCGCGATCTCGGGGCGAATGGTCTTGAGCGCCACGCGCTCGCCAAGTTCGAGGTCCTCGGCTTCGTAGAGCTCGCCCATGCCGCCACGAGCGATGAAGCGCGTGACTCGAAACCGATCGCAGAGGAGTTCGCCGACCTCGAACGTCAGCACGACTCGCGCCGTGCGCGTCACGTCGGCGTCGGGGTGGAGCTGCGGAGTCGTCATCGGGTGCGCGTGGTCGGGTTCGACACGCAAATTATCCACGATCGCCGCCTCGCCCCTTCGGATAAGCCGATGTTGGTCGGCCGGCCCGGTATAATCGGTGGTTCCGATGCGCGTGGCTCGTCGCTACTTGATTCGTGGTCGCGTGCAGGGTGTCGGCTTCCGCTTTTTCGCGCGAGACGTCGCCCTCCGGGAAGGCGTCAGCGGGTGGGTGCGGAACCTGCCCGACGGCCGGGTCGAGGCGCGTGTGGAAGGGGAGCTCGAGGCGGTCACCCGCGTCGAGCGTGCGCTTCATTCGGGCCCGCGAGGGGCGCGGGTCGACTCGGTGTTCGTGGACGAGGAAGAACCCAGCACGCGTCACGGGACGTTCGAGATCACGTGAGCCGCGATTCGAGAGACCGCATGGATTTGAAACAGCACATCAGACACGTTCCGGATTTTCCGAAGGCGGGCATTCTCTTCTATGACATCACCACGCTGCTGCGCGATCGTGAAGGATTCAAGACGACGATCGAGATGATGTCGACGCGGTTCGAACACGACGGCATCGACGCGGTCGTCGGTATCGAGAGCCGCGGCTTCATCCTCGGTGCCGCGGTCGCGCATCGGCTGGGCGCCGGCTTCATTCCGATCCGCAAGCCGGGGAAGCTCCCGTCGACGACATACAAGGAGAGCTACGAGCTCGAATACGGCACCGACTCACTGGAAGTCCACGACGATGCCGCCAGGCACGGGCAGCGGATCCTGATCGTCGATGACGTCCTGGCGACGGGAGGCACGGCCGCGGCGGCGGCGCAGCTGGTCAAGAAGCTCGGAGGAGAGCTGCATGGGCTCGCGTTTCTCATCGAGCTCGGTTTCTTGAAGGGCAGGGCGAAGCTGGCCGGCGAGAACGTCTTCTCAGTGCTGCAGTACTAAGACGTGTAAACGCCCCCACTTCCTGCGATCAGGATCGCCGCTTGCGGAAGATGGCAGCCAGGAAACTTCTCAGGCCAGGCAGTGCGATTGTGGCGTGGGGTACAGCGCGGGTGGGTTGGGGTGGTTCGATGCACCAGAACTTCCCGCAGCCGTCGCAGGTGTAGTAGTCCAGGCCAACGCTGTTGCTGACTTGCGGAAGAAAGCGGGCCGGTTTCGAACAGTGCGGGCACACCTCGTTTGCCACGTCAGCCACGTCATAAATGACGACCGTGGATGAGGTTCGGTCACAGTGCAGTCTCGGGAAACAACGCTCAGATTACTGAGAAAAATGTGACCGAGCATTCCGACATTTGTTCGTGTCGCAACCCTTTCCTTCCTGATTGACGCGAAATCGTGCGATTTCAGCTTTGTCACTAGCTGAGCACGGGGTTTGCCCGTAAGCGTGGCGATCCAACGCAAGAGTTGAGGTCTCACTTGGAGTCGCCGGAATGAGGAAGTTGCTGGTCGCGTTCGCTGCGGCGCTCGGTGCGACTCTCGTGCAAGTCGCGTCCTTCGCGCAGGACGTCCCGCAAATTCGATCGCTTAGCACGACGTCGGCGACGGGATCACCCTCGCTCCGCGACAGCGATCGCACCGTGACGGCATTGGCGAGGTCTGGAGTGTTGGTGCGGCAAGCGACGTTTGGAGATGTCCTTGCGCCAGGCCGCCACCATGAACGATTTCAGCAGACGGTCAAGGGCGTGCCAGTGTGGGCCAGCACGTTGACGCGGCAAAGTGACGAATCCGACGTCGCGGTCTCAATTTTTGGCGAACTCTATGAGGGGCTCGAGGGTGTGCGGACCGAGCCGAAGATTTCCCCGGAGGAAGCTCGCCGCATTGCCGCGACTGACGCGGGAGTCGAATTGGGCTCGGTACGTGCTCCGCTATACGTACTTGTAACAGAGAGAGGCCCTCGCCTCGCTTATGTCGTGCGGGCGGCCTTGCCCGATTTGAAGATATTCCAATACTTCATCGATGCAGTCTCCGGCTCCATCGTCGAGAAGCGGGACGATGTCAAACGCCAAAGTGTGGGCACAGGCGCTGGCGTGTTCGGTGGCGAAAAGAAGATCAGTACAACGCTGCAGGGCGGCACGTATGTCGCGGCGGATGCACTGCGGCCGCCCGTGCTCGACACGTTCAACATGCGTGGAGACATTCTGTCGGTCGCACGTTACTTGAACGGGCTCCGACCGCTTTTTGCGTCCGACTACGCCTCCGACGGCGACAATCGTTGGACCGACCCGGCCGTGGTCGACGCTCACGTCCACGCCGGCTGGACATACGACTATCTGTTCAAGCGATTCGGGAGGCTTGGCCTCGATAATCAGAATCTTCCGATCATCAATATCGTTCACCCCGCCACCCTCAGCGATTTTTTTGTATATGGGGATGTCGTCGTCGATTTCCTGATAAACGCGGGCTACTACGGTGATGGGCTGATGATCTATGGCGATGGGCTTCCGTTCACGGTCGACGGACAGATTTATGACCCGCTGTCCGGCGCTCTCGACGTCGTCGCTCACGAACTTACGCATGGCGTGACGGACTACACGTCACAACTCGAATATCGCGACGAACCGGGCGCTCTCAACGAAGCCTTTTCGGACATGCTCGGCACGAGCGTCGAGTTCTACTTTCAGCAAGCGGGCACAGCGCGGGGCCAGGCGGATTACCTGATAGGCGAGGACGTTATTCGTCCAGGGGGCATCCGATCTCTTTCAAACCCGGCCCTCTTTAATCAGCCGGATCACTACAGTCGATTCGTGCGAACGTCGTTCGACAACGGCGGTGTTCACATCAACTCGGGTATCCCGAACCACGCCTTCTATCTCGCGATTGAAGGAGGGCGAAACCCCACGTCCGGCCTGAACGTCACAGGTGTGGGGGGAGCCAATCGCGAACAGATCGAAAAGGTGTTCTACCGCGCGTTCACGTCAATGCTCCCGGCGAACGCACGGTTCTCGACAGCACGCGCGGCAACCATTCAGGCAGCTCGTGATCTCTACGGTGCCGGCAGTGCAGCCGAGCGCGCCGTCAACGAGGCATGGACCGCCGTAGGGGTGTTCTGATGATGTCGAGAACTTTCGCCGCTGCCTGCTTCACGGTCGTCGCAACACTGTCGACAGCTCTGAATGTGTTCGCCCAAACGTCCACGATAGGAACCGTCGTTGTTGATGGTGCGGTGATCTGGCGCGCGGATGTAACTGTGCCCGCTGCAACCGCCCGGCTGGGAACTGCATTGGAGGTCACAGCGCGATCGAGCCGATATTACGAGGTGATCATCCCCGCATCGCTAGGCGGATATGGCGAGCGTGGCATCATCGCGCGATCTCAGGTTCGAATCGCCGGTGACATCACACGCATTCCCGCGAGAACGCTCCGGGGTGATCCACCGGTCCGAGTGGAGGCGGGAACCGCACGCACGGATTCAACGCCCGCAGCTCGCGGTAGCGACGTACAAGCCCGAGCACGCAGGCGCACGCCTATCCAGGGGCTCCTCTCGATCAATCGTGTCATCAGCGTGACCGCGAATGACTTTCGAGAGACGGTCGTGTTTGACGAGAGTGCCGAGCAAGGCCAAACTGAGACAGCCTATGCCGTCAAGTCGGTCAAAGGCTTCTCCGCAGGTGGCGGCGCGATGCTGTCGCCAACGTTCGGAATCGGCGCGTCGGTGGAGCGCTCGACTGCGTCGACGCCCGCGGCGTTCAGTGGGGCAATTCCGCATCCGTTCTTCTTCGCAAGGCCGAGGAACATCAGCGCCGACATCAACGGGCTGAAGCGCGAAGAGCTCGCGCTTCACGCGGAGTTGAGAGCGGTGTGGCCTATGCATCCACGGGTACAGATAGCAGTCGTCGGAGGTCCGTCGCTGTTCCGGGTCAGTCAGGGAATCGTTTCTGACTTCGCGTATACACAATCGTACCCTTACGATGAGGCTCAGTTCGCTACGTCAGATACATTGGTGGCAACGAAGACCCGCATCGGCTTCAACATTGGTGGTGAAGCGGCTTTCTTCTTCACTCGGCAAGTGGGCATCGGTGCCAAAGTAATGATGTCGCGCGCGACGCTCGATTTACCCATCGATGATGACCGAGAGGTCGCGGTCGAGGCCGGTGGTCTGAGTACGGGAATCGGCTTGCGACTGAGATTCTGACGACAAAAACGAGCGGGTTCGACCGGTCGTTAGGGCTCGGGCCGATTCTCCCACTGCGAGTCGTGGTTCCGAATCTTTAGCCACGAGAGACTCAAGTCACAGTAAACATTGCAGGAACTCTTGTCCCCGTAGCTCAGTGGATAGAGCGACCGCCTCCTGAGCGCGGAGCACTTGTCGCCCGCTGATCCCTCGTGTGGATTGGCGGGCGTTTCTGTTTGGAGCAGTCAGGACCTTTCAGTAGCTGCAAGCTCGATCTCGCCGCGCCGGTCGTCGGCTGCAGCGGCATGTTAGGCGGTCACTACTCCAACCACCCGCCCACATAATGAACTTCAACCTCATTCGCGTGCACCGACACGAGCAGGTACAACCCCGCCGGGGGAGCCGATTGTGCGGTGGTCCTTATCATCACTGAGTACGGCGCGTCCGGCGCAACCTCCGATACGCGTTCTTCGGTGAAGGCAATCCATAACACCTGTTGGATTCCGATCTTCGGAATGTCTTGACGCCCCCCATTCGTCCTGGCTCTGCTTTCAAGCTGCTTGTCCACTAGGCGACCGTCCCTGATCGCAGTAAGAATGCGGCGGGCGTCGAGCTCGGGGACGCATGGATCGAGGTAGATTGTGATCCGCCACCCTTTGTCAGCGAGCCGGCGCTTCTGATGTGGCTGACCCTTTATGCAGGCTGACGATGACGTCTGCTGCGCGAGCGCTTTCGGCGGTACTTCCGCCTGAGGGCTTGCGCCTCCGAGCATCGCGCCGAGAATAGCCGCCGCAGCGATGATCATTTTCCGAATCGTCAAAGATCCGCCTAACTATTAGTAGGCCGACCGGCATATCGCGGCCGACCCTGCGAGGCTCGCAGCATAACGCCAGACGGGCTGCGCCGCGAAGTATCCGTAAGGCGCACGGCCACAAGCCCACGTACACGAAGACCAACGCACTATCGCCGGGCTCACGTGCGGCCCCGCGGCGGTGAACCTGACGTTCCGTGACTTGCGCCACGAAGCTGGCAGCAGGCTCGTAGAGGCCGGCTGGGCGCCGCACAACGTCTCGATGATGCTCGGCCACTCGAACATCGCGCAGACGTCGACTTACCTCAACGCGAACAAGGTAGGATTACGGGACGCGATGCGACGACTTGACGCCTCCCGTTGCAAACCGGTTGCGAGCGACACGGAAACAGAGCAACCGCCTCTTCGCAACGAGACGCCAGCAGGAGAGAGTCAAGTCACAGTAAACTAGACAGTTGCAAGAACACTCGTCCCCGTAGCTCAGTGGATAGAGCGACCGCCTCCTAAGCGGTAGGCCGGCAGTTCAAGTCTGCCCGGGGACGCCAAGACAGTCTTCGTGGTGTTAGCGCCTTATGAGACGGACAGAACGCCATCATCTGAAGGAGAACGAGCTCGTCCACACGATCGAGGCGACGCGCGCGTTTATCGAGACGCGGCAGCGGCAGATCACGGGCGTGGTCGTCGGGCTCATCGTCATCGCGCTCGTTGTTGCGGGCGTGGTGTTGTACCGCCAGCAGAGCCAATCGAAGGGGCAGGAGCTGCTCGCCGAGGCGATGGTCGCGCTGAATGCGCGCGTCGTTCCGGCTGGCGTGGGCGAGGCCGGAGATCTGCCGGCGGCCGCCTCACTTGGAGCGACCGGCACCTTCGCGACCGAAGAAGCCAAACTCACTGCGGCTGTGCCGAAGCTCAAGGCGGCAGCCGACGCGTATCCCGACACGACCGCGGGGATTACGGCTCGATACCATCTTGCCGGCGCGTTGGCGGCGCTCAGCAAGCACCAGGACGCCATTCAGGCCTACGACGAGGTCGTCCGCCGAGCGGGAACGAACACCCTCTACGGTCGCATGGCGCGGCTCGGAAAAGCCGACACGCAGGCGCGCGCGGGCCAATTGGATGCCGCCATCGCGGCGTGGAAGGACATGACTGCCGCGAACACGTCGGATCTGCCCGTCGACGCGATCCTGATGGAGTTGGGTCGAGCGTACGCGCAGAAGGGCAACACCGAGGAAGCCAAGAAGACGTACACGCAGCTCGTCGATCAACATCCCGATTCGCCGTATACGCCTGAAGCGCGAACCGAGCTGGAAAACCTCAAGAGCTGATTCAGCGGTCCGGCTAAAGCCGGGCACTACGCATCGGCAGTCGACCTACCGACGGCGCACGTTTCTGAGTTCAGTGAAGTTGCCCATCGGGCCCACGTGCAGGCCTTCGAGACTTCGCTGCGCGACGATGACGTTCGTGCGATGCCACAACGGGATATACGGGGCATCCTCAGCGATGATCTTCTGCGCCTCTCGATAGAAGCGCCTGCGCTCGTCTTCGTCGATCGCGGCTGTGGCGAGATCGATCACCCGATCGAGATCCGCGTTCCGGTAGTAGCCGCGGTTATACCCAGCCGGCGGAATCTGCTGCGAGTGAAACACGCGGCGGAGGATGTCGGGATCGACCAGCGCGCCCCCGGTCCAAATCAACGTGAAGATCTGAAAGTTGCCTCGGACGATGTCGGCGAAGTAGGTGGCGAACTCGTACGATCGAATCTCCAGGTCGATACCGACCTGGCGAAGATGCTCCTGGATGACGGTTGACTGGAGACGTGTCTCCTCGTTGGTCGACGTCTTGAGCACGAGGCGAAGCCGCGGCAGCGGACCGTCGCCGTCGGGGTCGCGGTAGCCGGCCTCGTCGAGCAGCCCTTTCGCGCGCTCCGGGTCGCGGTTGAAGATGCGAACCTCCGGCTCGAAGGCCCACGCCTGCTCGGGCACCATGCCGGCCGCGGGACGGGCGAGATCGCGTCGAAGATAGTGGACGATGGCGTCGCGATCGATCGCGTACGCGATCGCGTGGCGCACACGCGTGTCGCCGACCACCGGATCGCGCATGTTGAAGCCGAGATACGAGAAATCGAGGCCGGCCGCGCGATCGACCACGAACTGGTCGCTCTGCTGCAGTTGATGGACGATGTCTGGCGGCAGGTCGTTGATGACCATGTCCGTCGAGCCCTTCCGCAGTTCGACGCCGCGCATCGTGTCGTCGGGAACGACTTTCACGACGAGCCCGGCATTGCGAGGCCGCCCCTCGAAGTAGTCGTCGAACGCGGCGAGCACGACCTGGTCGTCGGAATCGTGCCGCACCAGCCGATACGGGCCCGTCCCCACCGGGTGCGTCCGCATGGCGCCGGCCGATCCCGCCGGTACGACAGGCGGCTGCACCAGCTGAATCGGAAACGCCGCAAACGGCTCCTTGAGCGTGAACCTCACGGTGTAGTCGTCGATCGCCGTCACCGCGGCGAGCTGGCGATACGCTCCCTTCATCGGTGAGATGAAGTTCGGGTCGAGGAACTGCGCGAACGTGTAGACGACGTCCTTCGACGTCAGCTCGTGACCGTCATGGAACTTCACGCCGCGGTGGAGATGGAAGACGTAGGTGCGTGGATCGGGGTTCTCGAATCGCTCGGCGAGCGCCGGGTGGACGCGCAGGTCATCGCCCCAGTCCAATAACGGCCGGAAGATCAGCTGACCGATCCGCTGCGAGATCTCGTCGGCGGCTTGGACGGGATCGAGTGTCGTGGGTCCGGAGCGGACGGCGATGGTGATGATGTTCGGATCGGCTGCTTGAGGGCGAGAGCAGCCGATTCCAAGTAAGGCAAAATGCAAAATGCAAAATGCAAACAAAAGCCTCGCCATGGCAGCGGCCCTTTTGCATGTTGAATTTTGCATTTCGAATTACACGCTACAGCTCTTCTGCCAGCTTCTTCAATTCGGCCAGCAGCTCCAGCGCCTGGCGCGGTGTCGTGTCGTCGATGTCGATGGCGGTGAGCCGATCACCCAGGACGTCGCTGCGCGTCGGCGCGTCGCGGTCGGCTACGGCAAACAGGCCGAGCTGACTGCTGCCGCTGTCGCCGGCGATCGAGAGCGTCGGGCGCCCGCTCCTGGTCAACTCGTCGCGCTCGAGGCCGCTCAGGATCTCGCGGGCGCGAGCGACGA
>DASRJR010000339.1:0-42478 GCA_035649395.1 Vicinamibacterales bacterium
TACGATCTCCTCGTCCTGCCGCCGTCGTTCCCCTTCGGCGGCATGGAGAACCCACGGCTCACCTTTGCCACGCCGACGGTGATCGTCGGCGACAAGTCGCTCGTGTCACTCGTTGCGCATGAACTGGCGCACTCGTGGTCCGGGAACCTGGTCACCAACGCAACCTGGAAAGACTTCTGGTTGAACGAGGGCTTCACCACCTATCTCGAGCGGCGCATCGTCGAAGTGCTCTACGGCGCGTCGTTCTCGCGGATGGAGGCGGCCATCGGCGTGCGCGATCTCGCGGAAGATCGCGCGGTCGCCGAGCAACCCGGGGACAAGACGCTGCAGCCCGACATCGCCGGTCGCGATCCGGACGATGCCTTGTCGCGAGTGCCCTACGAACAGGGTGCGCTGTTCCTGGTGTTCCTCGAGTCGAAGTTCGGACGCGACGCGTTCGACACATTCCTCCGTCGCTGGTTCGACGAGCACGCGTTCAAGAGCGCAACGACGCAGGAGTTCCTGTCGTTCTTGAAGACGCACCTGCTGTCGACGAAGCCCGGCGCGGTCACCGATGCGCAGCTCGAGGAATGGCTGCACACGGAAGGCGTGCCCGCATTTGCCGTGCTGCCCTCGTCCGATGCCTTCGCCAAGGTCGAGCAGGCGCGCGACGCGTGGCTCGGGGGTCAGCCGATCGGCCCGCTGGCAAAAACCGCCGCGACCTGGTCGACGCAGGAGTGGCTGCATTTCATCGACACGATGCCGCGGAAGATGGACGCCGCCCGCCTGACGGCGCTCGATCGCCAGTTCAAGCTGACCGAATCGCAGAACGCCGAGATCGCGCATGCGTGGTACCGTCTTGCGATTGCGAATCGCTATACCGCGGCGTATCCGGCGATGGAGCGCTACATGATTCGCATCGGACGCCGGAAGCTGGTTGTGCCGCTGTACCGGGACCTCGCGTCCACTCCGGAAGGACGACCGCTCGCCACGGCGATCTACGAAAAAGCGCGCGGCGGCTACCACGCGATGACGAGAGACGGCGTCGAAGCCGCGATGCGCCGCGCGGCGAGTTGAAGGACGTTATCGAAGCTCTTTCCGGACCACCAGCTTCAGTCCACTCCAAACCTCATCGACGGCGCACACCTTGACGTCGACGAAGCCGAGCGGAAGCGCCACCTCGCGCACGGTGTCTTCGGTGATGTCTGTCGGGACCTTCGACGACTTCTTCGGCCATGACACCCAGACCACCGCATCCGATGCGAGCGCATGCCGGTAGCGGGCGAGCGCGTGCGCCAGCTGCGCGCGCTTCGTGGCGAAGATCTGCACGAGGTTGACGGCCTTCGAGAGCGTCGGAGTGAAACGCACGGACGATGGCGCATCGAGCTGCTTGCGATAACCGTCGGGCGCGCCCATCAGCAGCACGGTGAGACCGTCTTTGAGTCCGAGCTTCTTTGCGAGAGGAGTACCCGAGTAACCAGCCACGGGGTGCGATCGTAGCATCG
Organism: Vicinamibacterales bacterium; assembly: GCA_035649395.1. Lineage (GTDB taxonomy): Bacteria > Acidobacteriota > Vicinamibacteria > Vicinamibacterales > UBA2999 > Gp6-AA40. Next base: position 1,485 of record DASRJR010000339.1, read on the forward strand.
GGGGTGTGGCGAGCTCTGCACGCCGGGCCTCAAGAACAGGCCCGGCCTACACTGTCCACAGAGCAAGACCCGGCCTACACTGTCATGTTAGTGTTTGCGGCGCGACGCGATGTCGCGCGGCTAATACAGGAGCACGTATTCATGGCTATGGGACGGATGACAGCATCCGCGGCGGCGCTGCTTGTCGCGGTAGCGATCGGTATCGCACTCGGCGATCACGCTGTGGCCCAACAGGGTGGTGGTGGCGGCGGCTTCGGCGGACGCGGCCGTGGAACGGCGACGCCGACGTCGACGACTCCCCCATCGGGCGTCACGCCACTGAAGGTCGACCTCTTCACGACGAAGAACTTCTACCTGGATCGCGCCTCGTGGACCGACAAGCGCTACTCGCGCTGCAACACGCCGCGGCAGCTCACCGACATGTGGGCGCGCGACAACCGCGTGGCGCACTGGGGCGACTGCAATCTCGATTACCCGATCGAGAAGATCGTCAGCCCGTATCCATACAAGACCGCGGGCGAGCACTACCAGGCGCTGATGGCGGAGGCCAAGAAGGCCGGCGGTCCGACTGTTCACACTCGGCAGACGCTACCCGAGTGGGACGGCTGGTATCAGCGGCGCGGGCGTGACGATCAGTGGATCTTCGGGCGCAATCTCCAGGCCGCGACGATGCTGTCGCTGCTGACGCCGGAGTACCAGACGCGCATGACGCAGATGAACTACCACGAGGCGGTGAGCAACTCGCCGCAGTGGATGGCGTCGTTCTGCTATCCGGAAGGGCTGATGCGATGGTGGTCGGAAGCCGCCCACGGAGGTCCCATCGAGCTCATGATGACGACCAACCAGGTGCAGTTCCTGACCGGCATCGCCGACAACCTGCTACGGCGGGTGCTCGTCGGACGCGCACACGTGCAGAAGGTGCCGCAGTGGTACGGTGAGACGGTCGGATTCTGGAACGGCACGACGCTCGTGGCGTGGACCGCGAACGTGCAGGGGTGGACGCTCTCGCACTCGATGTTCGAGTACAGCAACAAGCTGGAAGTGATCGAAATGTTCACGCCGAGCGCCGACGGCAAGATGCTCACGGTCGATTCGACCTTCTACGATCCGGAAGCATTCACTCGCCCGCTCCACACGGTGACCCCATGGGAGCGCACCGCGGCGCCCAACGATCCGCAGCAGCGGTTCTCTTTCGTCGAGTGCCGCGTGCAGAGCACGATCGTCAACGGCCCTGACGGCCGGCCCACCCAGACGACGTTCGTCGACGAAGGCTACATCGATTACTTCGGCCGGCCGTGGGCGCAGAACTGGGAGAAACATTTCGAGAAGGGCTGGAAGAAGCCGTAACGCGCAAGGAGCCACGCAACATGAGGACGATACGAACTGGAGGAATAGCGATTGCGATCGCCGTGTGGGTGTCGACACTGGCGCCGGCGGCGTCCGCGCATCATTCCTTCGCGATGTACAACATGGGCGTCACCAAGGTCATGACGGGCAAGCTGACGCGATTCATACCCGGCAGCAATCATGCGCAGCTGATCTTCGAAGTGCTCAACGCCGACGGCTCCCCGGTCATGGAGAAGGGCAAGCCGCTCGTGTGGGGGATGGAAACCGGCTCGGCCGCCGCGATGGCACGAAGCGGCGTCACTGTCGAGTCGTTTCCGCCCGGCACGATCATGACCGTGACGCTGCATCCGTTGCGCGACGGCCGGCCGATGGGCGCGGTGGGCGGCCCGATCGTGTCGTGCGGCATGACCATGCCATCAGGAGGGTGTAACGAGAAGACCGGAAAGCTGATGACGGCGCCAGCGAACTAGCGCCTGCGCACGAGCTCCAAAGAGAAACGCCCGACCTGAGGCGGATGCCTCGCGTCGGGCGTTTGCGTGTCGAACACGCATTCTGGCAGGAGCCAGAATAACTGACGTACGAATCTTCTATTGTGAATCGTCAGTGCGCGCGCCGTGGGAGACCGTGATCAGCGATCGACCCAGCGACGCGCCCCATCAGCCCGGCGGTTCCTCCATGCGAACCTCCACGTCACGAGTGATGTGGCTATCCGTACGAATACGCCCGTCGGCGCGCGCTGTCAAGGCCGGAAAGTCGACAGCGCGCGCACGCGGAAAACTGGAAGAAGTGGACAAGTGGAAGAAGAGAAGTACATGAATTCATAAGTGAGATAAAGTGCGCTCGAGGCTTCTTCCACTTTCACTCAAGGAGCGATGGATGCGTAGCAGATGGTTCTTGTCGATCGTGGCGCTCGTCGTGTGCACGACGCTCGGCGCCAGCATGTCAGCGCAGCAGCAGGAGCAGCGCGGCGGCGGCGCAGGTCGCGGCGGCGGACGTGGATTCAACCTGCCACCGCTGCTGATGCAGACCGACGCGTTCCCCGATGGCGGCATCGTTCCCGCGAAGTACACCGGTCGCGGTGGTGTGCAGCCCGGCTTCAAGTTCAGCGGTGCGCCGGAGGGCACTGTGAGCTACGCGATGATCTTTCACGATATCGACGTGGCGTTGATGAATGGCACCGGCGACGTGCTGCACTGGATCGCGTGGAACATTCCGGCGTCGGCCGGCGGCATTCCGGAAGGCAAGCTGCCTGAAGGCTCGGTGCAGGGCAACAACATCGCCGGACAAGCGGCGTACTTCGGGCCCGGCGCACCTCCAGGCCCGCGGTATCACCATTACGTCTTCGAGCTCTACGCGCTCAACGCAAATCTCGATCTGCCCGCGACGGCCAGCCGTGACGATCTATTGAAAGCCATGGCCGGAAAGATCGTCGCGAAGTCGGCATACGTCGGCCGCTTTCGCGGCGAAGCCGCCCCCGCGAAGTAGGCAATTCTCAACGTTCATTCCGGCGGGTCCAAAAGACCCGCCTCTACGACGTTCGCTAACAGGCGTTGTAGAGACGGGTCTTCAGACCCGCCGATGCCCGAACCTTCTGGCAGTTCCGGTGTCTTAGTTTCTAGCCCCGCCGGCGAGGCTTCCTTCGAAGGAGGCCTATGCGGAAGTACACGTTCGCGTTCTCCGTCTTCGCCCATGCCGCCGCCATCGCGTGGGTGATCATCGCTCCAGCTCTCGCCACCGACACCCTGCCGGAACCACTGCGCACGACGTCGTTCATCATCATCCGACCTGTGCTGCCCGATCCGATCCCGGTGAGGCCAGCGCAAACGGCGACCGCTCCGACACAGAATCCAATTCCACTCGAGCCGCCCGATGGCATCCAGCCCGAACCTGCTGTCGAACCGATCGATCAAGCCAGCCTCGCCGTTCCCGGGCCGCCAATGACCGGGGTGTTCGGCGAACCTGTCGTCGGTGGAGAGCCGTTGCCGCCGCCACTTCCGCCGCGGCCGAAGGACCCAATGCCGGTCGGGGGCCTGATTCTGCCGCCAAAGAAGATCGTTCACGTGGCGCCGATCTATCCGCCAATTGCGTTGGCGGCCGGCAAACCGGGGATGGTCATTCTGCAGGCCGTGATCAGCGAGGACGGCAGCGTTCGCGAAGTCAAAGTCCTCCGGTCCGATCCGCTGTTCGATCAAGCGGCAATGGACGCGGTCAAACAGTGGCGGTTTACGACGCCGATGCTCAACGGGCAGCCGATTCCGGTGGTGATGACGGTCACGGTCGGGTTCACGCTGAACCGGTAGCGTCACGGCTCGGGGAAATCGGTACAATGCGCGCCAGGAGACACGCTCATGACATCGCTGCTGCGTGCGACGACCCTCGCGCTGCTGCTCGCGACGGGACCGGCGCTCCTGGCGCATCACTCGTTCGCCGCGGAGTACGACGACAAGGCGCCGGTCAAGGTGACCGGCACGGTGACGAAGGTCGAGTGGACCAACCCGCACATCTGGTTCTTCGTCGACGTGAAGGACGATCAGGGGCGCGTCACGAACTGGGCATTCTCGGCTGGTCCGCCCGGCGTGCTGCAGCGGCGCGGCATCTCGAAGAACGTCCTCAAGGCCGGCGACGTCGTCGTCGTCGAAGGGTTTCGCGCCCGCGACGGATCGAACAACGCGTCGGGCGGGCGCGTGACGTTCCCTGACGGACGAAGCGTCTTTACCGCGTCAAACGAGGATCGCGCTCCGCGCTAAAGGAGGACGCCGTGCGTTACATCCAACCCCGCATCGACGTCCGCGCTCGCGTCGCGTTCGTCGCGGCCTGCCTGGCGATGCTCGCGGTCGCGTCCGTGGTGGTGACACCGCTCACCAGCGCGCAGTCAGCGAGTACGCAGAAGGCGGCGGCCACTGGTCAGATTCCCAGAACTCCCGACGGCAAGCCGGACTTCAGCGGGATGTGGGACAACCCGAAAGAGCCCGGCGCGCGCGGAGCTGCGACCGTGTTCGACAAGAACAAGATGGCGCCGTTCGTTCCCGGTGGCGAGGCCCTTTTCTTCGAGCCGCGCACCGGCGACCCGCGTCACGACGAGCCGCGCGCGTTCTGCATGCCGTCGGGTTTTCCATCGGCGTTTCTCGGCCCGTACCCGGTCCAGTTCATTCAGACGCCGCAGCACCTGGTGATGTCGACCGAGTTCATGAACGTGACGCGCATCATTCCGCTCGACGGGCGGCCTCACAAGACCGACATCGAGCCGACGTTCTACGGCGAGCCGATCGGCCGCTGGGAAGGCGACACGCTCGTGATCGATGCGAGGAACTACAAACGGTGGTCGCTGGACGACTACTACTACCAGAACCCCAAGGAATACCGGATGCACAGCGACGCGTTCCACACCATCGAACGGCTGCGGCGCGTCGACGCCGACACGATCTCCTACGAGTTCACCGTCGACGATCCCAAGATCTTCACCAAGCCGTGGTCGGTGCAATGGGTGATGAAGCGTCACCCCGAGTGGGACAAGACGGGGCTCTACGAGATGGTCTGCAACGAGAACAATCGCTGCGAAGGGGGTAAGTGTCGAGAGTCGAAGTGACTCGCGACGTTCACGTCGCGCGACGCCTCCGCCGATCGCGCGCGGCGAGCGGTCGAAGCGGCAAATCCTCGCCGACCATCAGCAGCGGCTCGGTCGGACGATTCATGTCATACAGCTGCCCATCGCGCGCGCGGGCATACAGCTGATCCCCGCTGATGAACAGCGCCATCGGCCCATCCTCGCCGATCGCTTCATACAGGCGGATGCCGAACACATCGCGCAGCGACGAGAGCAGACGCCGGATCTGCGGAATCGAGAAGCCGCGGTGCCGCAGCTCGGCGAGCACCTGCAGCTCGAGGACGTCGATCGGCGTGTATCGACGCTCGGTGAAGCCACCGGCTTCGGTGCGTCGAGAGGCCACCGCGGGCGCAAACAGACGACGGGCGTCCCACCACTGCAGTTGGCGGGCGGTCAGCCCGGTCATCACGGCGACCTCGCGCGATGAGTAGAGTTTCTTGAGTCTCACAGGCCGAGCCTGGCGGGACGCACCATCGCGAGCTCCTCGCGCTCGCGCCCGTCGAGCACGAGATCGGCGACCAGGCTGGCCGTCAAGGGCGCCAGCAGGATGCCGTTGCGATACAGCCCGGTCGCGTGAAACACGTGCGGCATTGTCGACGAACGGCCGATCGCCGGCAACTCGTCCTCGGTCTTCGGGCGCAACCCGACGCGCACTTCCTTGAAGCCCGCACGATCGAGTGACGGCACCATGTGCACGGCCGCCGTCAACAACGACCGCACACCCTCGACCGTGGCTCGCTCGTCGAAACCGACATCCTCGACCGTCGCGCCAACGAGCACGGTCCGATCACGCCACGGTACGACGTAACAGTCGGGTCCCCACAACACGTGTGCGGCGATCGCTTCGTCCACACGCAGGTGCAGCAACTGTCCGCGAATTGGTTTGACCGGCCCGGGCTGCTCGGCGACCGGCCAGCTGCCCGATGCCACGACGACCGCATCGGCGTCGATCCGGTCGCCGGCGATGAAGACGGCGGCACCGCCTGCACCGCCCTCGACCCGATCGGCATGCGCCGTCGCGAAGACGGCGCCTCGATGCCGGGCGGCTTGCGCGAGTGCCGCGATCAGCTGCTCGGCGCTGACATAGCCTTGGGTCGGCAGCCGCAGCGCTGTCATCACCGATGTCGAAAGCGCCGGCTCGACCTCGCGCGCCGCGTCGCCGTCGAGCAGCGCGTGAGCCACGCCCGTCGAAGCGAACCGGCGGGCGTTCTGCTCGAGCTCGGCCGATTGCTGCGGCGTGAACGCCACCTGCACCGTGCCATTGCGGGCGTAATCGACATCGAGACCCGAATCGTCCCGCACGCGTCGGATGAAGTCGTCGTAGGCGGCGAGGCTGCACGACGTGAGGTGGAGCAGCTCGGGGTTATGTCCTTCGACGGCGGGGGCCAGAATGCCGGCCGAAGCGAACGTCGCTCCGCGACCAGGAGCGCGGCCGTCGAGCACGTGCACCTGTGCACCACGGCGCGCCAGCTCGTACGCGATCGCGCAGCCGGCGATCCCGGCGCCAACAACGATGACTTTCACAAGGTGATTTTAGAACCGGAAGGCCGTTCCTACCGTGAGGCGTCGCGGTTGCTGGGCGCTGGTGGGGCGGCCGAAGAAGGGCGACAGCAGGTTGCCGCTGAAGCCGCCGTAGTTCACGCGGTTGAGGACGTTGTCGGCGCGGATGAAAAGCTCCATCGTGTAACGCGCGCTGCTGGTCTGCGCGTCGCCACGGCCGTTGTTGCCCTGAGGTCCCCGGCCGGCCTGTCCACCGCGTCCCTGCCCCTGCTGCGCCAGGTTCACTTGTTGCGGTCCCGCCGAGCCTTGCTCGAGACGTGGGTTGACAGGAGCCGCCGCGGCTCCGCCAGGTCTGCCGCCGCGCCCATTGCCATCGCCGGCTTGACCACCGCGGACGCCGCCGATGGCGAACTGTTTGTTGACGTTCACGCTCAGCGTCCATATCGCCCGGCCGCGGGCCGTGTTGCGGCCAACGCCAAGAGGACGATCGTTGACCACGCCATCGCGGTTGCCGTCCTCGCCCGTCGTGATCGTGTACGGCGCGGCTGATTGCGCCTGGAAGTTGACATTGCTTCGCACGCCAGCCAACAGCGGCACGTTCACGGTGCCCTGCACGCGATGACGAATGTCCTGCCGCGACGGGCCCCATTCCGCATTCGGGTCGAGGTTGTTCGCCGGCAGCGCGGTGGCGCTGTCCGCGTGGTTCTTCACCTGTCCAAGGGCGTAGTTCAGATTCAGGAACACGTTGCGTCGCGGAAATCGATAGGTGCCGCGCAGCTCGAGCCGATCGCTCTGCGCACGCCCGGTCGAATCGAACTCCGTGACCGTGCCGACGGTCGGATCGGGGCGCACGCCGAGCGCATCGGGCGCGTTGATATTGATCGACCGCAGCTGATTGCGGCCCCGCAGCATCTGGTAGCTCGCCTGCACGCTGAGATTCTGTGTGAGCTGCCGCTCGATGCCGATAGACGCCTGGTGCACCTTGGGCATCTCGAGATCGGGATTGGCCTGCACACGGCCGCCGGGGCGTACATCCGCAGCGACGCCGATCGACGGGTCGGGATAGCCGGGGTTGATGATGAGCAGGTCGCGCTGCGCGATGCCGTTGACGCGAAGCGTCTGGTCGTACAGGTTCGACTCGTACCAGTCGTAGAACAGGCCGTATCCGCCGCGGATGCTCGTCCGATTGCCCCATGGCGTCCACGTGAAGCCGGCCCGCGGCATCAGATTGAGACGACCGTCGATGTGCGACTGCAGTTCGTTACGCAGACCAAAGCCGAACGACAGCTTGCCGTTCACGCGCACATCATCCGAATAGTAGAAGCCGAGTGTGTACTGCGTGAAGCGGGTATCGACCTGGCCGATCCGCTGTGTGAACGTCGCCGGTGTTCCGCCCTTGAAGTCGTCGAGCGTGCTGAAGGTGAACGTGCCGGCGGCGTTTCGAGCATCGAAGTTTCGGTAGTCGCCGCCCTCGAGCAGGTAGCCGACGCGCATCTGCTGCTTGCGACCGACGTTGACGTCGAGGTTCTGCGCCAGCTCGAACGTGCGCGACGACCCGTGATTGGCGATTCCGGCGCCGCCTCGAGTGAACGCATCGAGCACCACGATCGTCGGCGTGCTCGACAGCGACGTCTGCGCGCTCTCCTGTGAGTGCACCTGCAGCCGCACTTCGTGCAGCATCGTCTTCTTGAGGACACCCTGGATTTGCGCGCGCAGCTGCTGCGTGTTTCCCTCTGTGTTGTAGGCGCGCTCGGGCAGATTGAAGCCGCCGACACCGGCGTTGGTGGTCGCCGAGTCACTCGTGCGGAACTCGAGCCGCACCGTCTGATCCTTCGTCAGGCCGTGCTCCACGCCGATCGTGATGTTGGTCGATTCGGACGGCCGCCGGACGTAGTCGCCCAGCCGTTGGCCGCTCTCGTCGATGGCGACGATCGTGTCGGCCTGGAAATCGCGCCGGCCGTCGACATTGAGCCGAATCGACGTGCGTCCCGCCACGATCGGACCGCGCGTTCCAAGATTGAAGTTGCGGTTCCCTTCCGGCGTCTTCGCGGTTGCAAACGCGTTGCGCGCGTTCATCGCGTCGCTGCGGTAGTTGAACGAGCCGTTCCCACTCCATGCGCGCACGTTCGGCCGCGTGATGATCTCGACCTGGGTGCGTCCGGCATCGTGGTTGTCCGCCGAAAACGAATTGGTGCGGAACCGGATCTGGCGAATCTCATCGCGCGCGGGCAGTCGCCCGCCGCGAAATCCGCTCACTTGAAATACCGCGCCCGACGCGCCGGCCATCGCCGTCAACACCTCGGCGAGCTCTTCGGGATCCTCGGGGAGCGCCTCGATCTCGGATTCCTCCAGCGTCGTGCTGAGCGAGTTGCCGCGCCGATCGTCGGTAGCCGTCGTGTCGCTGACGAGGACCTCCTCGGACAGGCCGGCGATTTTCAGCGTGACGTTGTGATTCATCGCGCCGCGCCGCAAGGTGACGGTCCCATCGAATGGTTCGAAGCCGCCGAACTCGACGTGCAGCGTGGCGGTGCCGATCGGCAGCGCCGGCGACGTGGCCAGGCCTCGCTCGTCGGTGGTGAACGTAACGGCCGGGCCCGAAGCCGGCTTCACGACGATCGTCGCCGAGGGAATCCCCGCACCTGTCTCGTCGACGACGACGAGACGAAGTTGTGAGGTGTTGGCATCCTGCTGCGCGAACACTGGAGTCACGACACAGAGCGAGACGAGGGCAACGAGCCGCTTCATGCGATGGCGCTCACAGTATCAGCACGGTCGTTAAGAGTCGGCAAAGCTTGTTAAGAATGTAAAGGCCTATTCTTCAGCGCGTTACAGCAAATTCCTTTGATGCTAGACTCGGCCCGTGAGCCTCAAACGACCCTCTGGACCGACGCTCGTCACGGTAGCGCTGCTCGTGCTGCTGCCGGCGCTTGCCGTGCTCCAGTATCGCTGGGTCGGTCAGGTGAGCACAGCCGAACGCGAGCGCATGCAGCGCAACATGCGGACCGCCGCCGAGCAATTCCGCGAAGCGTTCGACGGCGAGATCGTCCGCGCGGCGATCAGCCTGCAGGTCGGTCCGCAGACAGCCCAGGAAGGCGCGTCCGACCGCTACACCGATCGCTACGACACGTGGCTGAATACGGCGGCACACCCGCAGATCGTTGCAGAGATCTTCCTGATCGACGACGACCATGGCCTCCGCCTTCGCCGCTGGAACGCCGAGACGCATACGTTCGATCCGGCGGCGTGGCCCGCCGTGCTCGCGCGATGGCAATCGGAGTTCGAGCAGGAATTGACGGACTTCAAAGCCGGACATCCACCGAATCGACGTCCGCCGTTTCGCGGTGAAGACTCGCTGATCGTCACACCATTACGCAATCGCGTCGTGCAGACCTCGCCTGCGCCAGGGCCGCAGACGGTAACTCCGGTGTTCGGCTTCACGATCATTCAGCTGAACATCGCCTACATCAAGGAGCAGATGCTCCCCGAGCTGGCACGACGTCACTTCTCCCACGCCAACGACGACCTGTATCGAGTGGCAGTGGTTGCGACGGACGATCCGAAAGACGTCCTGTACAAATCCGATCCGACGGCGCCAGTGGATCCGGCACACGCCGACGCCACGTCGATGCTGCTCCCGTCGCTGCTGCTCGGCCGCTCCGACCCGTTCCTTTTCGGGCGGCCGCCGCGGCCACCGCTCGACGGTGGGGATCGGCTCGGACGCTTGAGATCGGCCGACGCATCAGGCCCGGGGCCGCGACCTGAAGAACCACTGGGCCGGTGGCAGGTGCTCGTCCAGCACCAGCGCGGATCGCTCGAAGCCGCGGTCAGCCGCGCGCGACGACAAAACCTCGCGATCAGCTTCGGGATCCTCCTGCTGCTGACGTTGAGCGTTGCACTGCTCTCGGCGACCTCGCGTCGCGCTCACCGTCTTGCACGGCAGCAGATGGAATTCGTTGCCGGCGTCAGTCACGAGCTTCGCACGCCGGTCGCCGTCATCCGCTCCGCCGCCGAGAACCTGTCGCAAGGCGTCGTCGCGGGCGATCGCGTCAAGCGGTACGGACAGCTGCTCGAGACGGAAGCCAAGCGGCTCGGCGAGATGGTCGAGCGCGTGCTGCAGTTCGCAGGGATTGAATCGGGACTCGGCCTGGCCTCGCGCCTCCCGCTCGCGCCCGCGGAGATCATCGAGAGCGCGGTCGAAAGCGCACGTTCGGTACTCGACGACCACACCGTGACGTTCCATCGAGAGATCGCTCCGAATCTGCCGCCCGTGGTGGGCGATGCCGCCGCGTTGCGGTCGGCAGTTCAGAACCTCATTGCCAACGCCGTCAAGTACGGCGGCAGCGATCGATGGGTCGGCATCAAAGCCGACCACTCGGGCTCGGAGGTTCGCATCGTCATCAGCGATCACGGACCGGGTATTCCCGCCGAGGAACTGCCGCACATCTTCGATCCGTTCTATCGCGGCGCAGACGCCGTCGCCCGTCAGGTTCACGGCAATGGCCTCGGTCTGTCACTCGTCCGTCGCATCGTCGTCGCACACGGCGGTCGCGTCAGTGTCAGCACGCGCGCCGGTGTCGGCAGTTCGTTCACGATTACTCTGCCCGCGGCGTCTCCCGACGCCCAAACCCGCGCCGTCGGCCAGGAACTTCAAACCGCCAGTCACTCCTGACAGTACACTCAGGCCCATGCCGGCCGCCCGCCGTCTGCTCCTGATCGAAGACGAGCCCGGGCTCGTCATGACGCTGACCGACCGCCTTTCGGCGGAAGGCTATGACGTCGAGCACGAAGGGGACGCCGTGCGCGGTCTCACGCGCGCGAGCACCAGCACCTTCGACGCGATCCTTCTCGACGTCATGCTGCCCGGCGGAAACGGCTTCGATGTGTGTCGGACGCTGCGGCAGCGCGGAGTGCACACGCCGATTCTGATGTTGACCGCGCGCGGTCAGGTGGTGGATCGCGTCGTCGGCCTGAAGCTTGGCGCTGACGACTACCTGGTCAAGCCGTTCGAGATGGCCGAGTTGCTGGCGCGGATCGAGGCGCTGCTGCGTCGCGGCGCGGTGCAGGCGTCGGCCGGGTCAGTCGTCGATTCATTCCGTTTCGGCCAGATCTCGATCGACTTCCGGAAAGCGGAAGTGGCCAAAGACGGGCAGCCGCTCGATTTGTCGGCCCGGGAGTTCAAACTCCTCAGATACTTCGTCGAGCATCGCGGCGCCGCACTGTCGCGCGACGAACTGCTGAACGAGGTGTGGGGGTACAACGCGATGCCATCGACGCGAACCGTCGACGTGCACGTGGCGTGGTTGCGACAGAAGATCGAAGACAATCCACGTCACCCGCAACACATCCTGACCGTCCACGGACTCGGGTATAAGTTCGTCACGTGAAGGGGCGAGGGGCAAGGGCGAAGGGACAAGGGGGCGAACACGCGGTCCGAAAAATAGGGCGATCGGCGGGGGCGGGCTTATTCCGGACATTCCATTGACGCGATCTCTGCAGGCACAGCCCTTGCTCTGCAGGAGCGTTAGAGGTCTTGAGCCATGATGAGCAAGGCGTTGCTCGCCGTCTTTTGCGTCGCCGCTGGTGCTGGGAGCACCTACCTGGTCGTTCGCGCGACCGCCCCATCGAAGCCGCCCGCAGCGGTTGCCACAGCACCCGAACCGACGCCAACTGCCACAGTCGAGCAATCGGAGGGCATCGTCGCGGAAGCGCCTGCCCCGACGCCACCGGCTGCACGCGCCGAGGCCGTCCCTGCTGCACCCAAACCGGCGGCGCCCACGTCACGGCCGGCAGCCCCGGCAAGACGAAGGGAGTCGCCCGCCAAGGCGCCCGAACCCGCAACCCCGGCTGGTCCGGAGCCGCCTGTCGCGATTGCCCCTGCCCCAATTGCAGACAACCAGGCCTCACGATCCGTCGAGCCGCCCGGACCGGTGTTGGAGGAGCTCGTCGTTTCCGCACAATCGGTCATCGGTCTGCAAATGGAAACAAACGTGACCAGTGAGCGCGCACAGGTCGAGGATCAGGTGGTCGCCCGCGTGACGCGCGACGTGAAGGTCGGCGACCGTGTCGCCATTCCGGCTGGCGCCAAAGCGAACGGCGAGGTCACGTTGGTGGAACGTGCGGGCCGGTTCAAGGACCGCGCGCGGCTGGGGATCCGCTTCACGTCCATCGTGCTGGCTGACGGCACCCGGCTGCCGATTGCCACCGAGACAGTGTTTCGAGAGGGTGACGCGCAAGGTCGCGAGAGTGCTGCGAAGATTGGCGGCGGCGCGATCGGAGGCGCCATCATCGGCGGCATTCTTGGAGGCGCCAAGGGCGCAGCGATCGGCGGCTCGGTCGGCGCCGGCGCCGGCACCGCGGCCGTGATGGCCGGCGGACGCAACAACGCCACGATGACGTCGGGCTCGCCGCTGACCGTTAGCCTCGAAGAACCGGTCACCGTCACTGTCGAGAAGAAGTAGGCCGCTTTTGAATGGGGCGCCTTTAGGCGGCCCACGAGGCCGGCCTCTACGCTAAGATCGCGCGTCTGGAGGTTTCCATGCGCGCACGACTGCTCGTCATCCTCGCCCTAGCCCTCACGGTCGCTCTGCCGGCATCGGCCCAGGTCAAGCAGCAGGAGCTCGCCGGAGTTCAGCGCTATTCACGCGTCGACGCGACGGTTGGATGCGGCGGGCAAACCGACCCGAGCGCGATGGCCGCGCTGAAAAAAGAGGGCTATGTCGCGGTGATCAACCTGCGGATGGCGACCGAACAGGGCGCGCAAATCGAGGAAAGCCGGGCGGCCGCTCAATCTGCCGGCCTCAAGTACATCCATCTGCCCTTTGACGGCGCATCGCCCGATCCAAAAATCGTCAGCGCCTTCCTCGACGCCGTGGCCGACAAGCGCAACCAACCCGTCTACATCCACTGTGGCACGGCCAACCGCGTCGGCGCCGTGTGGATGATTAAGCGGGCGCTGCAGGATGGCTGGCCGTTGGAAAAGGCGCAAGCCGAAGGCGAGGCGATCGGGCTTCAGAACCCCCGGCTGAAGGAGTTCGCCGCCACCTACATCAAGGAACACAGCCCTCGTCGCTAGCCGGCTCGACCCCGGTCAAACCGGCTCGCCGCGCGAAGCGGGGCACAGTTAATCCTGCGCCTGCCGAACGCCTTGCGCTCGCGCGAATGTGATCTATACTTGTCTGTTTCGTGCGCGCGGCGATTTCACCGACTTGATGGGCCGCGCCTCGCTGGAACGCCAACGCGAACCAGCACGCTCTATCTAAGTCGCGAACCCGGGCCCGCGACGACGTCGGCGGGCCTTTTTTGTTTTCGAGGAGCAACATGGCGCGTTTCACGTTCACGTCTGAATCAGTGTCCGAAGGTCATCCCGACAAGGTCTGCGATTACATCTCCGACTCGGTCCTCGACGCCTGCCTGGAACAGGACCCGAAGAGCCGGGTAGCCTGCGAGACACTGGTGAAGAGCGACCATGTCGTCCTCGCCGGTGAAATCACGACCAACGCCAAGCTCGATTTCGACAAGATCGTGCGCCAGGCGGTCAAGGAAATCGGCTATCTGGAGACGTCCGAACCGTTCTGCGATACCACACTGAAGCTGCTCTCGCTGATCACCAAGCAGTCGAACGAAATCTCGCAGGGCGTCACCGAGGCGACCAGCCAGAGCGGCGACCAGGGCGCCGGCGACCAGGGCATCATGTTCGGCTACGCCACCGACGAATCAGCGGAGATGATGCCGCTGCCGATTCTGCTGGCGCACAAGCTGATGAAAGCGATGGCCGAGGATCGCCACGCGGGCAAAGTGTCGTGGCTGCGTCCTGACAGCAAGTCGCAGGTCTCGCTCAATTACGACGGCAACGAACCACTCGACGTCACGGCCGTCGTCGTCTCCACGCAGCACACTCCCGCCGCCGATCAGAAGAAGATTACCGAGTATGTCCGCGAAGAGCTCGGACCGCGCGCGCTCGGCCAGTGGTGGAACAAGAACCTCACGCTCTTTGTGAACCCGACCGGCAGCTTCATTCACGGCGGGCCGTCGGCCGACGCCGGCGTCACCGGACGCAAGATCATCGTCGACAGCTACGGCGGCTGGGGCCGTCACGGCGGCGGCGCGTTCAGCGGCAAGGATCCGTCGAAAGTCGATCGCAGCAGCGCGTACTTCTGCCGCTACGTCGCCAAGCAGGTCGTGTCGGCTGGTTTCGCGAAGAAGGCGGAAATCCAGGTCGGCTACGCCATCGGCATGGCCAAGCCGGTTTCGGTGAAGGTCGATACGTTCGGCACCGGCGACGAGCGAGCGGCAGCGGATTTCGTGATGAACAACTTCGACTTCCGTCCGCGGGCGATCATCGAGAAGCTGAATCTGCTGCGCCCGATCTATCGCCAGTCGACCAACTACGGTCACTTCGGCCGTACCGGTCTGCCATGGGAGACCGTCGAGAAAGCCGCCGCAGTCGCGCGGTAACGCGTCGTTCCGGTGGGGGCCACCTTCAGGTGGCCCTTCTTCGGCAGTAGGGGCCACCTTCAGGTGGCCCTTCCTCTTTCACCCTGCTTCAGTATCGTTCGTACCAGCGCCGCGTGCGGTTGCTCACCGCCTTCTGTGTCTGAGCGACGCGGTCGGCCACGGCGTTGGCGTCCGACTGAGCGACGCCGATCGACGTCAGCGTCCCACGCATGTCGTCCTTCAACGCATCCACCTGACGCTCGCTGAGCTCGCGTGACGCAACCGTCTTCCAGAGATTCGAGGACAACTGCTTGAGGGCGTCCTCGTTCAGGCTACGCTTCGCCACCGCGACGCTGACACTGCCAGCCAGCGTGCGCGCCGCTGCCGTCCCTTCAGGCGTGGCGGCGAAGACGGCGAGATCATCCGCCAGGTCTTTGGCGCCCTCACCGTCACCGGCGGCGACGTTTTGTAGATCGCGCTGAAGATCGCTGAGTCGGTTCGTCACCTCGCCACCGTCCTGGGGCCATGCCCCGTCGGGTTGGCGGCATCCTCCGGCGATGACGCACGGCAGGAACAGTGCGATCGCCCACGACAGTCGGCGGTATCTCATCGTCAACAGAGTGACCGACGCGCTGTATCGTGTCAACGCTGGGCCGGCGTACGTCTTCCTCCCGGAGCGGGAATCTGGAGTCGCGATTCCGCCCTGCACAAGAAGCAGGAGCTGCGGCTTGCAGATCAACATCCACTTCAGATACGCTGATCCGCACAGATGTTCGCCGTCCTCCACCACGCGCATCACCACCATCACGGCCACAATGGCCGTCCGGCCGGACTGCGCGCACGCGAGGATTGAAGCACCAGGCAGCAACATCCCAAGCTCGCGACTCACGCAGCCCCGCCGGACGTAGGCGGGGTTTTTTGTTGTACGAAACTTCGGAACTCTGGAACTCGCAACCGCTATGGACTTCTCCAAACTCGACGGCCTGATTCCCGCGGTGGTGCAAGACCACCTGTCCGGCGAAGTGCTGATGGTCGGCTTCATGAACGACGTCGCGTGGGACGTCACGCGCCGAACGGGATATGTGACGTTCTACAGCCGCACGCGGCAGAAGCTGTGGACGAAAGGCGAGACGTCCGGCAACCGCCTGGCCGTCCGCGACATCTTCGTCGACTGCGACGATGACACCGTGCTGGTGAAAGCCGAGCGCCTGGGCGACGGCAACGTCTGCCACACCGGCGAGCGGACGTGCTTCTTCCAGCGTGTCGAAGGGATCACGATTCCATGAAGCTCAAACTCGGTCTGCCGAAAGGTTCGTTGCAGGAGGCGACGGTACAGCTCTTCGCCCGCGCCGGCTTCAACGTCTACGTGAGCACACGGTCGTACTTCCCGACGATCGACGATCCCGACATCGAGTGCATGCTGATCCGTCCGCAGGAGATGCCGCGGTACGTGTGCGAGGGCGTGCTCGACGCGGGGCTCACCGGGCTCGACTGTGTGGCCGAGCACCGTTACGGACGCGACCCACACCGGTGCGTGACGAGCCTGGCGGATCTCGTCTACTCGAAGCAAAGCTTCGGCAAGGTGCGATGGGTGCTCGCCGCGCCCGAGGACTCGCGGTTCAAGACGCCGCAGGACTTCGCCGGCGCGGTCGTCGCGACTGAATTCGTGCACGTCACCCGCAATTACTTCGAACGGCTCGGCGTCAAGGTGAAGCGTGTCGAGTTCTCGTGGGGCGCCACCGAGGTCAAGCCCCCCGTCCTCGCCGATGGCATCGTCGAGGCGACCGAAACCGGCTCGACGCTGCGTGCCAACCGCTTGCGCATTCTCGACACCGTCATGGAGTCGAACACGCAGCTGATCGCCAACGAGGACGCGCTCGCCGACGAGTGGACGCGCACGAAGGTCGAGAACATCTCGCTGCTGCTTCGAGCGGCGATCGAAGCACAGGGACGCGTCGGGCTGATGTTGAACGTCGAACGCAAGGACCTCGACAAGGTGCTCGCGCTCCTTCCCGCTCTGCAGCGGCCGACGATCTCGTCGCTCAGCGAAGGGGAATGGGTCGCGGTGAACACGATCATCGAGGAACGCACGGTCCGCGACTTGATTCCGAAACTGAAGGCCGCCGGTGGACAAGGCATCGTCGAGTACCCGTTGAACAAGATTGTGTTCTGAGCATGATCAGAATCGTTGACGCACGTGACGCCGCGGCGGTCGAGACGCTGCTCTGGCCCGATCGGGATCGCGACGGCGACGCCGATCGGCGCGTCGCGCAGATCGTGGACGACGTCCGCACCCAGGGCGAGAGCGCACTCCTGCACTATGCACGCGAGTTCGATCGGCTCGATGGCCCCGTCGAGGTATCGCGACCGGAGATGCTGGCGGCCGCCAAGACCGTGGCACCGGCGGTTCGCAAGGCGATGCGGGTCGCCGCCAAGAACATCCGCACCGTGGCGAAACGGCAAGTGCCGCGCGGCTGGCGCGTCACCGTCGGCGCGGGCATCACGGTCGAACAACGAGTTGTACCGCTCGATCGCGTGGGCTGTTACGTTCCCGGTGGCCGCTATCCCCTGCCCTCGACGCTGCTGATGACGGCAATCCCGGCGACCGCCGCAGGCGTGAAGCAGGTCATCGTCGCGTGCCCCAAGCCGGACGCGGTGGTGATGGCAGCCGCGCTCGAAGCCGGCGTCTCTCACCTGTTTCGGATCGGCGGCGCGCAAGCCATCGCGGCGATGGCGTACGGCACGCAGTCGGTCCCTCGCGTCGACAAGATCGTTGGCCCGGGAAACCGCTACGTCGCCGCCGCCAAGGCGCTCGTCGCGGCCGACTGCGGCATCGATTTCTACGCCGGTCCCACCGAGATCGTGATCGTCGCCACACAGGGAGACCCGCGATGGATCGCCGCCGATCTCATCGCGCAGGCCGAGCACGATCCCGACGCGCGTGCCGTGCTGATCACGACCAGTCGATCGCTCGCGACCCGGGTTGCACGCATTCTCGACACAACGATGCCCGCGACGGGTCCTGCCGCCGAATCCATCCGTGCGCACGGCGGCATCATCGTCGCGAAATCGACGAAGGAGGCGATGGCGCTGGCCAACAGTGCGGCCGCCGAGCATCTCGTCGTCGACGACGAGCGCATGGCCGCGCAAGTGACGAGCGCGGGTTCGGTGTTCGTGGGCGAATGGTCCGCTCAGGTCGCCGGTGATTACGCCATCGGGTCGAATCACGTGCTGCCGACCGCGGGCGCTGCGCGCGTCCGCGGCGGTTTGTCCGCAGCCGATTTCGTCAAGCAGATCACCGTGCAGCGGCTCACGCGGCGCGGTCTCGGCGCGATCGGGCCAAGCGTCATCGCGCTCGCGCAGGCCGAGGGCCTCAGCGCCCACGCCGCATCGATCGCGACACGATTGGAGAAAGGGTGCGCATACAAGGCTATCCGGATCCGGGCGAGGGGCTGAGGCTCCATCTCAACGAGAACACCGGCGGCTGCTCGCCGCGTGTGCTCGACGCGATCAAGCGTGTGAGGACGACGGACGTGTCGACGTATCCGTCGTATCCGGCGCTCGTCGCGGCATGCGCGCGGCACTTCGGCGTCGACCCCGAATGGATCCTTCTGACGAACGGGCTGGACGAAGGCATCCTGATGGCGGCACTCGGGCACATCGCACGGGCGCGTGCGTTCGACGCCGAGACGATCATTCCGCTGCCGGCGTTCGACCCGTATCCGAACTCGACGGCGGCCGTTGGCGCCAAGGCGATTCGCGTGCCGCCGCTGCCGAACTACGTGTTTCAGACCGAGGCGGTGCTGGAGGCGATCACGCCGCGCACGCGCATGATCTTCCTGAACACGCCGAACAATCCGACCGGACAGCTCATACCAATCGCCGACTTGAAACGGATTGCGGCGGCGGCGCCGCAGGCCGTGGTGCTGATCGACGAGGCATACATCGAGTTCGGCGGTGAGACGTTCCTGCCGGAGCTGCCGCAGTGTCCGAACGTGCTCGTCGGACGCACGTTCTCGAAGGCGTATGGACTCGCCGGCATGCGTGTCGGCATCGTCATCGGTCAGCCGCCGGTACTCGATCCCGTTCGAGCGGTCACGCTGCCGTTCAACGTCAATGCCGTCGCGATGGCGGCGACGCTGGCGGCGCTCGAGGACGTCGAGTTCCTTCCGCGCTATGCGGCCCAGGTGGCCGAGTCGCGGGCCCGCCTCTACGAGGCGTGTCGGTCGCTCGGACTCGAGTTCTGGGAGAGCGCGGCGAACTTCATCATGGTGCGCGTCGGCGATGCGGTGCCGCTGGTTGTCGAGGCACTCGCGGCCCGGCGCATCCACGTGCGCGATCGCTCCAAGGATCCCACCACGCCGGGCTGCATTCGGATTACCGCCGGCATGACCGAACACACCGACGCGGCCATCGACGCGCTCGAGTCGGTGGTGGCCGGAAGGCGGACGCGATGACGCGAGCGACAACGTTCGACCGTCGGACGACGGAGACGCAGATCAACGGACGGATCGCGATCGACGGCCGGGGCCGCTACGACATCCGGACCGGTATCCGGTTCTTCGACCACATGCTCGAGCTGTTCACGCGACATGGCGGCTTCGATCTCACGCTTCGCGCCACCGGCGACCTCGACGTCGATCAGCATCACACCGTCGAGGATGTCGGCATCGTGCTCGGCGAGTCGCTGCTCAAGGCGCTCGGTGACCGGAAGGGGATCAATCGCGCCGGGTATTTCGTGATGCCGATGGACGAGACGCTGGCGGTCGTCGCGGTCGACTTGAGCGGACGCCCGCACGCCGTCGTCGATCTGAAGGTTCGCACGCGGCTCGTGGGCGATCTGCAGACCGAGCTTGTTCACGACTTCTTCGACGGGTTCGCGATGGGCGCACGGGCGAACGTGCATGCCAAGGTGCTGTATGGCCGTTCGAGCCACCATCACATCGAGGCGGTGTTCAAGGCGTTTGCCCGGGCGCTGCGCGTCGCCTGTGCGAAGGACGCGCGGCTGGCGAAGATGCTGCCGAGCACGAAGGGGTTGCTGTGATTGCGCTGGTCGACTATGGAGCGGGCAATCTGACGTCGGTGAAGAAGGCGCTGACGTCGTTGGGCGCCCGGTTCAGTGTGCCTGCTTCTCCGGACGAATGTCGTCGCGCCGCCGCCGTCATCGTCCCTGGCGTCGGCCATTTCGCCGCGACGGCACGTCTCGACGCGCCGTGGCGTGAGGCGATCAGCGAGGCGACGCGCAGCGGCGCGCCGCTGTTCGGCATCTGCGTCGGAATGCAGTGGCTGTTCGAAGGCAGCGAGGAGGCGCCCGACGTCGCCGGTCTCGGCGTGATGGCCGGCCGCATCGCACGGCTTGACGGCAACGCCGCGGCGCGTCTGAAGGTGCCGCACGTCGGCTGGAACGCGTTGACGCTCACCGGAACGGCGCGACTGCTCGCGGGTCTCGCGTCAGGCTCGCAGGTCTACTTTACGCACTCGTACGCGGCGCCGGTGACGCCCGACTGCGCCGCTTCGACCACGCACGCGAATACGTTCGCCGCGGTCGTCGAGCGCGACAACATCTTCGGCGTGCAGTTCCATCCCGAGAAATCGGGCGACGTCGGCCTGCATATTCTTCGCAACTTTCTCGACGTGTGCCGCTGATGTTGTCGCGCCGCATCATTGCGTGTCTCGACGTGCGAGACGGCCAGGTCGTCAAAGGCGTTCAATTCCAGCAGCTGCGCCACGCCGGCGATCCGGCGGAGCTGGCGCGGCGGTACAACGTCGAAGGGATCGACGAAGTCGTCGTGCTCGATATCACGGCGACGCTCGAGAGCCGGCAGACGCTCGCCCGCACGATTCGCGCCGTCGCGCAGGAGATCTTCCTGCCGCTCACGGTCGGCGGAGGGATCCGCTCCGAGGCTGATGCCGAGGCGGTGATCGAAGCGGGAGCCGACAAGGTCAGCCTCAATACCGCGGCCCTGCGGCAGCCGCAGCTCATTGCCACGCTCGCCGGCCGCTACGGCAGCCAAGCGGTGATCGTCGCGATCGACGCGAAGCGGGCGGCGGATGGTTTCGCGGTGTTCGTTCGCAGCGGCACGACCGATGCCGCCCGCGACGCGGTCGCGTGGGCGCGTGAGGCGGAAGATCGCGGCGCCGGCGAGATCCTCCTCACGTCGATGGACCGCGACGGCACCAAAGCCGGCTTCGACTGCGACATGACGGCCGCGGTGTCGGACGCGGTGAACATTCCGGTGATCGCCTCGGGCGGCGCCGGCACGTTCGATCATTTCGTCGACGTCTTCACCGGCGGCCACGCCGATGCGGCGCTGGCCGCGTCGATCTTTCACTACGCCGAATCGAGTGTCACGGATTTGAAGCAGCATCTTCGTGAGCGCGGCATTCCCGTAAGACTGTAGCCGTGCGACCACAGAGCATGCCGAGATCGCCGAGAAGGGCAATCACGCAGAGTTGGCCGAGGAGCAGAGATCGCAGAGCGCGCGTGTGGCGGGCGACCTGCACACGAAGCACCCGCAGGTCACCCGCCGCACGCGTCCTCAGCGGTGCTCTGCCCCTCGGCCGTCTCTGCGTGATCGCTTTTCCCTGCGATCTCCGCTCCCTCTGCGATCAGCGCCACGCAACGTAAATGCTGATTCCCTCCATCGACCTCCAGAACGGGCACGTGGTGCAGCTGGTGCAGGGCGAACGACTCGCGATCGAGGCGCCGAGCCCGGAGCCCTGGATCGCGCGGTTCGCAGGCTTCCCACGGGTGCAGCTGATCGATCTCGACGCCGCGCGCGGGCGCGGCGACAACGCCACGCTCGTCGCCGACATCTGCGGCCGGCTGCCCTGCCGCGTCGGCGGCGGCATTCGTGGGGTCGAGCGGGCGCAGGCGGTGCTGGCGTTGGGCGCGCACGCGGTGATCGCCAGCTCGGCGCTGTTCCGCGACGGCGCGGTCGACGTCGTCTTCGCGCGCGCGCTCGCCGAAGCCATCGGGCGCGACCGCGTCATCGCCGCCGTCGACAGCCGCGGCGGGCAGGTGGTCATTCACGGGTGGAAGACGCCGCTGCCGATCACCGCCGTGGCGGCCGTGCGAGCGCTGGAGCCGTTTTGCGGAGAGTTTCTCTACACCCACGTCGACACCGAAGGACTGATGCAGGGCACCGACATGGCGGCCATCCTGGCGGTGCGTCAGGCGACGTCGCGCCGGGTCACCGCGGCGGGCGGGATCACCACCTGGGACGAGATCGACCGTCTCGACGCCGCCGGCGTGGACGCGGTCGTCGGCATGGCGATCTACACCGGCCAGCTGCCGCTCGAGCGCTGATGCCGGGCGGCGGCGCGCCGCGCCGGCGACCTTGATTCGTTACGCCACTTAGCGTAATCATTACGCCGATCAGCGTAATGGTGCAGAACCCGTTCGTCTACGGCGAGGTCGTGCCCGGCGATGCCTTCGTCGATCGCGAGGCCGAGCTCGAGCGTCTGATCAACGACCTCGATGCCGGCCAGAAGGTCTTTCTGATCTCGCCGCGCCGGTATGGCAAGTCCTCCCTGATCCGGCAGGCGCTCGCGGCCCTGGGGCGGCGCGGCGCGTTGACCGTCGACCTCACGGTGAGCAGCTACAGCTCGTACCTCTCCTTCCTCGAGGGCTACGCTCGCGCGCTGGCCACGGTCGAGACGCGCTGGGAGCGCGCGCGCAACTGGCTCATGAGCGTCATCTCGTCGACGCGGCCGGAGGTGCGATACGAACCCGACGACACCGGGCCCGGTCGGCTCACCGTCGCTTTCCCGCTGGTGCAGTCGGATCGCGACGTCAACCGGGTGGCGAACGAAGTCTTCACGCTGCCCGGGCGGCTGGCGGCCGAACGTAAGCGCACCGTGATCGTCGCGCTCGACGAGTTTCAGGCGGTCGACAGCTTCAACAGCGGCAGCGTCGAGCACGCGCTACGCGCGGCCGTGCAGCACCAGCGCCGCGTCGGATACGTGTTTGCCGGATCCGAACCCAGCCTGATGGAGAAGATGATCGGACCCAAACGTCCGTTCTACAAGGCCGGGCCGGTGATGCGCCTGGACAAGATCCCGGCCGACCTGTTTGCCGCCTTCATCGAGGCCCGATTCACCCGCAGCGGGATCCGCGCCGACGCCGGCCTGGGCGCGGCGATCGTCGAGCTCGCCGGCAATCTCCCGTACGACATCCAGCGGCTCGCCCACGAAACGTGGGACGACATCAAGAGGGCCGGCGGCCGACGCGCGTCGCTCGAGCACCTGCACGCCACGCTGGGGCGGCTGCTCTCCGAGCAGGACACGCTGTTCGAGGCACTCTGGCAGCGGCTCACGCTGGTCCAGCGCGCGGCGCTTCGCGCCGTCGTCCTGCAGGAAGGCCGAGAACTGCTGTCGGCCGACACGCGGACGCGACATCGATTGAGCGGACCGTCGAGCGTGCAGAAATCGCTCGCCGCGCTCGCCAAGCAGGATCTCGTCGTTCAGGAAGGCGGAAAGTACGTCGTCGTCGACTCGCTGTTTCGCGAGTGGGTGGCGCGGAGAACATTTTAGTGGATCGTCTCAACTGGAAGAGTACTTCGCATAACGAGCCTCGAGCGAGATCTGCCGGCCGCGACAGCGCGGGGTCCCCGCCGCGCACGCCTGCGCGGTGGGGTGCGAGCGGAGCGGCCGGTCTCGATGGGGGCGGTACACTCCACTAGATGAGTGAATGGCTGGCGCGGATCGGCTTGGGCCGTCGCGAGCTCGTCGCCTGGGCGATGTACGACTGGGCCAACTCCGCCTTCTGGACGACCGTCATCGTCGCGGTGTTCCCGCCGTTCTTCAGCGAGTACGCCGCCGACGGGCTCGCTTCGCTCGAGGCGACATCGCGCTACGCGTGGGGCACGACGATCGCGGTCACGATCGTGGCGATCATCGCGCCCGTGCTCGGCACGATCGCCGATCAACGCGCGATGAAGAAGCCGCTGCTCGGCGCGTTTCTGATCATCGGCGTCACGGCGACGCTGCTGATGGCCACCATCGGCCGCGGCGAGTGGCGCTACGCGCTGCTGCTGTTCATCGTCGCCAACGTGGGCGTCGCCTCGACGCTCGTCTTCTACGACTCGCTGCTGCCGCACATTGCAGCGCCCGACGAGTTCGATCGCGTGTCGACGGCCGGATACGCCATCGGATTCATCGGCGGCGGCGTGCTGCTGCTCGTCAACCTTGCGTGGATCCTGAGCCCCGGCACGTTCGGCCTGTCCGGCACCGTCGACGCGATCAAGCTGTCACTCGCCAGCGTCGGAGTGTGGTGGCTGCTCTTCTCCATTCCTCTCTTCCGGGTCGTGCGCGAACCGGCCGTGCGATCGCCGGCGACGGCACGCCCGTTTCAGCTCGGCGCAACGATCCGGACGACCTGGAGCACATTTCAGGAGCTGCGGCGACACCGCCACGCGCTGTGGATGCTCGTGGCGTTTCTGCTCTACAACGACGGCATCCAGACGATCATCCGCATGTCGTCGATTTACGGGGCGGAAATCGGTATCGATCGCAACGCGCAAATCGCAGCGTTCGTCATGGTTCAGTTTGTCGGGGTGCCCTGCTCGTTTCTGTTTGGTGCGGCGGCGGGTCGGATCGGCGCAAAGACTGCACTGTTCGTCACCCTGACGGTTTACATGGGCATCACGATATTGGGGTATTTCCTGATGACGGAGTGGCAGTTCTTTGCGCTAGCGTTT
Organism: Vicinamibacterales bacterium; assembly: GCA_035649395.1. Taxonomy (GTDB): domain Bacteria; phylum Acidobacteriota; class Vicinamibacteria; order Vicinamibacterales; family UBA2999; genus Gp6-AA40. The sequence continues at coordinate 26,070 of DASRJR010000339.1, forward strand.
CTGGTTGGCATCGTCCAGGGACCGAGCCAGGCGCTGAGCCGCTCACTGTACGCGCGCATGATCCCGAAAGAGAAGTCGTCGGAGTGTTTCGGCTTCTTTGCGGTGTTCGAGAAGTTCGCTGGCATCGCGGGGCCCGCGGTCTTCGCCGGGTCGATCACGCTGTTCCAGTCCAGCCGGGCCGCCGTGTTGTCGGTGCTCGTGTTCTTCGTGCTGGGAGCGATGGCGTTGACCCGCGTCGACGTGGCGGCCGGCGAGGCGCAGGCGGTGAGTGGCTCGGCGCTTTGACATGCCGCGGGGCTTTAAGCGATTCTCGGTGATCCGGGCAGTGGTCCCGGGGACCGCTCGCGCTAACCAATGATCGGCCGTGCCGTATCCCACTATCGTGTGCTGAGCGCGCTCGGATCGGGCGGGATGGGCGTGGTCTATCTGGCCGAGGACGAGCGGTTGGGCCGTCAGGTTGCGCTCAAGTTCCTGCCGCCGGAGTCGGTTCGCAATCGCCAGGCGCTCGATCGCTTTCGCGTGGAAGCGCGGGCGGCCAGCTCCCTGAGTCATCCTGGCATCTGCGCGATCTACGACATCGGCGACGATGAGGGGACGCCCTTCATCGTCATGGAGGCGCTGAAGGGCGAGAACCTTCGTGACCGTATCAACAAGGGTCCACTGAAGGTCGCCGACATCGTCGAGATCGGCATCCAGCTGGCCGATGCGCTGGAGGCCGCCCACACGCAGGGCATCATCCATCGCGACATCAAGCCGTCGAACATCTTCGTGAACGACAAGAATCGCGCGAAGATTCTCGACTTCGGATTGGCCAAGCTCGCCGGCCCCGGCGGCATATCCGCCGGTGGCGAAGCCGTCGACGCCAGCACACATCAGACCATCGTCAAGCAGCTCACCTTGCCCGGCTCGGCCCTCGGCACCGTCTCGTACATGTCGCCCGAACAGGCGCGCGGCGAGGACGTCGACACGCGGACCGATCTGTTCTCGCTCGGCGCGGTGCTGTTCGAGATGGCGACCGGGACGCAGGCGTTCGGCGGCAACACGCCGGCGGTCATCTTCGACGCGATTCTCAACCACACCCCGGCGCCGGCGAGCGAGTTCAACGCGCTCATCCCGGCGCGGCTCGAAACGATCATCGAGACCCTGCTGGAGAAGGATCGCGAGCTTCGCTATCAGCACGCCTCCGATCTGCAAGCCGAGCTGAAGCGGCTCAGACGTGACCTCGATTCGGGCACACTCGCCGCAGTTCCCGCCGCTCGGTCGACGATCGGCGCATCGGCTCCGTCACGCGCCTCGGCCTCGGCATCACGGCGCGGGTCGTCACAGCAGCTGCCACCACCGCCTCCGGTTCCCTCATCGAACTGGCGGCGGTACGGCATCGCCGCGCTCGGCATCTTCATCGTCGGAGCCGTCGCATTCACGCTCTGGTCGGGCCGTGGCCAGCAACCCGCGACCCAGGTCGAGAACCGCGCGGCGCTCGTGCAGCCGGGGGCGCCGGCACCCGTTCAGCCGAGCGCGCCGCTATCTACGCCAGCGCCCGTTCCGCCACCGCCGGCACCGGTCGCGCCACCGACCGCCGTCGCGAGTCCTCCTCCGCGGCCAGCGAACACCGCACCGCCGCCTGCCCTGCCGCGCGCGACGGTCGATCCGAAATCGAACCCGCCGGCCCGAGGTTCGGCACTATCGGCTACACCGGCGGAGCCGCCGACGCAACCCTCACCGCCGCCTGCTGCGCAGACGCCATCGCCAACGCCAACTCCCGCGGTGACGACGCCGCCGCCACCGGTGCAGACGACTCCTCCGGCCGCGACCGAGAACGCCCCGGCAGCGCCCGCTCCGACTCCGCCGCCGCCTGCGCCTGCGCGGCCCGTCGACACGCCACCGGCGCAACCGACGCCGCGTGCCGGCCCTGCGCCCGCGCGTTCCGCCGACACGCCATCGACACGAGGCGCGACTGCGTCCGACACTGGCATCCCACCGACGTCGCCAGAGTCAGACGATGCGGCCATCCGGCGCGTGATCGCGACCTACAAGACGGCCATCGAGACGAAGAACGTCGCGCTGTACCGCTCCGTGCGGCCGGGGCTCTCCGCCGCCGAAGAAACGCGGCTTCGCGAGAGCTTTCGGCAGGTCGGCTCGCAGCAGATCTCGATCTCGATCGAAGACGTCCGCATCGATGGGCGCATGGCCACGGCTCGCCTGTCGCGACAGGACGTGATCGTGAACTCGGGGCGACGGCAGCTCGAGAGCAGCCGCCAGACGATCCGCTTAGAGAAATCAGCGAACGGTTGGATCATCATCTCAATCAGCGGCTGACTTGTGGAGCGTGCTGCCCACATCGCAACCGGCCGCTGTCGAGGCTCGTTGTAGGCAGTACTCTTCCAGTTGATACATTCCACTAGTGGAGGCATGAATGCGGCTTGGAGTGGTCGGCGCGGCGATCGCGCTGCTGGCAGTAACGTACCCTGCACAGGCGCAACAACCGATCAACATGTCTGTGCGTGTGACCGAGCTTTCGCACATCTTTACGGAGCTGTATGGACCGAGCGGATTGGTCGTGAACAGCTTGACACCGCTGCCGGGCGGCGCCACCCATTCGAGCCACTTCAATAGCGGTTTCGAGAGCGAGTTCTCGCAATTCGGCACCGCGCTGACCAGCCAGATCGTCTCGCTGCCGCTGCCGCCGCCCGCGTCGGGCTTCACCTATCAGTTCGATCCGGCGCTCGGCGTGTTCTCCCGAACCACCACCAGCTTCGGTCCGATCCTCTCTGAACGCGCGGACACGATCGGCCTGCACCGCGTGGCGATCGGGTTCGCCTTCCAGCGGCTGTCGTTCGATTCGATCGAAGGCGTCGATCTGAATTCGGTGCCGGCGGTGTTCACGCACGACTCTGCGGAACTTCGCGGCGGCCGCGAAGACGTCGTCACCACGACCAACACCATCGACGCGAAGGTCAGCCGATCGGCCGCGTTCATCAGCTACGGTGTCACCAACAGTCTCGACGTGTCAGTCGTGATTCCTGTGGTGTCGACCGATATCGTCGTCACCTCCGATGCGGTCATCCAGCGGATTGGGACGACGAATCCGGAGACGCACTTCTTTCGCTCGCTCGACGACGAGATCGGAACGAGACGGGTGTTCACGGCGTTCGGGAGCGCGTCCGGGCTCGGCGACATCACGATGCGCCTGAAACAGACGTTCAAGAGGGACAGACGGCAAGGCGTAGCCCTCGGTCTCGACTTACGCCTGCCCACCGGCGACGAAGACAACCTGCTCGGCACCGGCGCGCCTGGCGTGAATCCGTTTGCGGCGTGGTCGGCCAACGTCGGCCCGCTGTCTCCACACGTCAACATCGGCTACCAGTGGAATGGCGACAGCGTGCTCGCCGGTGAACCCGGCACAGGGTTGTCGGAGGATCTTCCCGATGTGGCCGTGTATTCCGCAGGGGCCGTCATCGAGCTCCACAATCGGGTGACCGCCGCCGTCGACCTGCTCGGGCGCTTCATCATCGACTCGCCCCGACTGACGCTCGAGGACTTTCATGCGCTCGACGGCACGTCGGTGTTTCCGAACATCACCTTCAAGCACGGATCGTTCAACGAGCTGAGCGCGGCGGCCGGCCTCAAGATCAACACGTTCGGCCGCATGCTGCTGAACATGAACCTGCTCGTGCGGCTGAATTCGGTCGGCCTGCGGGACAAGATCTCGCCGCTGATCGGTGTCGAGTACGCCTTTTAGGGGCGAGAGCGGCCGCCAAACTCAGGTGATCACTCGACCGCCATCTCAGGAATGTCCGCGAAAATTTGTCGGTTGAGCTCTCCAATGAGTGAGGACTCGTAGAGCTTCGTGGCATGATGCCGAGCGTGTGGAACAGCCTTGGCGCTGGCGTCCTCGCGCTCGTACTCGTGGCGCAAACCGTCACGACTCAAGCGTGCCCGAAGGATCCCACGAACCCGTCGAGTGATCCATTCGTCACGAGCGACGGTGTTCGCTTCCGCGTCGATACCGTCGCGACCGGACTCGAGGGCGTTCCCTGGGCAATGGAGTTCGCGCCGGACGGGCGGCTCTTCGTGACCGAGCGACTCGGCCTCGTCCTGATCGTGAATGTCACCACCGGCACATCCGAAATCGCGCTTTCCCTCGACGGCACCTTCACAGAGAGCGAGGCCGGCATGCTCGGCCTCGCGCTCGACCCACAGTTCTCGCAGAATCATTTGGTCTACATCTACGTGACGCAGCGCGTCGGCACAACCGGCGCGGTCAATCGCATCCTGCGGTTTCGCGAAGTCAACAATCGCTTGGGCGAGATGGCGGTTCTGCTGGACGGTATTCCCGCGGCCGGAATCCACGACGGCGGCCGGTTGAAGTTCGGTCCGGACGGGCTTCTCTACGCGACGACCGGTGATGCCGCAACGCAGGGACTCGCCCAGGACGTCTCGTCGCTCGCCGGGAAGATTCTGCGGATCAATCGCGATGGAACCACGCCGCGCGACAACCGCTTCAGCTCGCCGATGTACACCTATGGCCACCGAAACCCGCAGGGCATCGACTGGCATCCCACGGCCGGCACGATGTGGTCGTCGGAGCACGGCAATATCGGCAACGACGAGATCAACCAGATTCAATCGGGCCTGAACTTCGGATGGCCGCGCATCCAGGGCTCCGAGAGCATGCCCAGCATGGAAGCGCCCTTGACATCGTTCAGCCCGGCGATTGCGCCGTCGGGGGCCGCGTTCTATCGCGGCGGTCGCATTCCGCAGTTCACCAACAACTTCTTCGTCGCAACGTTACGCGGCACGTCCTTGCTGCGAGTCACCGTCGACTCAGCAGGCCGCCGGATCACAGCACAGGAGCGACTGCTAGAAGGGGGTTACGGCCGGCTCCGCGATGTCGTGATGGGTCCCGACGGCAATCTCTATTTCGTCACGAACAACCGCGACGGCCGTGGCACGCCTGCGCAGGGCGACGACCGCATCCTGCGGCTCGCGCCGGCGCTCTAACCCCCGAGCAACATCCCCTGCACGAAGAAGTGCGCGAGCGCGGCACCGAATGCGATGCCGATGACGAGTACGAGGATCCGCCCGCGCTGCCACGGCGCGTCCAGTCCGGAGAATTGAACGAACAGATCGACCGCATACGCTGCGCAGTACGCGACGTTGGCGAGCACCGCGAGGATGAACAGACCGAGCAGCAGGTCGAACGTGACCTGCTGTGAGGCCCGCTTCAGAGCGATCTCGACCAGGACGACGAGCGCGAGCACGCCGTTGTAAATCAGGCGACGTGGCTCCCAGTAGCGAAGCGCGTTGGCCACGTACTTGCTCAGGCGCGACAGGAACGACACCGCCAGGTCGGGACGACCGTTCGATGACGCTTCGGGAGTACTCATGCGTACGGTTTATCGTCAGGAGGGTCCTGTACCGCCAGCCGAGCCCCTCTCATAGCCGGTCAGTTCCATGCGCACGGTGCCAAAGGCTGCGGTGATTTCAACGGCGAGCGGCACATGCGCCCCGTCCGGATCGAGCCAGACCGTCGCCGATGGCGGCGTCCGGCGTTCCACCCGATGCTCGATGCGCGGATCGATTCGCACCGCCTGTCGCCGCTGGCCCTGGACGACGACCGGTTCCAGCCGGCCGACGGTGACGTCGACGATGCCGTTCCGCCCGCCATCGTTGATGGGGACGCGGTAATGCGCCCCGGGTGTGAGTGGCATCGTCCGTGCGAAGAACAGTGCCGCGATGGCGTCGCGCGCATGTGCGGCGAGCGGCAGCGTCACAGCCTTCCCGGACCGCGCCTCCTCGACTGTCGGGCCGATGCGAATCACACCGCCTTCGGGGTCGAACACGTACGTCCGGTCGAGCGAGCGTGAGCCTTCTTGCATCCGTCGTTGATGTTGCTGCGGCATCAGTTGATGGTTCGCGACGGTCGTCAAAACGGCGTGCACTTCATAAAACCGCGCGATCCATGGCGCGGTATCCGCCGACACGACGAATCGATACGGCGGTCCCTCGACTCGCATCTCGATCGTGCCGGCGGTCACGTTGGCCGCGCCGTTCCAGGACACGCTATAGGAGGCTCGTTCGCCCTCGCGAAATGGAATAGGACCAGGCGGCGGCGGCTCGACGGCCGCGCGCAGCCTGACCTGCGCTTCCACTTCGGGCGTCCATCGCAGCTCGTAAATCGTGCCCTCGTCGAAGCGGGCTCGCTCGACGAGCGGAGATCGCGCGCCGTCGATCATCATCGGCTTGGGTGCGACGACGAATCGAACCTCGCTCTCGAGCAGCGCATGCAGGGCCTCGTCTGACGGGAATGTGCTCAGCGCGTCGACGAGCGACGGATAGTACGCCGGCCGCTGTCCGCTGTAGCCGTTCAACAGCGGACGACGATGCTCGAGCGATTGCACCATCGCCGTCGTGTTGTCGACGTCGATCGTGAGCGGCAGCACCGCAACGGCTCCGGGTGCGCGTTCACGCTTCAGCCATTGGCCAACCGACGTCTGGAGCGCCGGCGCCGCGGCGAGCGTCACCGGCACATGGAACAACTCGAGCACCGCTATCGCGATGACGAGAGCTGGGACCAACCGCTGCGTCAGCCTCTGTTTGTCCGACAGACCGGCAGCGAGCTCGCGCCATCCGAGCGCCGCGAGTGTGGACAATCCGAGAAACACCAACACCGCGAACCGAGCGGGGGCACGAATCGCCTGAAAGCCGAAGACGTAGCGATGCAGCGTTGCGTAGACGCTGCGAAGGCCATCTGGACCGAGCGACAGCATGAACCCGGCGATCGCGACGACACTCATCGCGATCACCAATGGCCGGGCGTCGGCGCGGCGCCCGGACCAGATGCCAAAGGCAGCGAGCAGCGCGATCGTGAAGCCAGGAAAGAGCTCGCGCTCCGGTCCGGTCCGCGGCGGGCCCCCAACGGGCGGTTCACGATGGTCTCGCAGGATGTCGGAGCGTCCGTAGATCAGGTTTCCGGGCGGCACCTGCAGATAGCTGCCGGCGAACGCCGCACTCCGGCTCGCCTCGAACAGGCTGCGGCCGAACCCTTCCGACTGCTGAACCCGCACGTAGACGACCGCGAACGGCAGCACGAGGACACCGGCGATCACGCCAGAGAGGACGAACCGGCGCACCAGGTTCCAATGGGCCCGGCGGCCCGCAGTCAGGAAGAGCGCGAGCCCGCCAAGAACGAGACCGACGCCGCCGATCACCGCGTAGTACGGTGACGAAATCGCTTGCAGGGCGAATGTCACCCCAAGAAACACCGCATCTCGCCGGCGCGCCGCCGCGATCAGCCGATGCAGGAAGAGAAACGTCAGCGGCAGGAAGTAGAGCGCTTGCAGCTGCACGTGGATGAGATGCGCGAACCGGTACGAGCCGAAGCCCCACGCGAATCCCGCAAGGTAGGCTCCGCCTTCCGATCCCGTCACTTCGCAGACGAACGCGTACATCGCCACCGCGCTCGCCACCAGCGACAGGAAAAGCAGCACGTTGTAGCAGAGCGTCACGTCGCCAGTGATCGCGTAAATCGGCGAGAGGACGACGCTCTGCAACAGCAAATGATCCGAGTACGAGAGCGTGCCAGCCGCTGGATAGAAGATGTTCGCGTTGAAGACGGTGCCGTTCAGCAGCGAGATCGGGTCGTGAAGGACGGCGTGCATCCCCCATCCGAGCACCCACAGATAGAGAAACGGATCCCCAGGGCCAACCGGTGCGCCGACGAGCGATGACGGATGAAGCACGAGCGGCCATGTGGTGACCACAGCGAAGGCGGCGTAAACGAGCACCGGCCGAAGGAGCCACCGCACCCGTCTACTATGGATCAGCGAGACGGCCCTCGGGGCTTCAGGCGAGTCGCTTCGACGACCGCAGCGTGGCCAGCGTCAGGATGCCGACGCCCCAGGCCGTCAACGCGAGGGCTTCCCGCCAGAACGTCTCGAGTCCCACGCCTTTCAGGAAGATGTCGCGGAGGATGATCAGGAAATAGCGCAGCGGGATCAGGTAGGTGACGGGCTGCACGGCTGCCGGCATGTTCTCGATCGGGAACACGAATCCGGAGAGAAACACCATCGGGATCAGGAAGAAGAACGACGCCGTCATCATCGCCTGCTGCTGTGTCGCCGAGATCGTCGACACGAACAAGCCGAGACCAAGCGTCGTCATCAGGTAGACCAGACACATCACCAGCAGGAGCGGGAAGCTGCCGCGCAGCGGTACCTCGAACCAGAACAGCGCGACCACGACGACGAGCAGCACGTCGACCAGGCCGATGAAGGCATACGGAAGCATCTTGCCGACAATCAGCTCCCATCGCGCAATTGGAGTGACGTTCAACTGCTCGAGCGTCCCAAGCTCGCGCTCGCGGACGATCGCCATCGACGACAGGTTCGTCGTCACCACCAGCAGCAGCAGCGCGATGATGCCGGGGATCATGAAGTCCTTGCTCTCGAGCTGAGGGTTGAACCACACGCGGACGTCGGCGGAGACGAGCGGCGTCGGGCTGCCTCGTCCCGATTCGACGGCGAGCTCGCGAGCGAACGACGAGACGAGGGTCCCGGTGTAGCCCAGCGCCACGTTCGTCGAGTTCGCATCCGTCCCGTCGGCCACGACCTGCACGGTCGTCGGCTGACCCGATCGAACGCGATCGCCGTACTTGGCCGGAATCTGCAGCGCCATCCAGGCACGGCCGCTGTCGAGATACTCGTCGATCCGCTCGGACGACGACATCCGGTCGACCACGACGAAGTTCCCGGACGCCTCGAACCGGCTGACGAGATCGCGGCTCTCGGACGAGGCGTCTTCGTCGACGACGAGCATCGGCACGTTGCGGACGTCTGTCGTCGCGGCGTAGCCGAGCATCGTCAACTGCACGATCGGGGCGATGATGACGATGCCGAACAGCCGCGGATCCTGCCGCAGCTCGAGGAACTCCTTGCGAATGACGTGAAGCAGGCGTGTCATGTCAGGCCCATTGCCGTCTCAAGCGCAGCGACGCGAGTCCGAGGATGAGAAACGCAAACACCGCGAGTGCCACCAGATCGGCCCAGAACACGCCCGGTCCCGTGCCCTTGAGCACGATGCCTCTCAGCGCCACGAGAAAGTAACGGGCCGGCACGATGCGTGTCACGACCTGCAGGAACTCCGGCATGCTCGCGATGGGGAAGATGAAACCGGACAGCATCAACGTCGGCAGGAAGGACGACAGCAGCGCGATCTGGAACGCCACCTGCTGCGTCTCGGCGAGGCTCGAGATGAACAGGCCCAGTCCGAGCGCACCGACGAGGAACAACGAGATCACCGCGAGGAGGACGAACCACGACCCTCGCATCGGCATGTCGAACATCACCATCGCCGCCAGGACGATGCCCATTGCCGAGAGCAGCGACACGACGAAGTACGGCGCCGTCTTCCCAAGGATGTACGGCACCGGACCGATCGGCGACATCCGCACCTGCTCCATCGTCCCCGCTTCCTTCTCGCGCACGATCGAGAGCGCCGTCGACACCACGGCGGTGAGCATCGCGATGTAGGCGATGAGGCCCGGCACGAGGAAGAGCGTGCTGCGCAGTTCGGGGTTGTAGAAGACGCGCGGCTCGACGTTCAACAGCGGACCGCTCAGCGACCCAAGCCGAGCCTGTAGCTCATAGCGGGCGGAGGTTGCGCCGACGAGGCCGGTCGCGTACCCGACCACGGTCGTCGCCGTGTTCGCGTTGTCGCCGTTGACGATGAACTGCACGCTGGTCGGCCGGCCGGCGACAACGTCGGCGCCAAAACGTTGGGGAATCACCAGGACGGCGCGCGCCTCGTTGCGATCGAGAACGCGTGAGAGCTCGGCCTCGTTGGCGACCTCGGCATACAGATCGAAATAGCCGGAGTTGACGAACGAGGAGATCACCTCGCGGCTCGCGGTGCTGCGGTCGTTGTCCTGCACCGCAATGCGCACGTGCCGGATGTCGAAGTTGAGGGCGTAGCCGTAGACGAGCAGGAAGAACGCGGGCACGAACAGCAGGATCAGCAGCGTCCGCCGATCGCGCGCGATCTGGCGCATCTCCTTGCGAGCGACGGCTAACGTCTTCCACACGGACGTCATGCCGCAGTCCGTTCGGCAACATCGAGGAACACGTCCTCGAGCGAGGGTTCGACGCGGCCGCACGAGGTGACCTTGATGCCCGCGTCGGCAAGGCGCTTCGAGATCGTCTCGGGCGTCGTGGTGGCCGCTCGTAGTACGGCGTGGACCGCCGTCCCGAAGATGCTCGTCTTCTCGACCTCAGGCATCGCGTCGAGCGCGCGCATCGCGTCTACGGCGTCCGGCGTGCGGACCTCGAGAATCGGACGCGACGCAAACGACGCTTTGAGCTCCGGCACGGTCCCGTGCGCCGCCAGCTTCCCCGCCTGGATGATCGCGATGCGGTGGCAGTGCTCGGCCTCGTCGAGATAGTGCGTCGTGACGAGCACGGCGACGCCGCTGCGCGAGAGATCGTCGATGAGACGCCAGAACTGTCGGCGGGAAAGCGGATCGACGCCGCCGGTCGGTTCATCGAGGAAGACGATCGGTGGCTCGTGGAGAATCGCGCATCCGAGCGCCAGACGCTGCCGCCAGCCGCCCGACAGCGCGCCCGTCAGGGTGCGCTCACGCCCGCGCAGGCCCGCCATCTCGAGCACGAAGTCGCGTCGCGCCGCGAAGCGATCGCCGCTCAATCCGTAGATGCCGCCGAAAAACGCGATGTTCTGGTCGACCGTGAGCTTCTCGTAGAGCGAGAACTTCTGCGACATGTAGCCGATGCGCCGCTTCACCCCTTCCGGATCGCTGCCGACGTCGATGCCGCCGACCAGCGCGGTCCCCGACGTCGGACGCAGCAAGCCGCAGAGCATGCGAATCGTCGTCGACTTGCCCGCGCCGTTGCTGCCGAGAAAGCCGAACACCTCGCCAGCATGGACCTCGAACGAGACGTCGTTGACGGCGACGAAGTCACCGAATCGGCGGGTCAGATGCCGCGCCTCGATCGCCGTGCCGTTCATCGGCCCACCGCGCGCGCCAGACGCGCCTCGGACAAGCGAAGGTTTGCCAACCCTCGCGTGCGATCGAGCTCGGCCTGCAGGAGGGCGAACTCGGCATCGAGCACTTCGATTTGTGCGATCACGCCCGCCCGGTAGCGCTCCGTCACGACACGTCTGGCTTCGCTCGCCGCTCGGACGGCGTCGTTTGCCGCAGCGATGGCGGCGCGGCCCGACTCGACATCGAGCGCGCGTTGCCGTACTTCGACCGACAGCACCGAGTCGAACTCGGCCAAACGCTGGCGTGACGCTTCGGCACCTCCCGCCGCTTGCGCGACATTGGCGGCCGTGCGGCCGCCGTCCCACAACGGCCAGCGCACGTTGACGCCCGCATCCCACGAGTCGTCCCAGCGATCGGCGCGCGGGAAGATGCGCGGATTCGGGCGGGCGTAGTCGACACCGCCGGCGATGGAAATCGTGGGCAGGCTGGCCGCGGCCGCGGCGGCTCGCGTCTGTTCCGCCGCTTCGACCCGCTGCTCGAGTGCCTGGCGTTCCTGTCGCGACGTGCGCGCCTCGGCGACGAGCGGATCGATCGCGGTTGCCGCGGTGCTCGGGATGTCCAGCGTCGTCGCGGGTTCCACCACCTGGCCAGGATCCAGGCCGACGAGCCGCGTGAGCTCGGCCACTGCCACGTCGCGCTGGTTCCGCGCTTCGATCGCGAGCATGCGTGAGCGCGATTCCTGCGCTTCGGCCGACGCGATCTCGTTCGGCGGGACGAGCCCGGCATTGAAGCGCGAGCGAACGTCGGCGACGTGCGCTTGCGATCGCTTGATGCCCTCCTCGAGCACGTCGACCGACGCTTTGGCCGTCACGACGGCCCAGAACGCGCGCGCCACTTCGAGGCGCAGGTCCGCCTGCGCTACCAACACCTCGGCGCCGACGGCCGTCGCTTCCGCTCGCGCCGCACGCTCGAGCGCGCTGGTCTGACCGCCCGTGTAGATCGGCCACTGCAGATCGAGCCGGCTGTGGTAGTTGTCCGGCACGTCGGGATACAGCAGGCGCGGCACGCCAAGCGCGCCCGGTACCGCGAACGGGATTACGTGCTGGGTGCGCGAGTAGCCGGCGACGGCGGCAATCGTCGGCCTGTCGGCCGACGCACGCACGTCGACGCCCGCCTTCGCTGCCGTCTCTCGGGCACGCGCTTCGGCCAGGCGATGACTGGCGGCCAGCGCGCGCGCCTGCGCTTCTTCAATGGTCAGGCGGACGACGGGCCCGTCTTGCGCGAAGAGCGGCGTGAAAGCGACGCTGGAAAGCGCCAACGCGACAATCACGGTCCGGCTAAAGCCGGACCCTACGTACGGACTACGCACCGGCGGCCTCCTTCTCGGCCGAGAGACGCGCGATGAACACGTCTTCCAGCGACGGCTGGACGCGCCGGATCGGCACGTCGCGGAGCGCCGTGTGTTTCAGTGCCCGAGTGAATCGCTGTTCGCTCTCCTCGCTGTCCCCATCCAGCGTGACGTGGATGCGTTCGCCAAACACCTGCGCATCGGCCACCCCCGGAAGACGACGAACGATCTCGGCCGCATCGCTCCCGTGGGCGATCAGTTCGACCATCCGACCGCGTATCAGCGATCGCAGACGATCCGGCTCGTCGACGGCGAGCGCACGGCCGTCGTGCACGAGCGCGACGCGCGTGCACCGCTCGGCCTCGTCGAGATACGGCGTCGACATCAGGATGGTGATGCCGCTCGCCAGGAACTCCGAGAGCAGCTTCCAGAACTCGCGCCGGGAGACCGGATCGACACCCGTCGTCGGTTCGTCGAGCAGGATCAACTCCGGTTCGTGAACGAGCGTGCACGCCAGCGCGAGCTTCTGCTTCATGCCGCCCGACAGGCGATCCGCGAGCCGGCCTCGGAAGGGCGTGAGCTGTGTCATCGACAGCAGCTGATCCCGCCGACCGCCGTAGTCGCGCACGCCATGCACCTCGGCGAAGAAGGCGATGTTTTCGTCGATCGTCAGATCGCCGTAGAGACTGAAGCGCTGTGACAAGTAGCCGACGCGCTCGGTGAGGCGACGATGGTCGCGGTGCGGATCCAGACCCAGGACACGGACGTCACCGCTGTCAGCGTGGAGCAGACCGCAGATCAGCCTGATCGCGGTAGTCTTGCCGGCGCCGTCCGGCCCGATCAGACCGAACATCTCGCCGCCCCGCACGTCGAGAGTCAGCCCCGCCAGGGCCTCGACGGCGCCGTAGCTCTTGACGACGTTGCGCAGCTCGATCGCCGGGGCGCCCGCGGTCATTGCAGTGCCAGCTCCGCGTCGACCGGCATCCCAGACTTGAGCACGCCGGCGCGGTTGTCCACGCTCACTTTGATCCGGTAGACCAGCTTCGAGCGCTCCTCGGCCGTCTGCACGTTGCGTGGCGTGAATTCCGCCTTGGGTGAGATGAACGTGACCTGGCCAGACAGCGGCTGTCCACCCGCATCGGTGTGCACCGTTGCGGGTTGGCCGAGCTTCACCCGTGGAATTGCCGGCTCGGGGACGAAGAGGTTGGCCCAGGCATGATCGAGATCGGTGATCACGACGAGCGGCGTGCCGCGCATCACGATTTCGCCGGCGTCCACCAGCTTCTGCGTGATCACGCCGGGCACGGGTGCGACGACTCCTGCATCGTGAACGGCTTTCTCGAGCACGGCGATCTGGGCGTCCGCCGCGGCAACCCGGGCTCGGCCCGCGTCGATCTCCTCGGGCCGCGAGCCCTTCTGCAATCGAGTGAGCGCCTCTTTCGACGCACGTTCCCGTTCACGCGCGGCGCGCTGACGTTCCCGCGCCACGTCGACTCGCGCCTGCGCATCGTCACGCTGCTTCGCTGATCCGGCGTTGGCCTCGAGCAGCTTTTCGAAACGGTCGAGATCGAGCTGCGCCGACTTGAGCTCGGCCTCGATCGTCGTCGCGTCGGCCTGGGCGGCTTCGACCTGCGCCTGTGCCTGGCGGATGTCCTCGACTCTCGAGCCGGCCTCGAGGAGACGGAGCTGCGCGAGGGCGGCGGCACGATCGGCCTTGGCCCGCTGAATCTGCAGCTCCGTGTCACGCGTGTCGAGCGTGGCGATGACGTCGCCGCTCGCCACGCGCGCCCCTTCATCGACCTTCAGGTCGACGATGCGACCGCCGACTTCCGCGGAGACATGCACTTCGGTCGCTTCGACGTGACCCGAGACGCGGATCGTGTTGTCCGGTGGCTTCTCTGCGCAGGCCGGAACGAGCGCGAAGGCAACGAGGATTATGAAAGACGCTCTCATGATGATGTCTTCCGAAGCATGCCGCGTACAGAGGCCTGCATGTGGTGGACGAACTGATCGACCGACCGCGGCTGGGCCAGGCCCTTGGCGATCGACGACGAGGCCATCACGCGCTGCCGGGCGAAGTAGATGAGGATCGGCGGCATGATGGTGAGATGCGAGAGCAGTGGATCGGCGTCTCGAAACACGCCCTCACGCTGGCCCTGGGCGATGATGTCGCTCACCGTCGCGAACACCGCGTTCATCAGGTTGAACGTGTGCTTGTCGAAGTGCGGCGCGCCGGCGGCGACCTCGCGCAGCATGATCGGCGGGAACCACGGCCGCGCCGCGGCCTCCTCGACGATCGCCGCGATCCAGCGATCGAGCTTGTCTTCGGCCGTGCCCGGTCCATCGGCGATCGCGCGGACGCGGGCGCCGACGGTGGCGACCATGTCGCGGACGACCTCGAGGTAGAGATCGCGCTTGCTGCCGAAGTGGTAGTAGAGCATCGCCTTGTTGAGGTGGGCACGGGCGGCGATGCGGTCGGTGCCGGCAGCGTCGTAGCCACGCTCGGAGAACTCGAGCGCGGCGGCCCGGAACAGGGCGGCCCTGGAGTCGCGAGCGGAGCGGCGCCGCTTTTTGACCACGGTAATTAACCAACCAGTTAGTTAGTAGATCGGCTGGCAGCGCGCCGTCAAGTCAGTCGGTGGAAGACCCCTGAAAACGTTAGGATTTCCCCATGACCATCGTCATCGCCGGCGGCACCGGCTTCCTCGGCGCCGCGCTGATCCGCGCGTTCCGCGCCGACGGCCATCGGGCGCTGGTGCTCACGCGCCGACCTCGGCACGAGGACGATCGCGCGTGGAATCCGGGCGACCCATCCGATCGATCCTGGATGACCGTCGTCGACGGCGCCGACGCGGTGATCAACCTGGCCGGCGAATCGATTGCCACACGGCGGTGGACGGCGGCGCGGAAGCGCGCGCTCCGCGACAGTCGCGTCAACGCGACGACATCGCTGGTTCAGGCGATCGAAGCGGCACGACGACGGCCGCCGGTGTTGCTCAGTGCGTCGGCGATCGGCATCTACGGCAATCGCGGCGACGAGTCGCTGACCGAAGACTCGGCACCCGGCAGCGACTTCCTGGCGGGCATCTGTCTCGAATGGGAACGCCTCGCGCGCAAGGCCGCGCCGGCGTCTCGCGTCGTGCTGCTCCGGACCGGATTGGTGCTGCATCGCAGCGGTGGAGTGCTCCCTCCGCTCGCGCTGCCATTTCGATTGTTCGTTGGAGGGCCGGTCGGCTCAGGCCGTCAGTACATGTCGTGGATTCATCTCGACGACTGGGTTGGCCTGGTCAAATGGGCGCTCGCCACCAACATCGTCTCAGGGCCGCTCAATCTCACCGCACCCGCTCCCGTCACCAACGCAGACTTCGGGCGCGCGCTCGGGCGCGCGCTGGGGCGTCCGTCATTCATGCCCACACCCGCGTTCGCATTGAAGCTTGCGCTCGGCGAGATGGCCGACGCGCTGATCCTGGGCGGTCAACGCGTGCTGCCAGCGCGCGCCCAGGCGATGGGATACGAATTCCGCTACGCGCAGTTAGAGTCGGCGTTAAAGGCAGTGTTCGCGTAGCTAGTCAGGAATCAGGAATCGGGAATCAGGAATCAGTTATGGGCTAGGTACGAGGCCTCAGACCTTAGGCCTGACACGTGAAGGCTAGCCCGCGCCTGATTCCCGATTCCTGATTCCTGATTCCTGTGAGAGTTCAGACGATCGCCGGCCCGTTCGTGAAGTTCCCGCCGAGAATCGCCGTCGAGCTCGCGCCAAGCCAGTTGTCGAGCACGCGCGCGTAGACCGATCGGAAGTCGGTCTCGTAGGTGACGTCGCCGCCGTTGTTCTCGAGCGTCGGGTTGCCGGGAAACGGATTGAGATCCGGCGCAGTGCCGTAAAGACCGCCGCGGACGCCGCCACCCATCGCCATCATCACCGCGGCCGCGCCGTGGTCGGTGCCGGCCGTGCCGTTCTCGCTGATGCGCCGGCCGAACTCGGAGAACTGCATGATGAGCGTGTCGCCGAGCAATCCCTGATTCTTCAGGTCGGTATAGAACGCGGCGACGCCATCTCCGTACATC
>DASRJR010000340.1:0-4880 GCA_035649395.1 Vicinamibacterales bacterium
TGGTGGCCGGCCGATCCACGCCTCCCGTTTGCCGCGCTGCTGACGCTCTACGCGATCGTCGGCAGCACGGTCCTGGGCTTCAACCGGAGCCCCGTGCAGATTGCCCTGACGATCGTCGTGGGCTGTGCGCTCGACGTCGGCTTGCACTGGCTGTTTCGTGGTCGAACGCTGATGCTGCCGCTGAGCGCATACATCAGCATGCTGTCGATCGCGATCATCCTGAACTACGCGCACAACTACTACCTGCTGTTCCTGCCGGCGTTTTTCGCCATCGCCTCGAAATACCTGTTCACGTTCCGGGGCCGGCACGTCTTCAATCCGTCGCTGTTCGGGATTGCGTCCGCGCTCCTGATCGGCGGTGGACTCTATTCGACCTCGCCCGCGTATCAGTGGGGCGGCTCACCGGCGGTCGCCACGTTCATCGTGACCGCGGCGGTCTTTCTCTTCGTCTTCCGAATCGGCCGCACGCCGCTGATCGTGTCGTTCCTGGTCTTCTACGGGCTGCAGGTCTGGCTGCGCGCCTACATCCTGCGATGGCACGTCGAGCCCGAGGTGATCGTCGTCGGTGCGTTGACGGCACCGACGTTCTACCTGTTCGCGTTCTACATGATGACCGACCCGAAGACGTCGCCGAGCGGCACGCTCGCTCAGGTGGCGCAGGCGTTTGTGGTCGTCGTGCTCGATCTGGTGCTGCACAAGTGGCAGTCGCTCTACACGCTGGTCTACGCGTTGTTCATCCTCTCGACGGCGCGGCTGATCTTCCTGCACGGCCGGGCGCTCGTGCAGGAGGGGAGTGCCCATCTGAGGACGGCGTGCACCCGCACCTATGCGAGGCAGGTGGCGATCGTCCTACTGATCGCGCTGGCCGGACGCGGGGTCTACGCCACCGTGATTCACCCTCGGTTGGACATCGCCAACCCCGGGTTCACGCTGGTCGAGGTGCCCGAATCGATCACCGGGATCCACTCCGAGATGAGCGACATCATGGCGCACGCCGATCCGCGCCTGCACCACTTCACGAAGTGGATCATGTCGGTCGGCGATGCGGTCGCGGTGGGCGACTACGACAACGACGGGCGGCCTGACCTCTTCATCACGAACCCGTTGACGCGTCCTGGGGATCGCAACGCCCTCTACCGGAACCTCGGCGGATTTCGATTCGAGCGTGTCCAGGTCCCTGCGCTCGACGAGCTGTCGAACAATCCGCGGGCGCTGGGGTTTTCCGGCGGCGCGCTCTTCGTCGATTACGACAACAGCGGCGCGCAGTCACTCTTTCTGATGGGCGCCTACGGCCGCAGCCGGCTGCTGAAGAACATGTTGCCGGTGACCGGACGCGCCGAGTTCGTCGATGTCAGCGAGCGGGTCGGGCTCGTCGAGCACAACACGTCGGTGGCCGCGACGTTCTTCGATGCGGACCGCGACGGACGACTCGATCTCTATGTCGCCAACAGCCTCACACCGTACCTCCCCGATTATCCGCGGCCGACGCCGTTGACCGTGTTCAAGCTGCCCGAACCCGAGTATCCGGGTGACCGCCGCATGTTCCACTTCATGCACGAGAGCTGGAACGATGCCTCGAACGGCGGCCTCAATCTCCTGTTCCGAAACGACGGTACGCGCTTCACGCGCGTGCCGGGTATGCCGGAGATGCACTTCAGTCTCGCCGTCGGTACGGGCGATCTGAACGGCGACGGCTATACGGATCTGTACGTTGCCAACGACTTCGGTCCAGACGATCTCTATCTGAACGATCGCGGACGACGATTCGTGCGGGTGAGCGGTACGACGTTCGGCTCTATCGGCAAGGACACCTACAAGGGGATGAACGCGTCTATCGCCGATCTCGACAACCGCGGCGAGCTCGACGTCTACGTGTCCAACGTCCATGTCCCGCTGCAGGCCGAAGGCAGCCTGCTCTGGAAGACTTACCGTCGCGATGGCAGCTTCGTGCCGGACATCAGAGACGAAGCGACCGATCGTGGCGTCCTCAACGAGGGTGGCTTCGGCTGGGGAGCCGCCGTCGGCGATCTCAACCTCGATGGCTGGCTCGACATCGTCCAGGCCAACGGCATGGTCGACACCAGCATGGACCTCGATCGCCCGGCGCGTTCGCGCGACTACTGGTACGCCGCGGAGAAGGTGATGCTGTCGCCGCCGTGGGAGCACTCGTATGTCGATCGGTGGCCCGACCTGCGCGGCTACGAAATCTTCGGCCGCCAGCGCAGCAAGGTGTACATCTCACGCGGGGCGGAAACGCGGATTCAGTACGTCGACGTTGCCGAGGCCGTCGGGCTGACACGTGTCGGCATCTCGCGGGGCGTGGCGCTCGCCGACTTCGACAACCGCGGTGTGCTCGACGTCGCGATGACGCATCAGTTCGCGCCGTTCACGCTGTATCGCAACACGCTGGGCGACGGCCAGCCAAGCCGCCCGGGCCGCCACTGGATCGGTCTTGCCATCGCCGGCGACGGCGCACGGGTCAGCACCGAAGCGATCGGAACGAAGGTCTATTTGCGCTGCGCGACGGCCCAGTGCCCGCAGCAGATGCGCGAGGTTCAGATCGCCAACGGGTTCTCCGCGCAGAACGACAAGCGGCTGCTGTTCGGCCTCGCGGATTACGACGGCGTCGTGGACGTCGACGTGCATTGGTACGGCGCGGAGAAGACGGTTTATCGAGGCCTTCGAACTGGCCGGTATCACACGATCCGCTACGGAGCGGGTGTCGTAGCGCCGTAATTCAAAATGCAAAATTCAAAATGCAAAAACGCGGGTTGTTCGAAGATGCCTTTTGCATTTTGCATCTTGCATGTTGCATTACACGCGCGTGAGTGCATATGTCCCTGACCGACTACTGGTACATCGCCGCGCTATCGTCCGAGGTCGGGAAGCGACCCGTCTCGCGCGTGATCATGGGCGAGCGTCTCGTCGTCTACCGCGACGACTCAGGCACGGCCTGTGTGCTGGAGGACCGCTGCGCCCATCGAAACATGGCGCTGTCGCACGGCAAGGTCGTCGACGGCCACGTCGAGTGTCCGTATCACGGCTGGCGCTACGACGGCACCGGCATCTGCGTCCACGTGCCATCGCTCGGCGCCGGGGCCAAGCTGCCGCGCATGTGTGTGCGCGCATACGAGACACGCGAGCGCGACGGCTACGTGTGGATGTACGCCGGCGCCGGCGCGCCCGAGTCCGAGCCGTTCCGCTTTCCCCACTGCGACCAGCCGGGTTGGACCACGTTTCGGATGAAGACCCGTTTCGCCGGCTCGGTCGAGAACTGCCTCGAAAACTTCCTCGACTGTCCGCACACCGTCTACGTGCACAGCGGCTGGTTCCGCTCCCGCGACACGCGCGAGGTGCGAGCGATCACTCGGGAGCTCGACGGCCGCGTCGAGGTCGAGTTCCAGGACGAGCCGATCAACAAGAGCCTGGCGTTCAGGCTGTTCGCGCCGAAGGCGGGAAGCCACATGCGGCACACCGACGCCTTCATCATGCCGAACGTCAGCCGCGTCGACTACGACTTCGGTCCCGGCCATCACTTCATCATCACGTCGCAATGCACGCCGATCGCAGACGACGACACCGAGGTCTACACGGTCGTCAGTTATCAATTCGGCCGGCTCGGGCCGCTGGTGCGGCTGGTGTTCGAACCGATGTGCCGTCGAATCATCCGGCAGGATGTCGATGTGATGCGCGTGCAAGCGGAGCAGATCCGCCACTTCGGCGGACCGAAGTTCCGACACGTCGAGACCGATCTCCTCGGCTTGCGCATCCACGCGATGCGCCACCGCGCCGAGCACCCCGAGTCGTCGCCGCCGGTGACACGAGAGAGCGAACGTGAGATCCGCATCCGCTTCTGAACGTTCAGTCGCGCTCCGGCCCCAGCTCGCCGAAGCTGCCGGGATCCCCCGGCCACAGCGAGCCGCAGCCCCAGGCCTCTCCGCGACCATCGTCGCCGTGCGCGATCTCGACGACTCCCAACGCCAGGCGATGTTCGAGATCTTCGCGCGCCACTACGACCAAGTCTCGCGCGATCGCTTCGAGGCCGATCTTGGCGAGAAGGACGGGGTCGTCATCCTGACTGGTCCCGACGGCTGTCTGTCGGGTTTCTCCACGCAGAAGACCCTTCGCGCCCGAGTGGGCGAGCGCGATGTACGCGCGCTGTTCTCCGGCGACACGGTGATCGACCGCTCGCAATGGGGCGAGCAGGAGTTGTGCCGCGGCTGGTCGCGGTATGCGGGAATGGTGCTCGCCGAGGAGCCCGACACGCCGCTGTATTGGCTGCTCGTCTCGAAAGGCTACCGGACGTACTTGTATCTCCCGCTGTTCTTCCGCGAGTTCTACCCGCGGGTTGACGTGCCCACGCCGCCTGCTGCACAGCAGGCGCTCGACACGTTCGCCGGACTCAAATTCGGGGAACACTATCACTCGGGCACGGGTCTGATCGCGTTTCCACACTCGATGGGACAGCTCACTGGCGAGCTGGCGATCGTACCGCCGCACCGGCGCGAGCATGCGCACGTGCGCTTCTTCCTCGAGCGCAACCCCGATTACGCGAGCGGTACCGAGCTGGCCTGTCTCGCCGAGATCTCGCTCGACAACCTCACGTCCTTCGGCCGCCGGCTGTTCGAGTCGGCACTCCGGCGATGACATCGCCCACCGCATCGGCGGCCGTCCATCACGCCTGGCTGATGACGATGCGCTCCTCGGCGCGCGCGTTCGCACGGGCATGGCGCGACCCCGATGCGGCGCAACGAGCTCTGCTGGCCCGGCTGCTCGCGCGGAATCGCGAGTCGGCGTTCGGCATCGAGCATCGATTCGCGTCGATCCAGTCCGTTGACGATTTCCGCACGGCGGTTCCCGTCCGCACCTACGATGATCTG
>DASRJR010000341.1:0-4080 GCA_035649395.1 Vicinamibacterales bacterium
GGTCAGCGCGACGAAGGCAGCGTGGTGCCAGTCTTCGTTCCAGAGCCCATCGACACCACGCTGCTCCTTCGCCGGCGACATGAGGTATTCGACTTCCTGGGCCTCGTTCTCCGCGACGAAGTACAGGCGCTTCGGCGCACACGCTTCACGGGCACACCGCGTCAGCTCGTCGACCAGCGGCTCCGGTGATCGATCGACGATCGCGTGCACGGCGTCGAAGCGCAGCCCGTCGAAGTGGTACTCCTGCATCCAGGTCAGCACGTTCGCACGCATGAACTGACGCACGGGCGCGGAGCCGGGCCCATCGAGATTGAAGCCGCGGCCCCACTCACTCTCGCGCTCGGAGAAGTAGCTGTCGCTGAACTGATTGAGCACGTTGCCGACAGGCCCGATGTGGTTGTAAACGACGTCGAGGATCACCGCGAGCCCCAGCCCGTGCGCCGCGTCGATGAATCGCCTCGCCTCGTCTGGCGTCCCGTAGTGGTGATACGGCGCGAACAGGAACACGCCATCGTAGCCCCAGCCGAAGCGCCCGGCGAACTCGTTGATCGGCATCACTTCGATCGTCGTAATACCGAGCGCCGCGAGCTCCGGAAGACGCTCCTGCGCGGCCGCCCACGTACCGCGCGTGGTGAACGTGCCCAGGTGCATTTCGTACACCACCTGGCGATGACGCGGCGCGGCGCCCGGCCACTGTTGGTCGCTCCACGTGAACGCAGCCGGATCGACGACCATCGACGGTCCGAACACGCCGTCGGGTTGGAAGCGTGATACGGGATCGGGTGTGCGGCCTTCGGCGAGCTTGAACCAGTAGCGCTGACCCGCGCCGATTCGAGGCACCCGCAGTTGGAAATAGCCATCCTGCAGGCGTTCCATCTCGAACTCGGTATCGTCGTCGAGGACGACGGCGACCGCGCGCTGGCGCGGCGCCCACACCGTGAAGACCACGACGTCCTCGACGACGCGAGCGCCGAGATCGCGATCGAGCAGGAGCCGTTCTGGCAAGTCCGTCCTGGCCATCGTGTCGTCCGCTACTGCGCAACGAAACCGGCGACGGACGAAGACGTTTGGGGCGCCGGAGCGAGCCGCTTCAGAAAACGAAGGACTTCGGCCACGCTCCACGCCTGCGCCACGCAGCCGCGCGGCGTGAACGGTGCCGTGCCGTCGAAGATTTCACTGATGCTGCCGATACACGCGTCGTTCAGGTGATCGGCGAAGCCATTGAGGAGCGCCAGCGCTTCGTGGTCGCGGCCCGGGTGCACACGGTGCCACGCCTCGAGAAACGGGCCGATCAGCCACGCCCACACAGTGCCCTGGTGATACGCCGCATCGCGTGCCCGAAGGTCGCCGAAGTACTGCGGCTTGAACATCGGGTCGGCGGGGTCGAGTGTGCGCAGCCCGAACGGCGTCAGCAGTCGCTTCGTGACCACGTCCACCACGGACGCCCAGTGTGACTCCTCGAGAACGGGATAGCGCAACGCCAGCGCCAGGATTTGATTCGGACGGCACGCCGCATCGTCGCCGAACTCGCCATCGACGAGGTCGTAGAGATAGCCGTCGCGCTCGATCCAGAAGCGCCGGTTGAACGACTCCTTGACCAGCGCCGCCGTGCGCTCGAGCTCTGAGGCATCGGCGTCGAATTGGCGGTGCCAGCTCGCGAGCAGCCTGAGCGCGTTGTACCAGAGGGCGTTGATCTCCACGGGCTTGCCGCGCCGCGGCGTGACGACCCAGCCCTCGACCCTGGCGTCCATCCACGTCAGGGGCAGTCCGGCATCCCCTTGCGTCAACAGGCCGTCGTCGTCCATGCGAATGCCGAAGCGAGTGCCTTCCATGTGCTTCCGGACGACTTCGTCGAGCCGCGGCAGGAGCACGCGCAGCGTCTCGCGGTCGTCGGTGATCGTGACGTAACGATCGATCGCGTGGAAGAACCACTGTGTGGCGTCGGCGGTGTGGTAGAGGCCCTCGTGGCTGCCTTCGGGAAAGAGGTTGGGCAGCAGACCGTCGCGCAAATGGTGCGCGAACGTCAGCAGCATGCCGCGAGCCTCGGCGAAGCGACCGGTGCTGAGCGTCAGGCCCTCGAGGCTGATCATCGTGTCGCGGCCCCAGTCGGTGAACCAGTGGTAGCCGGCGATCACGCTGCATGCGTGTTCACCCGCGGCACGCAGCCGGGCCTCGTCAGCGGTTCTCGCGGCCGGTTGGATGATGAACTGGTCGGCGGCGAAGACGAGCTCCGCGGTCAGGCCATCGGTGTGATCGCAACCCGCCTCGACGAGCAGGCGCGAGCGGCGGTCGAGTTCAGCCTTGAAAGCATCGTCGGGCGAGAGTGCTTCGATGGCCGCGACCGAATCGGTGGACGCGAGGAATGTGACGTGCTCGCCGACCTGCAGCTCCACGTCGTAGTAGCCGGGACTCCAGGCCGATCCGCGCGACGGGTACCCGCGCTGCTCTTCGAGCGCGTAGTGGATGTCTGTGGTTTCCTCGGGCTCGTGATGAAGCTCGCTCGATCGGCCCGTGAGCGTGAGCCGCACCGGGGCGATCGCAGGATCGAGGACGATCTCGACATGCCGCGGATGGGCGATGCACGACGGTGCCGGCGGCAATGGTGTATCGACCGGGCCTTCATGGAGTCGAAGTTGAAGCTGAGGGCGCAGCCGCAGGTGCGCGCGACCGGACGAGGCCTGAAGCACGGTGTAGGTCGAAAGCACGGTGTTCTGCTCGTGCGGCATGAACACTCGCCGTTCAATCGTCGCGTCGGGAATCTCGTATCGCCAGACAGGCAGACCCGCCACGAGGCGAAACTCCGTGAGCGAACGCGGGCGTTCATCGCCGAGGCGGTTCAGCGCGATCAGCTGCGCCGGAGAAGACCCGACCGACACGTCGACGCTCGCGAGAAAGGCGATGCGTCCGAGCGGCGACGGCAGCGCCGCGACGAGCAGCGTGTGATAACGGCGAGTCGGAAGGCCGCCGACTGTACCGGAAGCGTACCCACCGAGCCCGTTGGTGACTAACCATTCGCACGACGCGTATGTGTCCCAGTTGGCAGCGGAGAGCGGAATTGACCGGACGATCTCAGTGGCGTCAGGCAAGCTCGTCAGCACAGCGAGTGGATTACCGCAAAGTTAATGCCGTGGCACGCGAGATGCGAGCGCTGAAAAGCTGAATGAGTGCCGATTCTCTGTCGCCGCCTGCTAGTACGTACCGGATACAACTTTCCAGCACATTCACCCTCCACGATCTCGCCGCGCAGGTTTCATATCTAGCCGAGCTTGGGGTCACCGACATCTACCTCTCGCCGATCGTCGCGGCCACGCCTGGCAGCACCCACGGATACGACGTCGTCGATCACGGCGCGATCGATCCCGAGCGCGGCGGCTGCGAAGGATGGAACAAGCTGTGCGGCGCGGCACGGGAACACGGGCTTGGCGTCGTGCTCGACGTCGTGCCCAATCACATGTCCGCGCATCCAGTGTTCAACCGATTGTGGCGGCAGGTGCTGAGCGACGGACCTTCGAGTCCGGCCTCGCGCTACTTCGACGTGGACTGGCGCCCGCTCACGCGGCTGATTCGCGACAAGGTGCTGCTTCCGGTGCTCGAGGAGCCTTACGGCGAGACGCTGCAGCACCGGCGGATCCGCATCGAACGCGACGGCGAGGAATGCCGCGTCCGATACAACGCGCTTCATCTTCCGCTGGCGCCCGGCTCTCTCGATGCGGCTATCTCCGACGAGGCCATCGAGGCGATCAACGCTGAACCGCTGCGCATTCACGAAGTCCTCGAGGCACAGCACTATCGGCTCGCGTATTGGCGCGCGGCCAACGACGAAATCAATTACCGGCGCTTTTTCGACGTCAACGAGCTCGTTGCCATTCGCGCTGAAGACGAAGAGGTCTTCGCGGGCAGTCATCGTTTGGTGTTGAGGCTGGCGGCAGAGGATGTCGTTCACGGCCTCCGCATCGACCACGTGGATGGTCTACTCGAGCCGGCCACGTACCTGCACCGGCTCCGAACCGCAGCCGAGCACGCGACCGGCCGTCCGCCGTGGATCGTCGTCGAGAAGATTCTGAGCCGCACCGAAACGCT
>DASRJR010000342.1:0-6060 GCA_035649395.1 Vicinamibacterales bacterium
TGAGATACGCGGCACGGTCTCTGCGACGAACGCCTGGCTTCACGGCCGCAGCGGTCGTCACCCTCGCCCTTGGCATCGGGGCGAACAGCGCGATCTTCACGCTGCTCGATGCGGTGATGTTCAAGCCGCTGCCGCTCCCGAAGGCCGACGAGCTCGTGGTGCTGTACGAGAACCCCGTCGGACCCGGCGCGCCTGTGGGCGCACCGGACGTGACCGGTGGCACAGGACGATACCTGCGCTTCTCGTATCCGCGTTTTCAGCGCCTTCAGAACGCCTTGGCGGATATGGGCACGCTCACGGCGACAACGCGTACCGTTCCGTTCGCCCTGCGCCTCGACGCCAACGCCGCGCAGACGATCAATCGTGGCCAGCTGGTCGCCGGCAACTACTTCGCCCTCACACAAATCACACCGGAGCGTGGCCGACCGATCAGCGACAGCGACCTGGCACCTGGCGCGCCGTCCGTCGCCGTGGTCAGCGATGGTTTCTGGAAGCGATCGCTGGGCGGATCCGCCGAGGCGATCGGCCGGTCGATCCTGGTCAACCGCGTGCCGGTGACGATCGTCGGCGTCGCGCCGCGCGGCTTCTTTGGCACCTGGACCGATGCCGAGAGCGATCTCTGGATGCCATTGACGATGCAGCAGACCCTGGGTTATCGCAGCAACGCCAGCGGTTATGGCGGCGTCGACCTCTCGCGGCCGTGGCTCGAGCAGAACGGGCTCGCCTGGCTGAATGTGGTTGGACGAATACCGCCAGAACGGCGGCAGCAGGCGGAGGCGGCTCTCAAGGCGACGAATCGTGCCGCGCTGCTGGACCTGTCGCTCGAAATTCCCAACCCGGCCGAGCGACCGTCGATCGTGTCGGGCCAACTCGTCGTCGAGCCGTTCGTTCGCGGCTTCTCCGGACTCCGGGGGCGCTTCGCGACGTCCCTGATCGCGCTCGCCAGCCTGGTCGCGCTGGTGCTGCTGATTGCTTGCGCGAACATCGCCAATCTTCTGATGGTGCGATCGACGTCGCGCGCGCGGGAGATCGGCATCAGAATCGCGCTCGGTGCCGGCCGGGCCCGGCTGATCCGGCAGACGTTCACGGAGAGCCTGCTGCTGGCGATCGTCGGAGGCGCCGTTGGCTTCGTCGCCGGTCAGTGGGCCAGTCGCGCGCTCGCGCAATACGCGTTGGGGCCGTCGAACAATCCGCTGCCGACGGTGTTCGAGGCCGACTCGCGCGCGATGCTGTTCGCGACTGCTGCCACGATCGCGACCGCTTTCATCTTCGGGCTGCTCCCGGCGGTTCGAGCGACTCGCGGCGACCTCCTCCAACGACTCACCGGCGGTCGCGGCGTCGTGTCCCGGTCGATCATTCGCGGCATGCGGCCGCTCGTGGTCGGTCAACTCGCGCTGTCGTTCGTCGTCGTGTTCGCCGCGGGCCTGCTCGGACGAACGCTCGTCAACTTCTCGCGCGTCGATCCCGGTTACTCGCTGGATCACGTCATCGCGGTGTCGATGAATCCACGAGTCAGCGGCTACACACCCGAGCAGTTGCCGGCGCTCCGGGATCGGCTCGTCGCCGCCACGACATCGCTCCCAGGCATCACCTCCGCGGTCGTTTCATCATGTGGGCTGCTGGCCAACTGTACGCAAAGCAGCGGATTTCAGATCGGCGACCGGCCCGGGATTCAGCTCAACGAGAACGGTGTCGGTCCGGGCTATTTCGCGACTGTCGGCATTCCACTGAAGCGCGGACGGGAATTCACCAGCCGCGATGTCGACACGGCTCCGCTCGTCGCGATCGTGAGTGAATCGGTCGCGCGAGGCTACTTCGCGGGAGCGGACCCGATTGGCCAGCAGATTCGGGATGGGGACGACACCGCTGAAATCGTCGGGGTCGTCGGGGACACACGGCCGCTGTCACTTCGTGACGCGCCAGTACCGATGGTGTATGTCCCAATCGCCCAGTCCAACGAACCGTTCTACACCTTGGCCGTCCGCGTGACGGCCGATGCCGGGTCGCAATCGACGGCGATCGAGCGAGCGATCAAGACCGCCGAGCCGGCGCTCGTGCTCGAGAGCATTGGTGCGATGAGCACCTACGTGGCGGCCGCCACCGGCCGCGAACGCCTCGTCACGTATCTCGTGGCGGCGATGGGGACGCTGGCGCTGCTGCTCGCGTGTGTCGGGCTCTACGGTGTGCTGTCGTTCGCCGTCGCCGGGCGGACGCCGGAATTTGGCGTGCGCGTCGCATTGGGGGCCACACCTGCGAATCTCCGGGACATCGTCCTGCGCGACGCCATCCCGGTGATCGCGGGCGGTACCGTCATCGGTGTCGCCGGTGCGTATTGGGTGAATCAGCTGATCAAGTCGCTGCTGTTCGAGGTCGGCGTGCTCGATCCGTTCACGGGGGTCGTCGTCGCGGGACTGCTGATCGGCTCGGCCCTCGCGGCCTGCAGTCTGCCAGCGCGGCGTGCCTCACGCGTCGACCCGATCCAGGCGCTCCGAGCGGAGTGAGTGAGTTTCGAGTTCCTGGGATATTCTTGGGAGTTGATGCCCGTCCGAGTCCAGGTGTTCCATCCCGTTAGCCCTGCCGCGCTGCTGGCCCTCATCGTCATTGTTACCGTCGCACCCGCGTGCTCGATCAAGACGATGGCGGTGAAAACGGTTGCCAATACGCTCTCGGACACCGGTGACGTCTTCACACGAGACGACGACCCCGAGCTCATTCGCGATGCGACGCCGTTTGCGTTGAAGCTGTACGAGTCGCTGCTCGAGTCGGTGCCGACGCACGTGCCGCTCCTCGTCGCGACGTGCGGCGGCTTCACGCAATACGGATATGCCTTTCTCGAGGCCGACGCCGACGGTCTCGACTCGAGCCGCCGCAACGAAGCGACGGCGCTGCGCGAACGTGCGCTGAAGCATTACCTCCGCGGCCGCGGCTACTGTCTTCGCGGGATCGACGCGCGTTTTGGCAAGAGTGCGAGCCAGGCCCTCCTCGCCGATCCAGCCCCGACGCTGCAGAAGGCGCAGAAGAGCGACGTGCCGCTGCTGTATTGGTCGGCCGCCTCATGGGGCGCTGCCATCTCGCTCGGCATCGACCGGCCCGATCTGGCGGTCGACTTCCCCACTGTGCGTGCGCTCGCCGATCGCGCGTTGGCGCTCGATCCGGCGTGGAATCGCGGGGCGATTCACGAGCTGATGATTTCTCTGAACAGCCTCCCCGAGGCATTGGGCGGCAACCCGGACAAGGCCCGCGAGCATTTCAAGATGGCGGTCGACATTCAGAAGGGGCTCTCGCCGGGGCCGTATGTGGCGCTCGCGACGGGAATCGCCGTCCCGATGCAGGATCGCGTCGAGTTCGAGCGTTTGCTGAAAGAAGCGCTCGCGATCGATCCCGAGAAGGATCCGTCGAATCGTCTCGTGATACTGGTCACGCAGCGCCGCGCCCGCGTTCTGCTCGACCGCATCGACGAGAAATTTTCGAAATAATAGTACGTGGGGTCCGGCTTCAGCCGGACCGCTGTCCTGGAGGGTTCATGGTTCGTAAAGTCCTCGTCCTCGCCGCCGCGCTCGCCGTCCCGATCTCGCTCCACGCGGCCGTGACGCTGAAGCTCGCGACGCAGGCGCCGGTCAACTCGTCCTGGCACAAGGCGCTCCTCGACATGGGGGCCGAGTGGGATCAGAAGACGTCGGGACGCGTGAAGCTCACCGTCTACGCCGGCGGCACCCAGGGCAGCGAGGACGCCACCATCCGCATGATGCGTCCGGGCGTCGATCAGCTGCAAGCCAATCTGCTCATGCTGCCAGGCCTCAGCCGCATCGACGATGTGTTCAACGTGTTCGGTATCCCGTTCTTCTTCGAGAGCGACGCCGAAGGCGAATACGTCCTCCAGAGGATGACTCCCTATTTGGAACAGCGGCTCGAGTCGAAGGGCTTCAAGATGCTCTCCTGGGGCAGCGCAGGATGGGTGCAGCTGTTCTCGAAGAAGCCGATGGCGTCGCTCGCCGACATCAAGAACGCGAAGCTCTTCACCAGCCAGGGCGACGACAGGATGACCCAGTGGTACAAGACCAACGGCTTTCGCCCGGTCGCGTTGAACGCCGGCGACATCCCGGCGCAGTTGAAACTGACGACAGGGCTCATCGATGCCGCGCCGAGCCCGCCGTATCCGGCGCTGCTGCTCCAGATCTTCCGTGACGCGAAGTACATGCTCGATGTCCGCGTCGCCCCGCTCTACGGCGCCCTCGTCATGACCAACGACGCGTGGAACAAGATCGACGCGCCCGATCGCCCGATCGTCCTCGCGTCGGCGAAGAACGCAGAGAAGCGGTTCCTCGGTGAAGCGCCGAAACTCGACGCCGATTCGGTGGCGACGATGAAGACACGCGGCCTGACGGTGACGACGCTGGACGCCAAGGCGGCTACTGAATTCCGGACCGAGGTCGAGAAATACGTCAAGAGCATGCGTGGCGGAATCGTCCCTGCCGAGGCCTACGATGCCGCGCTCAAGGAGCGGGACGCGTATCGCAAGTTGAAGAAGTGATGCGTGGCGTCGACTGAATGAGCACGCCTGACAACGAGCGCCCGGTGGCGATGGTCGGGCCCTCGTCTGCGGAGCCCTCTGCCACGGGTCCTCGAGCGCTTGCCCATCGCCTCGAGAACGTCGTCGCCACCGCCGCGCTCGGCGGCATCATGCTGCTGCCGCTCGCCGAGATCGCGCTGCGGCGCTTCATCAGCACGGGTATTCCGGGTTCGGCCGCGTTCACGCTGCAACTGACCTTGTGGGTCGGTTTGCTCGGGGCGGCCATCGCCGCTCGTGACGGCAAGCTGCTGACGCTCGCGACCGGCGAGTTCCTGCCCAAGGGGCGCGTCACCGGCATCGCTCACGCCATCGGTGGCGCGGTCGGCGCCGGCATCGCCGCGATGTTCGCCGTCGGCGGCGTCGGGCTCGTGCTGACCGAACGGGCGGTGGGCGACCGGATCGCGTTGGACGTCCCGGTGTGGGTGTCGACGCTGGCCTTTCCGATCGGGTTTGGACTGATCGCGCTGCGGCTCGGCTGGCGTGCCTCCGCCAACTGGATCGGGCGCGCGATTGCGGCCGTGGCGATCGTGGCCGGCGGCTACGCCGCCACGTACTTCGAGATCTTCGAGGGGCAGCGCCTGCTGCCCTGGATCGTCGGCATCCTCGCGGCCGGCGTCCTCGGCGCGCCGATCTTCGCGTTGCTCGGCGGCATCGCGATGATCGGGTTCTTCATCGACGGCAGCCGGCCGATCGTGCCGCTGATCAAGGCGTATGAAGAGCTCACCTCACCGTCCGCCAATCTCGCCGCGATCCCGCTGTTCACGTTAACCGGGTTCCTGCTCGCTGAGGGCGGCGCCTCGACGCGGCTGCTGCGAGCCTTGCGCGCGCTGTTCGGCTGGGCACCGGGCGGAACCGCCGTGGCTGCGGCAACCCTCTGTGCGTTCTTCACGCTGTTCACCGGTGGGTCGGGCGTCACCATCCTGGCGCTCGGCGGATTACTGTTGCCGGCGTTATTGAAAGAGGGCTACCGCGAGCGATTCGCCATCGGCCTGCTCACGGCGTCGGGATCGCTTGGCTTGCTGTTCCCGCTCTCGGTCCCGCTGATCCTCTACGGCATCGTCGCGCAGAACGTGGCGATCGAGGATCTGTTCATCGGCGGCCTGATTCCCGGCGTGCTGATGCTGGCACTGCTGGCCGCGCTCGGCGTCCGCGAGGCGATCCGCAGCGGTGCGCAGCGCGCCCCGTTTCAGATCAGTGAGGTGCTCGCCGGCTTGTGGGAAGCGAAGTGGGAGATGCTGCTCCCGATCGTCGTGCTCTGGGCGCTGCTCGGCGGCTTCGCGACGACGTCCGAGTCGGCGGCCATCGCGGCGCTCTACGCGCTGATCGTGCAGCGATTCATTCACCGCGACGTCCCCTCGTTCAAGGATGTCGTCCGGGTTGCGGGCGACTGCGTGGCGCTCGTTGGCGGCGTGCTGATCATCTTGTCGGTCGCCGTCGGTCTCACCAACTACCTGGTCAACGCGCAGGTCCCGATGCGGCTGATCGAGTGG
>DASRJR010000343.1:0-14626 GCA_035649395.1 Vicinamibacterales bacterium
GCCGCCGGCACGCGCCCTACGTGTTTACCGAACAGGGCGTGGCAATGCTGTCCAGCGTGTTGAAGAGTCCACGCGCGGTCCAGGCCAACATCCAGATCATGCGGGCGTTTGTGAGATTGCGCGAATTGATGGTGACCCACGGGGCACCTGACACGGGATCGATTGGTGATTTGGTCGATTGGTGATCTTCGATTCGTTGTTGATTGTTGATTCGTGATTGGTGATTGAGGACTCAACGGAGTGACTCGTGAAGCCGGTGGCCGCTTTCAATCAACAGTCAGAAATCAGAAATCAAGAACGAATCAATAATCCAAGATCAACGATCATCAATTGACGGAACTGAGGCCTTCGTTGAGTTCTATAGACGTGCCCCACGGATCCGTGACGAAGGCGACGCCGAGACCGAGCGCTTCGGCCTTTCGGTACGACACGTTCAACTTGATGCCCATCGCCTCGAGCTTCTTGCAGAAGCCCTCGAGGTCTTTGATCTCGAAGCCGATGTGATCGAGCGACCGTCCGGACGTGCCCGCGGTCGGGCTCGGCGCCGGCGAGAAGTTGAGCGCCACGCCGGGCAGATCGGCAGCGGGGAAGTTGCGGCCTGCGCGCGGAGTCGCGCCGAAGACTTTCGCGTACCACGCTTGCATCTCGATGTTCTGCTGACCGAAGAAATGCACGTGATGCAGCGCGACCGGCGTCGTTTGCTGCTTTTGCTGGACGATCTCCACCTTGACGTCGTCCGGCCCCATCGTGAACGCGATCGAGACGTTGGCGTCGATTGGCGCGATGTCGTCGACCACCGGCTGCGTGGCGGCCACTTCGCTGCGGGTGATCATCGGATAGCCCGCGGCCTTGATCCGCGCCACGGCGGTCTTGAGATCCGGCACCGAGAAGCCGATGTGATCGACCGTGGTCCCTTTCGTGCCGCCGGTTGGCTTCTGAGTGCGGAAGAAGATGAGGACGTTGGGGAACCTGACGATCTCGAGCTTGTTCGGGCCGAAGGTCGTCTTCGTTCCGCCGAGCGCCTCGACGAAGAACTTGATGTGCGCCGCTGGATCGCTCGCGGCGATGTGATGGTGTCCGTAGACGATCGGGTTGTCTCTGGCGAGCGTCAGCTGCGCGTAGGCTGCTGGCGGATTCGTCGCGACCCATACGAAGAGTGCTAAGAGGCAGAGGGGTTTCATCAGGGGCTCCGCGCCGGGCCTAAAAGGCCCGGCCTACACAGCGCGCTAATCGCTCCACGCTGGTTCCGGCGTGGACTGTGTAGGGCGGGCCTTCCAGGCCCGCCGCTACGACGCGCGAATCAGCTCACTCTATCCCGAAGGCGAGGAGCACGTTGCCCCCATTCCCGACGAAGCCCCCGTAACCCGAGTTGAAGAAGATCATGCGGTCGCCGACGATGACGCCGCCGCCTTCCATGCCGCCGCCATTCGCTTTGACACCGTTGACCGTCGGGAATTCTTTGTTCGTGTCGAGCGTCCAGAGAATCGATCCGTCCTTGGTGGAATAGGCGCGCATGCCGCCGTCGAGCGAGCCCGAGAAGACCGCGCCCGGGATCGCGGTCACCGCGGCGCCCTGCGAGGCGCGGCACGTCGGCTTCGCTTTGTCGCACAGCCGCTCTTGCGGACCGATGCTCCACACCTGCTCGCCCGTCGCGAGCTTGACGGCGCGGATCCCTCCCGGATTCTGTGACAGCAGATCGGACACACCGAAGTACGCGTTCTCGCGATCGACGGCGCCGCCCCACTGACCGCCGAGGCCGCTGCCCTGACCGATGCGGTACTTCCAGACGACCTCGCCTTCCTTGTCGGGATCGAGCGCGTACGACATGCCGGACTTCTGCGGCAGCACGATCAGGTCGCGTCCGTTGATGGTGACGAGGCTCGGCGAGGCCGAGAAGTCGTGATCGGGCCCGAGCGTGCCGGGGCAGTTGGGGTTGTCCGGATTCTCCGGCCGGCAGCCGAGCGTCCAGTTGTCGTCGGGCGTCGTCTGGTTGACCCACTTGATCGCGCCGCTGCCGAGGTCGAGCGCGATGACCGCGTCGGTCGTCTTCTGTGACGGCTCGGCGTAGTTGTTGCCCGTCGCCACGTAGACCATGTTGCGCTTCGGGTCGACGGTCGGCGACGACCAGATGCCTCCGCCGGCCGGGCCCCACTGCTGCACGCCGTCCTTGTTCTTCGCGCGCGGCTTCGGTTCGTCGATGGTGTACCGCTTCCAGATCACCTGACCGGTGTTGGCATCGAGCGACGAGACGCTGCCACGGAAGGTGCAGCACTCGTACTTCTGTTGGCCCCCCTGTCCTTCTTCGCTGAGCCCTTGCACCGGGACGAACAGCCGGCCGTTGTAGTAGGTCGGCGCGCCGGTGATGGCAGCGAACCGGTGATCGTCGACCTTGCGCACCCACAGCTCCTTGCCGCTGTTGGCGTCGACGGCGTACGCGTTCGCGCGCGCGTCGCCGAAGAAGACCGCCAGCCCCGAACCGGAGGCATTCTTGTAGGCGCCAATCGACATCGCGGTACGCACGCCAGCCTGTGCCTTGTAGGTCCAGTAGGCGCACCCGGTCTTGGGATCGAGCGCGTGCACTTCGCTGTTTTCGCTGGCGACGAACAGCCGGCCGCCGGCGAGCGTCGGCTGCGCCCGCGCGGACGTGACCGTGTGGTAGCCGAACGCCCACTTCAGTTTCAGCTTCGGCAGGTCGGCGGCGGTGATACCGCCGTTCGGCTGATACCGCGTGTTGGCGACGTTGCCACCCCACCCGTTCCACTCGCCGGAGTTCGCGGGCGCCTTCATCGCCGGCGACGAGGTGCACTTGTTCTTGACCTCGATCGGCGCGACGGGCGCGAACGCGCGCCCGGCGAGGAAGACCGCCACGGCGCGGCGCTCGGCGTCGCTCAGAGTGATCGCCTGAATCTGCATCCGGCCAAGCGTCAGCGAGTTGAAGATCGCCTCGGGCGTCATCTGTCGCAGCGCGTCGGGCGTCGGTGCCTGCGTCTGTCCGGGTGCGTGGCACGTCGCGCAGGTCTGCTTGAAGACGGCGGCGCCGTCGGGTTGCTGCTGCGCGAACGCCGGTGCGGCCAGGGCGATGACTGCAGTGGCCGCCACAATTGCTCTCAGCGACATGGATCCTCCGCAAGACTGCGTTGTCGAAGGTAACGGAGGCTGCGGAGGAAACGGGTCAACACGGAGCAACGGAGGAACGGAGGCCGAACGGAGTGCGCCACGCCGACACCCGAAATCACACGCGTTCCCGAAAGTACAGCGGCGTGTGATTGCGGGCGTCGGTGTGGCGATCTCCGTCCGATCTCCGTTTCCCCGTTGCTCCGTGCTAAACCGTTGCCTCCGTCATCTCCCAGACGGCTATCATACGCGCAGAGTGCTCCACCACCCGGGAACCCGTCGGTTGATCGCCGGTGTGGCGATCGCACTGGTGCTCGGGCTCGCGCTGCTGCGCGGTCAGAACGCGCCGGCCGATGCGCCCGTGGTATTCCGCATCATCGTCGTCAGCACGGCCGACCGCGCGGAGCAGCTTCGCCAGCAGGTCAGTGGTGGCGCGAGCTTCGCGGCGCTCGCGCGTGCCGAATCGATCGATCCGTCGGCAGACCGTGGCGGATTGATCGGTCCCGTGGTGCCGGCGGAGCTGCGCGAAGAGTTGCGCGAGGCGCTGCGCGCGCTCGAGCCCGTGGCGGTGAGTCGAGTGATTACGTTGCCGACCGGCTTCGCCATCGTTCAGCGCGAGCAGCAGACGACCGGCGCGACGGTGCGGGGAAGCGAGATTCTCGCGCTGGCCGCGGCGGGCAACGTGCGCGCCACGGTCAGTGTCGACGGGTTCGCGGAAGCGAACACGGCGCTCGGCACGCTGCAGAAGGACGAGGACTGGAATCAGAGTCCGCGCATGATTTGTGAGCTGCGTCAGCGCGCTGTCGGCAACGTGAAGACGGCACTGGCACGGCGGCTCGGGCCCGACATCGCCGATACGCGCGGGCAGTTCTCGGCGCAGGACGTGATGGAGGCGTACCTGGCGTACGGCCAGCTGCTTGCCTACGACGGCGACATGGCCGCGACGATTGCGCAGTTCGAGCAGGCGTATCGCATCGCGCAGACCGACATGCCGGCGGCCATTCCCGACGTGCTGCAGAGCCTCGGCGTTGCGCACCTGCACAAAGCGGAGATGGACAACGGGCTCTATCACGCGCCTGGCGACCGATGTCTCCTCGCCGTGCAGCTGCCAGGCCGGCGTCTCGAGCGCACGGCCGATCTCGATAAGGCCGCCGGCTACTTCCTCAAGCTGCTCGACAGCGATCCACGTGACATCGAAGCGAAGTGGCTGTTGAACGTCGCTTACATGGCGACCGGCGGGTATCCCAGCCAGGTGCCCGAGCGTCATCGCATTCCGACCGACGCGTTTGCGTCGTCCGAGCACGTTGGTCGGTTCGTCGACGTCGCCGCGGCGGCCGGTATCGACTCGTTCTCGTCAGCCGGCGGCGTCATCGTTGATGACTTCGACAATGACGGGCGGTTCGATCTTTTCACGTCGAACTTCGACAGCTGCGGAAAGATGCAGCTGTTTCACCGCACCGAGCAGGGCACGTTCGTCGATCGCTCGACGCGGGCAGGACTGGCCGATCAGCTCGGCGGCCTCAATCTCGTTCAAGCCGACTACAACAACGACGGCTGTCGCGACGTGCTCGTGCTGCGTGGCGGATGGGAGCTCGCGCAGCGCAAGTCGCTGCTGCGCAACAACTGCAACGGGACGTTCACCGATGTCACCGCCGCGAGCGGTCTCGCC
Source organism: Vicinamibacterales bacterium (assembly GCA_035649395.1). Taxonomy (GTDB): domain Bacteria; phylum Acidobacteriota; class Vicinamibacteria; order Vicinamibacterales; family UBA2999; genus Gp6-AA40. The sequence continues at coordinate 4,784 of DASRJR010000343.1, forward strand.
AAGCCGGCCACCAGCACGCAGACCGCGGTCTGGACCGACATCGACAACGACGGCTGGGTCGATCTCTTCGTCGGCAACGAAGACGGGCCGGCGCAGCTGTTCCGCAATCGCGGCGACGGCACGTTCGAGGACATCGCGGCGGCTGCAGGCGTCGCGCGCACCGCCTTCACCAAGGCGGTCCATGCCGGCGACTACGACAATGACGGTTTCCCCGACTTGTACGTCTCGAACCTGCGCAGTACGAACTTCCTGTATCACAACAACCGCAATCGCACGTTCACCGAAGTCGGCGTCGCCGCGGGCGTGCCGGGCGCCGACCGCGGCTTCCCGGCCTGGTTCTTCGACTACGACAACGACGGCTGGGACGATGTGTTCGCCAGCAGCTATTTCCTGTCAATCGACGAAACCGCGCGCTCGTATCTCGGGCTGCCGCCGAACGCTCAGACAATGAAGCTGTATCGGAATCTGGGTAACGGCACATTCCGCGATGTGACGAAGGAGGCGAACCTCGCGAAGGTGTTCATGCCGATGGGATCCAATTTCGGCGACATCGACAACGACGGCTTCCTCGACATCTTCCTCGGCACGGGCAGCCCGTCGTATGCGGCGCTCAAGCCGAGCGTGCTGCTGAAGAACAATGCCGGCACGTCGTTCGTCGACGTCACCGTATCCTCGGGAACCGGCGAGATGCACAAGGGGCATGGCGTCGCGTTTGCCGATCTGGACAACGACGGCGACGAGGAGATCGTGTTCAAGGTCGGCGGTGCCACGCCTGGAGATGCGCACGCCTTCCGGCTGTTCGAGAACCCTGGCCACGGCAACGACTGGCTCGGCGTTCAACTCGTCGGGACGAAGACGAACCGCGCCGCCATCGGCGCCCGCCTGATCGCGACGGTGGAAGACGGGACTGGCGCGCGCCGGTCGATCTATCGTACGGTCAACAGCGGCGGCACGTTCGGCGCCTCACCGCTGCAGCAGCACATCGGTCTGGGAAAGAACGCCCGTCGGGTCGACCTGGAGATCAGCTGGCCGGTCAGCGGCACGCGCCAACGCTTCGCCAACGTCACCAAGAACCGTGTGATCGAGATCCACGAGCTCTCGGATCGTGTGGTGCCTCTGGTTCGAAACCCCTTGCCGCTGAGAGGGCGTAGTGGCAATGCCGCCCGATAGCAACCGTCGTAGCGGCGGGTCTTCAGATCCGCCGCCGTGCCGCCGCGCGATACCCGCTACGCTCGTCCTGATTCTTTTGGCCGTAAGTGTCTACGCACAGGACAAACAGTACCCAGTCAAAGGCATGGTGGTGCGAGTCGACGCTGCCAAGCGCAGCGTCGTCGTCTCGCACGAGAAGATCGCCGGCCTGATGGAGTCGATGGTCATGCCCTTCGAGGTCCGCGACGCGAAGGATCTGCAGGGTGTTCAGCCCGGAGCGATCGTCGAGTTCATACTGACGGTCGGGTCGAGCACGTCGTATGCGAGCCGCATCGTCGTGCGCCGCTATCAGACGGTCGAGAAAGATCCGAAAGCGGCGCAACGGCTCGCCGTGATGAAGAAGATGGCGGGCCTGTCGTCGCCGCCGCTCGCCGTCGGCGGCAAGGTGCCCGATTTCACGCTGATCGATCAGCGGAAGCAACGGGTCTCGCTGTCGAGCCTCACCGGCAAGGTGGTCGCGTTGAACTTCATCTACACCCGCTGCGCGCTGCCGCAATTCTGTCTGCGCGTCACGAACAACTTCGGCGCGTTGCAGAAACGGTTTCAGAAGGAGCTGGGCCGCGACCTGGTGCTGCTGACCGTGACGTTCGATCCCGAGCGCGACACGCCGGAGGTGCTGGCCCAGTACGCGTCGCAGTGGAACGCGGATCCGAACACGTGGCGGTTCCTCACCGGGCCGGTGCCCGACGTGCGGAAAGTGTGCGCGATGTTCGGCGTCGACTTCTTTCCCGACGAAGGGCTGCTGAACCACTCGTTGCGCACGGTCGTGCTCGATCGTCGCGGCGTGATCGTCGCGTCAATCGAAGGCAATCAATACTCACCCGAGCAGCTCGGCGATCTGGTGTCCACGACGCTTGCGAACTGACGCGGGCAGATTTCTGATTCCGTCGATTAGTGATCTTTGAATAGTTGTTGATTGTTGATTCCTGATTGGCGATTGAAAACTCGACGGGGTCATTCGAAGCGGGTCTGCCGCTTTCAATCAACGATCACAAATCAACAATCAACAACGGATCACTAATCAGAAATCAGTAATCACTAATCGAACTGCTCTGATGAGCTGCTGATACGAATCGGCACTTTCTTTCACCAAGCTGCTGACAGCGAGCGAGTCATCCAGCTCAACCAATCAATAAACGACAAGCGCGTGTCGTTGACAGCCGAGCGGTACGCACGCTACGGTGACGACGCTCCAAACACAACACAGGCCTGAGCCCTGGGCCGTTCACGAATCGTCGTCGGGAGGTCTCGTGGCGTTCGATGAGATCTTTCAGCCACTGAAGTTCCGCAATCTAACCGTCAAGAATCGCGTCTTCCGCTCGAATGTCTCGGGCCGCTTCGACAACTACGACGGCTCGGGCAATCAGGCGCGCATCAATTGGGAAGTGAAGTTCGCCAAGGGAGGCGTGGGCGCCATCATCTCGTCGTTCGTACCGGTGCACCTGCGTGGCCGCATCGTGCCGAACTACGCGATGATCGACAGCGACGACAAGATCCCGTTCTGGCGCGCGCTCGGCAAGGCGGTGCACGAGCACGATTGCCACTACATCCTGCAATTGAGTCACAGCGGCCGTCAGCGCGACTTGCCCGGCATCGAGATCGCGACGGCGCTCAGCTCGACGGCCGAGGACGACCCGCAACACGGCTTTCCCACCGACGCGATGACCAAGACGCAGATCGCCGAAACGGTCAACGCGTTTGCCGAGGGGGCGCGCCGCGCGCGCGAAGCCGGCCTCGACGGCGTCGAATTGCACGGCGCCAACGGCTATCTCATCACCCAGTTCCTCAGCTCCGCGATCAACGACCGGAACGACGAGTATGGCGGGCCGCTCGAGAACCGTGCCCGCTTCGTCCGTGAGATCGTGCGCGCGATCCGCAAACGCGTGGGCCACGACTTCCACCTGCAGATGAAGATCAGCGTGCAGGAGCGCAACGACGCGGTCGCGTTGTTTCACAAAGGTCCATCCGGCAACACCGCGGACGAGTCGGTGCAGGTGTGCAAGTGGCTGGTCGACGATGGCGTCGACGCCATCCACGTGTCGACCGGCAGCTTCTTTCCGCATCCGCGGAATCCGGCGGGCATCGATCTGCCGGTCGAGGAGCTCGAGAAGACCTACGACACCGTGATCTCCGGGGGCGATCGAGCGTTCCGGAACTATTTGCTGCTGCGGACGGCGCCCGCGCTGGCGCGCAAGCAGTGGCAGGATGCGGCGCCCAAGCCGAACGAGATCGAGGGCGCGCTGCTGCAGGACGCGCACAAGGTCAAAGCGGCCGTCACGGTTCCCGTCATCTGCACCGGTGGTTTCCAGACGGCCTCCGTGATCGCCGGCGCGATCACGCGAGGCGACTGCGACGCAGTGAGCGCGGCACGCCCGCTGATCGCCAACAACGATCTCGTCAAGTTCTTCGAACGCGGCCAGGACCGCGCCGACGAGCCCTGCACCTACTGCAACAAGTGCCTGGTCAACGTCGTCGAGAATCCGCTCGGATGTTACGAAGAGAAGCGCTTCCCGTCACGCGACGCGATGATTGCGCAAATCATGTCGGTCTTCCATCCGAGGCCATTTGTGTAGATGTGAAATGCAAAATGCAAAATGCAAAATGCAAAAACGAAGGTCGATGATGCCAATCACCCGTTCTTCCTTTTGCATTTTGAATTTTGCATTTTGAATTGCAGGTTTCTTATCGGAGTGCGTTCATGAGCGACAAACTGATCGAGAAGCTGACCGGTCTTCTGCGTCACAAGCAGTGGTACGAGCTGCCGCGTAATCTCGCGCTCGGGCGGTTGGGCGAGATTCGCCGCGAGCTGCGCGAGAAGAACCTGCACGACACCGAGGAACCGCCGCTCCAGAAGCGGCAGGGCGCGGCGCCGACTGATCCGGCCGTGCGCGCGACCCGCTCGATCGACGGCTCCAACAACGACTTGCAGTTCCCGGCGATGGGGTCCGTCGGCCGCCGCTTCGGCCGCAATTTCCCGCTCGATCAGGTCAAGCCGGACACCGCGAACCTGCTCGCGCCCAGCCCTCGCGTCGTCAGCCGCGAGTTGATGACGCGCGACGAGTTCAAGCCAGCCACGATTCTCAATCTGCTGGCCGGCGCGTGGATTCAGTTCATGGTGCACGACTGGTTCGTCCACAAGCGATCCAAGACCCAGACGATCGACATCCCGCTGGCGCAGGGCGACGACTGGAGCGACGGCACGATGACCGTCCCGCGAACCGAGCCCGACCCGGCGCCCGCGGGTTCGACGCGTCCGCCCGCGTACGCCAATCTGAACAGCCATTGGTGGGACGCGTCGATGTTGTACGGCTGCGACGCGGACATCGCGAAAAAGGTGCGCGCCAACGTCGGCGGCAAGCTCCGCATCGAGCCCACGGGTCTGTTGCCAACCGATCCCGCGACCGGCATCAGCTTCAGCGGCTTCACCGACAACTGGTGGATCGGGCTGGCGATGCTCCACACCATCTTCACGCTGGAGCACAATCACGTCGCCGATCTGCTCGCCCATCACAACCCGACCTGGAACGATCAGCAGCTGTTCGAGAAGGCGAAGCTGATCAACTCGGCGCTGCTGGCCAAGATTCACACGATCGAGTGGACGCCCGCCATCCTGCCCAACCCCACTATCAAGATGGCGATGAACATCAACTGGTCGGGACTCGCCGGCGAGGAGCTGCAGGATGCACTGATGTTTCTCGACGACAGCGAAGCGCTCGGCGGCATCGTCGGGTCGAAGGCCGACCACCACACCGCGCCCTATTCGCTGACCGAGGAGTTCGTGTCGGTGTATCGCATGCACCCGTTGATGCCGGACGAGATCGCCTTCCGCTCGCTGGGGACAGGACGGCTCGTCGAGACGCTGAAGCTGCCGGCGGTGACCGGCCGCAACACGCCAGCTGTCGCCGAGCGCCACAGCATGCCGGACCTGTTCTACTCCTTCGGCGTGTCGCACCCCGGCGCGGTGACGCTGCACAACTACCCGCGATTCCTGCAGAACCTCACGCGCGACGATGGCGAGCACCTCGATCTGGCGGCGGTGGACATCCTCCGCGACCGCGAGCGTGGAGTGCCGCGCTACAACCAGTTCCGCCGGCTGCTTCACAAGAACCCGGTGAAGTCGTTCGATGAGCTCAGCGACAATCCCGCCTGGCGGAAGCAACTCAAGGACGTCTATGGCGACGTCGACAAGGTCGACTTGATGGCGGGACTTTACGCCGAGCCGTTGCCGCCGGGGTTCGGCTTCAGCGACACCGCGTTCCGCGTCTTCATCCTGATGGCATCGAGACGGCTGAAGAGCGATCGCTTCTTCACCGACGACTGGAAGCCGGAGATCTACACCGAGTTCGGGCTCGACTACATCCGCAAGAACTCGATGCTCTCGATTCTGCGGCGGCACTATCCACAACTGGCGCCGGCGCTGTCGGGCGTCACCAACGCGTTCGCGCCGTGGAAAACCGTCACCGCGCCACCGGGCTGACGTGGGGGCCACCTCCGGCGACCCGTGAACGGGCCGGCTGAAGCCGGCCCCTACGATAGAAAGCCGGCCCTTACGATAATGGGTGAGACGATGCGACGTGTGATGAGGGTGGCGCTGGCCGTGTTCGTGGTGACGCTGGCCGCAGCGGTGGCGCAGTGCGGCCGCGGCGGCGGCGACAATCCCATCGACGTCGTCGAGCACTTCAAATACGGCGCGTTCGGCACCGAGGAGCGCGTCGGCGTGCCGTATTGGATCTGGCGCGCGCTGCCGATCATGTTCGCCGACAAGCTGCCGAACCGCCCCGGGAGCGGATGGGAGAAGCTCGGGTTCATCTACGAGTCGAAGGATCGCGACAGGCCGGTCGGCACCACGCACACCGGCGGTCTGATCGACGTCGTCGGTCTCAACTGCGCGACCTGCCATGCCGGCACCTGGCGCGAGGCGTCGGGTGGGCGGAGGCAACTCGTCGTCGGCATGCCGTCGCACGAGATGGATCTGCAGGGATACCTGCGGTTCCTGGCCGCGTGCGCGAACGATTCACGGTTCACCGCCGATCAGCTCATCGCCGCGATCGAGAAGATCAACCCGAACTTCGGCGTCTTCGACCAGCTCGCGTATCGTCTGCTCGTCGTCCGCCGCACCAAGAACGGCATTCTCGACGGCGCGCGCGACAACGCCTGGTTCGATCGACGACCGCCGCAGGGCCCGGGACGCGTCGACACGTTCAATCCGTACAAGGTGATGTTCGGGTTCGACATGAGCCGGGACGACTCCGTCGGCACGGTCGATCTGCCGTCGCTGTGGAATCAGCGTCCGCGGCGCGGCCTGTGGCTGCACTGGGACGGCAACAACGACCTCGTCGAGGAGCGCAACAAGAGCGCGGCCATCGGCGCCGGCGCCACGCCTCAATCACTCGATGTCGCCGCGCTCGGACGCATCGAGGAGTGGATCATGGATCTCAAAGCTCCGGCGTTCCCGTCGAACCGCATCGATGCGGCACGCGCCGAGCGTGGAAAGATCGTCTACGCGGCCGAGTGCGCCTCGTGCCACGACTTCGGCGCGAAGCAGACGGGACAGGTGACGCGACTGGCCGACGTCGGCACTGACCCCGAGCGCGTCCGATCGTTCACGTCCCAGCTGGCCGCGAAGATGAACACCCTCGGCGAAGGCTATCCGTGGCGCTTCTCGCACTTCCGCAAGACCGAGGGCTACGCCAACATGCCGCTCGACGGCCTGTGGCTGCGAGCGCCGTACCTGCACAACGGATCGGTGCCCAGCCTGCGCGCCCTGCTCTTCCCGGAGACACGCCCGGCCCAGTTCTATCGCGCCTACGACGTGTACGACTTCACGGACGTCGGCTTCGTCAGCAGCGGCCCTGACGCCCAACGCGAGGGCGTGTTGTTCGACACCACACAGAAGGGCAACGGCAACGCCGGGCACGTTTACGGCCAACAGCTGCCGCCCGACCAGAAGGAAGACCTGCTCGAGTATCTGAAGACCCTATAATGAGCCACTGAGCTGTGAACCGCACGTTCATGGTTCAGGGTTCATAGTTCACGGTTCCGGGTTCAGAGTTCATAGTTCATGGGTTCACGGTTCCCGGTCAGGGCGATTCGATTGCATTCGAACCCTGACCGCGAACGCTGAACCCAGAACCGAGAACCATGAACCTGGAACTTTGAACCGTGAACAGTGAACTTTGAACGACACCGTTCACCTGATGAGGATCTCTCATGATTGCTCTCGACGTAAACGGAACGCGTCGTGATGTCGATGTCAGTCCCGACATGCCGCTGCTGTGGGTGCTGCGCGACACGCTCGGCCTGACCGGCACGAAGTTCGGCTGCGGCCTTGGACAGTGCGGTGCCTGCACCGTGCACCTCGATGGCGTCGCCACGCGCGCGTGCATGACGGCCGCCTCGGCGGCGGTCGGCAAGAAGATCACGACGATCGAGGGCCTCTCGGCCAATTCGAGTCACCCGCTGCAAGTCGCGTGGGTTGCCGAGCAGGTGCCGCAGTGCGGTTACTGCCAGTCGGGACAGATCATGTCGGCGGCGGCGCTGCTGGCGAAGACGCCGCGCCCGACCGACACGCAGATCGACTCCGCGATGTCTGGCAACATCTGCCGGTGCGGCACCTATCAACGCATCAAGCGCGCCATCCGCCGCGCCGCGCGCGCGTAAGGGAGAGGAATCATGACGCGATCAGCGAGCCTCTCTCGACGAACCTTCCTCAAGACCGCAACGGCTGCGGGCGGCGGCCTGATGCTCGGGGCCTATCTCCCGATTCACCCTTCGACGTCGCTCAGGGGCGCCGGCACGTTCGAGCCCAACGTCTGGATCAAAGTCAGCGCCGACGAGAGCGTGCGCATCATGCTGACGATGCTCGAGATGGGGCAGGGGGTGATGACGTCGATGCCGATGCTCGTCGCCGAGGAGCTCGACTTCGACTGGAAGAAGATCAAGACCGAGTGGGCCGGCGCCGATCCGAAGTACGGCAACCCGAACTTCGGCGGCCAGCAGCTCACGGCCGGCAGCAACAGCGTGCGTGGCATGTGGAAGGTGCTGCGTGAATCGGGCGCCGCCGCGCGATCGATGCTGGTGACCGCTGCCGCGCAGACCTGGAACGTCCCGGAGAGCAGCTGCACGACGGACAACGGCGTGGTGATGCATCAGGCCAGCGGTCGCAAGCTGACCTACGGTGCGCTCGTCGACAAGGCCGCGGCGCTGCCGGTGCCGAAGACGGTTGCGCTGAAGGATCCGAAAGACTTCAAGGTGCTCGGCAAGTCGCTGGCGCGCCTCGATGTTCCCGAAAAGGTCAACGGCACGGCAGGCTTCGGCATCGACGTCAAGCTGCCGGGCCTGCTCACGGCGCGCGTCGTACGATGCCCGGTGTTCGGCGGCAAGGTCGCGAAGTTCAACGCCGACAAGGCGAAGGCCGTGCCCGGGGTGAAGAACGTCGTCCAGATCAGCAGCGGCATCGCCGTTGTCGCCGACAACTACTGGTCCGCATCGAAGGGTGCCCAGGCGCTCGAGATTACGTGGGATGAGGGCGCGCTGGCGAAGCTGACGAGCGCGGACATCCTGAAGAAGCAGGCGGAACTGGCGCAGCAGCCCGGCAAGGTTGCGCGGAACGACGGCAACGCGGAGGCTGCGCTGAAGTCGAGCCAGGGCTTCGAGCGTACCTTCGAGGCGCCGTTCCTGGCGCACGCCACGATGGAGCCGATGAACTGCACGGCCGACGTGCGCGCCGATCGCTGCGACGTCTACGTGCCGACGCAGGGACAGACGCCGTCGCACCAGGCTGCGGTGGCCGCGTCGGGCCTGCCCGCGGACAAGGTCAAGGTCTACGTCACCTATATGGGCGGCGGCTTTGGCCGGCGCGGCGAAGGCGACTTCGTCGCCGATGCGGTCGAGACGTCGAAGGCGGTTGGAAAGCCGGTCAAGGTCGTCTGGTCGCGCGAAGACGACATGCAGCACGACTACTACCGTCCGGTCAGCTACGCGCGGATGTGGGGCGCGGTCGACTCGTCTGGCAAGCCGACCGTGTTCATGCAGCGCATGGTGCAGCAATCGCTGATCAAACGCATCGGTGCGCTGCCGCCCAACGGCGTCGACTTCATCTCGGTCGACGGCTCGGCCAATCTGCCCTACACGATTCCGAACGTGCGCATCGAATACATCGAGCACGATCCGGGTGTGCCGTTTGGTTTCTGGCGCTCGGTCGGCGCGTCGTTCCAAGGCTTCGTCGTCGAGGCGTTCATCGACGAGCTCGCGGCGGTGGCGAAGAAGGATCCGTTCGAGTTCCGCCGCGATCTGCTCGGCAAGTCGCCGCGGCACAAAGCCGTGCTCGAGCTCGCTGCGGAGAAGGCGGGCTGGAGCAAGCCGGCGCCGGCGGGGCGCGGGCGCGGCATCGCGGTGATGGACGCGTTCGGCAGCATCCTCGCGCAGGTCACAGAGGTTTCGGTGGACACGCGCGGCAACGTCCGTGTTCACAAGGTGGTGTGCACCGTCGACACCGGCTGGGTGATCAACCCCGATACCATCAAAGCCCAGATGGAAGGCGGCATCGTCTACGGGTTGACCGCCGCGCTCAAGGGCGAGATCACGATTCAGAACGGACGCGTGGTGCAGAAGCACTTCGGCGACTACCCGGTG
>DASRJR010000344.1:0-7469 GCA_035649395.1 Vicinamibacterales bacterium
CAAGTCGCTATTCCGATTGCCTATAAGGGACTCGATCTCGGTGTGGGTTATCGCGTCGATCTGCTCGTCGAGGATCGCCTCGTTGTCGAAGTGAAATCAGTTGAAAGGGTGATAGCCGTGCACAAGGCGCAGGTGCTGACATATCTGCGACTCACCGCTTGTCCTCTCGGCCTGCTGATCAATTTCAACGTCGCAAAACTTGTAGACGGTGTGCATCGACTTGTTAATCCACGTGCGCTGGGTCGACACGAGGCGTTCGATTCGGCACAGGCCGAGAAACCCTCCCCCTGAAGTACGACTCCGCTTCTCCTGTGAATCCGTTTCCTCCGCCACCTCCGTTAACCTGCGCCAGTCTTCTTGGAATCGGCGCCCTTCATCTTTCTTAGTTGAGATGCGTACGCATCCGCTGCTGCGCGTGAACCCAGAATCCAGCCGATCACGATCCCCAGCAGGAGGACGCCGGGGATGTAGAGGAAGTGGGCGGCGGTTGGCATCAGGACTTGCTGGTTTGTTTCAGGGTCGCGCCGAGGCGATCGACGTCGCGCTGCACGTTGGTCAGGCGACGCGACAGCGAGACGACGTAGAGGAAGAACACGATCATGACGAACGAGTAGGCGGCGATGAGCAGGGGCGCCGCGGGCAGCTGGTCTTCGGGCGGAAGCTGGCTGATCGGGACGTACTCCTCGACCTTCGGCGGCGGGTTCTGCGCGGCGAGCGCCGGAACGGAAGCGCAGAGCGCCGCGAGCATCGCGGCAGCGACGAGACGTTTGAGGGCAGGCATCAGCGCGCGTCGTCCATGGATAGATACAGTGAGTCGAGCGTGGCCCGCTGCTCCTCTAACCGCACCCGCATCCGCAGCAGCAGCACGAACAGCAGTGCGAACGACGCGACGCAGAACCACAGCGGAAACCCCATCGTGAACGGCAGCTTTGGCACGACGGACGTCGGTGGATGAATCGTCCGCCAGTAGTTCACCGAGACGTAGATGAAGGCGGTGTTGGCCGTTCCAAACAGCGCCAATCCGGCGGCGAGCTTCTCTGAACCCGGGCCGCCGTATCGGCGCAAGATCAGGTACGCCCATGCGACCATCCACTGCACCAGACTCGATGTCGTGCGCGCATCCCAGATCCAGAACGTGCCCCACGACTTGCGCGCCCATAGCGGGCCGGTGACGAGCGTCACGACACCGAAGACGACCGCCATCTCCGCCGCCGCCCAGGCCAGACGATCGTGCCGTGGATCGCCGGTCATGAGAAACCGCACGCTGGCCACGCCGCACACGATCCCGGAGGTCAGGAACATCCAGGCCGACGGCATGTGGTAGTAGAAGATCTTCTGCACCAGCCCCATCGTCGACTCGTAATCGGCACTGGCGATCACGAACGGCGAGGCGACGAACATCACGCCGCACACGATGGCGGCCCGGAAGAACCACTTCGGCATCAGTCTGTCATCACCGCTTCAAACGTCCACAGGGACAACGTCACGAACACCGCGTCGAAGGCGATCAGCAAGGCGAGCCAGAAGCGAACGATGTCGACTTCGAGCTCCGGCTGCAACAGCGCCGCCGTCCCTCGCACTCCGGCAATGATGACCGGAACGGTAATCGGATACAACAGCACCGGCAGCAGCACGTCCCGACTGCGGGCGCGCACGAGCATGGCCGCAAACAACGTCCCCACCGCCGCGAAGCCGGTGGTGCCGGCGGCCAGGATCGCGGTGAGCCAGATCGGATGGGCCAGCAGCCGCGCCTGAAACAGCAGCGCCACGAGCGGCACGAGCAGCACCTCAGCGGCGGCCAGGAGCACGACGATCCCGAGCAGCTTGCCAAGATAGACCGCCGGTCGCGGCGCCGGCGCCAGCAACAACGCGCGCAGCGTTTCGGCTTGCCGCTCGCGCTCGAACGCGCGGCCGAGCGCGAGGTTGCCGGCGAGCATCACCGCGATCCACAGGATGCCCGCGGCGCCGTCCTCGGGCGGCTTCCCTTCACGCACCAGCGCGAACGCGAAGATCAGCACGCAGGCAACCGCAAAGAACAGCGTGGTGTAGGCGATCTCGCCGCTGCGAACTTCGACCGTCAGATCCTTGCGAAGGATCAGCCAGGCGAGGCGCATCACGCCTGGCCCTTCGTCATCACCGTGCGATAGGTCGAGCGCAGCGCGGCAGGCTGCGTGGCGGAATGCACCATTCGCCCGTCACGCAGGAAAACCGCAGCGTCCAGCAAGCCCTCAGCCAGGTCGAGATCGTGCGTCGCCAGTACGACGATCGCCCCTTCTTCACGGAGGCCGCGCAGCCGCTTGACGAGCGCGACCGTCGACGCATCGTCGAGTCCGGTGAATGGCTCGTCGAGGAGCACCAGACGCGGCTGATGGATCAGTGCTCGTTCGAGCGCGACGCGTTGCCGCATGCCACGCGAGAAGCTCGACACGATGTCATCGGCGCGATCACCGAGACCAGCGCGATCGAGCGCCGCTCGCGCCGCGGCGTTCGCGTCGCGTAAACCGTAGAGCGCCGCGAAGAACGCGAGGTTCTCCCGTGCAGTGAGTTCCGGATACAGGAAGAGATCGTGGCCGAGCACTCCGATGTGGGCGCGCAGTGCGCCTTCGGCATGCCGGAGGTCGAGCGTTCCGTATCGGATGGCGCCGCTGGTTGGACGCAGCAGCGTCGCCAACAGCGACAGCAGCGTGGACTTGCCTGCTCCGTTCGGACCGAGCAACCCGAGAATCTGTCCCTGAGACGCCTGAAAGGTGACTCGTGACACCGCACGGCGCCGGCCGAAGTGTCGCGAGACGTCTTCGACCGTCACGCGGTCGAAGACCCACCTACCGCCGGCCGTCACGCGGCGACGCCCTCGCCGCCTCCTTCCGGCCCCGTCCCGAGCGGCGTCGAGGGGCCGGCCTCGTCCAGCTCACCGTAGATGCGCTCGAGCTCGGCGAGCATCCGCTGTCGCCGCGCGGTGTAGGAGGCATCCACCGTTCCGGCCCGGTGCTTCGCTTCGAGTTGGGTGAGCTGTCCCAGCAGGGTGTTTCGGCGGGCGATGAGCGCTTGCCGAGCGTCGGCTTTTCCGGTGCGTCCCGTCGTCGCCAGCCACACTCCGAGCGCGACGAGGGCGCCCGCCAGGCCGAGCGCGACGTAGCGAGGCGTCGGCGTGTGATGCGGTAGCCCTGAGAGCGTCACCGTCGTCGTCGCTTGCGCCTGTAACGCTGGTCCGCTGCCGAGAATATAGACCGTTCCATCACCGGTGGGCACGTCGTTGGTGGTGGCGAATTGCGGTGACGAGACGCTTACGCCTTCGAGGCGTTCGACGCCGACGACCACGCGTTGCAGGGCGGCGGGCCAGACCTGCGACAAGGTCAACTCACTGCTGTTATAGGGCAGTCGGAATCCGACCTGTACTGCTGTTGTTCCGGAGGCAAACGGGCCCGTCACGACGAGACGTCCGTTGCTGACGGTGGCCGAGGGCGACGACCCTTCGATCGTCGTCGCGCCGAGCGCTTCGCGAGGCAGCTCCAACACGAGCGGACCACCGATATCGACGCGGGCCCGCGCGCTGTTGACGATCTCGAGCACGTAGAACACTTCGAGTCGGTCGTCGCTGAACTGGATCAGAGTGCGCGTGTTCGGCCCGAAAACAACCGTTCCTTTCACGGCCGGGGCTGCCGCGGCGGCTGCCTCCTCCTGCTTCTTTCGCTCGGCGGCTTTGGCAATACCGGCAACGAGAATGACGCGCAGGCCGCCGGTTGTCGGGACGTTGAAAGGCTGCGACGTCAGCCTCTCGCCGTCGACCGTCACTTCAGCGAGAGCGTCGGCACCCTTCGGAAGGTTCTTGAACTCCGCGCGGCCCTGGTCGTCGGTCGTTGCCGTCTGCGAGGTACGGCCGACGGTCACGCGCACCTGCTGACCGGGCACATTGTTGCCAATCGCCTCGCGGACGACGCGAACGGTCACCGTGCCGTTCGGAAGCTCTCCGGCGGGAATCGCACGACCATGAATGAGCGACGGATCCGGCATGTCCTGCGCGCGTGCCACTGACGCGAACATGACAGCGGCGATCACGACGCCTCGAGAAAGTCGGTTCATGCCTGCAGTTCGATTTTCGCTCCGCACGATTTGCAGAATCGCGCGTCCGCGTCGTTGGCGGTCTTACATTGCGTGCACACGCCCTTCTTTGGGGCGTCGTCGCTCTTCCCGATCCGACGTTCAATCTCCCGCTGGATCTGGTCGCGGTACCCGGCACCAGCGTCGAGCTGACGAATCAGTCCAGCCGCGCGCGCCCGGAGACGGTGACTCATCTCGGCAAAATCCTTGTCCGAGACCTTCCCCATCGCACGGTCGAACTCCAGGTCCTTGATCGATCGCAGCACCAGTGTCTTTTCGCGCTCGAGCGCAGCGCGCGTGCGCCCGCCGAGCACCTGCGTGCTGTCGCTCGACAGGCGGCCGGTCAACGGCATGAACGTCCGCAGGGCCGCGATGCCGACCGCAGCCGCAGCGAAGATCGTCAGGCTGAGGAGAATGACCGCCGACGGCGACTGCCCACGCGACATGAACACGGTGAGCGTCGCGCCGATCAGCCCGGCCAGCGTGAACAGCTGCCAGGGCTGAAGCGAATCGGCGTCGGTCGAGCCGCTGGTCTGCGGCTCAGTCGAGGTCTCGGAGCTCATCGTCCAGGCGCGCGTCGATCGATGGATCGTCGAGTCGCGTCTCGACACTTCCCGCCGATGCCGTCGCCGCGGGACGCGCCCAGCGGCGCGCGGTGTAGACGACGCCGACGAGGGTCACCGTGGCCGCCAAGTACGGGAACAGCCACACCAGTCGATTGAACCCGCGGTCGCGCGGCCGGGCCAGGATGTCCTCACTCCCGAAGTCGTGCACGAAGGTCGCAAGGATCATGTCGCGGTCGAGACCCTTGTCGACGAGACCCTTCAGCTTCGAGAGCTGCTGCTCCTTCCCGTGACAGTTCATCATGCCGCACGTGCCGGCGGGCAGACGACAACCGCCGCAGGTGCACATGATCTCGTTCTCGAGATCGCGTTCGAGCTGTGCGCGATGGATCGGCGGCACAGTGGTCTGGGCGAGTGCCAACGCCGGCGACAGCAGGACCGCCAGCAGTAACACGGTGGTCGTGACGGCTCCAGCGGGCACCTGCGCCGCGGCAAAGCTGAACGCCGCGTCCGGCAGCAACGCGATGCCGATACCGAGTGCGAGCACACCGAAACCGACCCACACCCAGTTGACGAGCGGGTTGATCGTCACCCCGATCTCGGCCTCCTGTGTCGCGGCGTCGAACGTGTACAACACGACGTAGACATCGCGCGCGAACCCGCGACGGATGGCCACTTCCGTCGTCGGCGGCTCGCTCTCGTGCTTGTGGAAGAACCACTTCGCCGGATACATCAACGCGAGCTGGTTGCCGTTCTGAAATACGGTCACCTGCGCAGTCACCATCTGCTTGCGCTGGTCCTCAGTCACTTTCAGCGCATCGTAGCGCGCGGTAAATTCTCCAACCTTCACCTGCTGCCCGGGCTTGAGGAAGACCTTCTCTTCCTGCTTCAAGCCCTCGCCGGCGAAGCCAAGAAAGATCAGCACGATTGCGACGTGCACGATGTAGCCGCCGTATCGGCGCTTGTTGCGACCGACCAGGCCGACCAATGCCGTGAACAGATCCGTCCCCGTGCTCGACTGTCGGACGCGCGCACCGCGCCAGAATTCCTGGCCGATCGTACCGGCGACGAAGCCGGTGAGCGCAAAACACAACCCCGACGCCCACACGGGCACGCCGAGTGCGATCACGACGACGCCGACGAGGAGACCAGCGGCCACCGGAATGAGGAATGAATCGCGCAGGTTGAGCAGTGTCGACTTGCGCCACGCCAGCAGCGGCCCGATGCCGGTCAGCAGCAGGAGGAGCAAGCCAATCGGCAACATCCACGTGTTGTAGAACGTGGTCGCCACGGTGACGCGCTCGCCGCGGATCGCCTGGCTCAGCGTCGGGAACATCGTCGCGAACAGGACGAAGAACGCCGAGAACAGCAGAATCCAGTTGTTCACCAGGAACGCGGCCTCGCGCGAGATCCACGAGTCGAGCTCGTTGCGCGCGCGCAGCAGCGGCAGCCGATAGATCACGAATCCGAAGCTGACGACCAACAGCGTGATCATGAAGACGGTGAACATCCAGGCGAGCTCGGGATCCTCACCGAACGCGTGCACGGACTGGACCACGCCCGACCGCGTCATGAACGTGCCGAAGATCGTCAGGAAGAACGTCAGGATGACGAGCGTGACGTTCCAGACGCGCAGCATGCCGCGCCGCTCCTGCACCATGACCGAGTGCAGAAAGGCCGTCGCCGTGAACCAGGGAAGCAGTCCGGCGTTCTCGACCGGATCCCACATCCAGTAGCCGCCCCACCCGAGCTCCTCGTAGGCCCAAATCATCCCGAGGCCGAGTCCGACCGACAGGAACAGCCACGAGATCATCGTCCAGCGCCGCACGGCGCGGAGCCACGAGTCGTCCAGATAGCCGGTGATGAGCGCGGCCATGCCGAACGCGTACGGAATGGTCAGGCCGACGAAGCCCGAATACATGGTCGGCGGATGGATGACCATGTAGAAGTTCTGTAACAGCGGGTTGAGTCCCGCGCCGTCGGTGGGATTCTGCGTCAGGTACGTCTCGAAGGGGTTGTTGTGGACGATCATCAGGAACAGGAAGAACATCTGCACTGCTGAAATGACCGCCACGACGTAGGGAATGAGCTCGCGATGACGTTCGCGATTGACGTACACCGCCGTCGCGCCGACGACCGACAGCAGGAACACCCAGAACATGATCGAGCCGTCCAGGCCACCCCAGTACGACGTGATCCGGTAGAACATCGGCAGCGTCGAGTCCGAGTAGCGTTGGACGTACTTGATCGAGTAGTCGCCCGTGACGAAGGCGTAGATGATCACGGACGACGCCACCGCCATGATGGCGGTGAGCAGATAGAAAGCGCCGACGCCGCTTTCGATGAGCCGCTGCGAGCGACGGCGAGCGCCCGCCACCGAAATCGCCGCTGCGTAGGCGCAGACGACGAACGCCGTCAGAAGGAGGTAGTAACCCAGTGAGGCCATGGCCCGCCTATTGCGTTCCGGCGCCGACCCTCGGCGGAGCCGCTTCGTACTTCGATGGGCACTTCGCGGTCATCTCGCTGGCCATGAATCCGTTCTCCGTGAGATGGCCGGTGAGCACGACCTCAGCATCGTCCTTGAAGGTGTCCGGGACGATGCCGTTGTAGTACGCGCGGATCACTTTGCCGTTGCGCTGCAGCTGGAACTGGTACTCGCGTGACTCACGCTTGCGCCCGATCGACCCAGGCACGACGTTGCCGTGGACCTGCAGCTTCTTGCCTTCCCACGCCGCCGGTTGAGCCATGACCTCATCGACGTACTTGTAGTACTGCATGTTCTCGCCAAGCGTGGAGTACAGCAGCGTG
>DASRJR010000345.1:0-6406 GCA_035649395.1 Vicinamibacterales bacterium
GACTTCATCTGCGTGGTCAGCGTGCGGTCGGCCTGCGGGAACTTCTCGAAATTCCACCGCGGGTACTTCACGACGATGTAGTCGATGGTCGGCTCGAACGACGCCGGCGTCAGCCGCGTGATGTCGTTCGGGATCTCGTCGAGGTGATAGCCGAGCGCCAGTTTGGCAGCGATTTTCGCGATCGGGAAACCAGTCGCCTTCGACGCCAGCGCTGACGACCGCGACACGCGCGGGTTCATCTCGATCGCGACAATGTGGCCGTCAGTCGGGTTGATGGCGAACTGGATATTCGATCCGCCGGTCTCGACGCCGACGCGCCGGATGATCCGGCGCGCCATGTCGCGCATGCGCTGGTATTCTTTGTCGGTGAGCGTGAGCGCGGGCGCAACCGTGATCGAATCGCCGGTGTGCACGCCCATCGCGTCGATGTTCTCGATCGAGCAGATGACAACGAAGTTGTCGGCGACGTCGCGCATCACCTCGAGCTCGAACTCTTTCCACCCGATCACCGACTGCTCGACCAGGATCTCGTGCACCGGGCTCAAGTCGAGGCCGCGGCCGGCGAGCTCTCTGAACTCCTCGATGTTGTAAGCGATCCCGCCGCCGACGCCACCGAGCGTGAACGATGGACGGATGATCGCCGGGAACCCCACTTCATCGACGATGACCAGCGCCTCTTCGAGGTTGCGCGCAACGCCGCTGCGCGGCACGTCCACCCCGATCTCGCGCATCGCGTTGCGGAACAGCAAGCGGTCTTCCGCGACCTTGATCGCATCGATCGACGCGCCGATCAGATGGACGTCGTGCTTCGCCAGCACGCCGCGCTCGTGCAGCGCCACGGCGAGGTTCAGTGCCGTCTGGCCACCGACGGTCGGCAGCACGGCGTCGGGACGTTCCTTCTCGATGATCGCTTCGACGATCTCCGGGGTCAGCGGCTCGATGTACGTGGCATCCGCCAGCTCGGGGTCGGTCATGATCGTCGCGGGGTTGCTGTTGACCAGCACGACCTCGAGCCCTTCCGAGCGGAGGGCCTTGCACGCCTGCGTGCCCGAGTAGTCGAATTCGGCGGCCTGCCCGATGACGATCGGCCCGGAGCCGATCACCAGGACGCGCTTCAAGTCTGTACGTCGTGGCATTAAACGCGCGTCCTCATCGCTCTTCCATCGCGTCGAGAAACTGCCGGAACAGATAGTCGGCGTCGTGTGGCCCGGGCGACGCCTCGGGATGATACTGCACCGAGAAGATCGGCTTGCTGACGTGACGGAAGCCTTCGACGGTGTTGTCGTAGAGGTTGAGATGCGTCACCGTCGTGTCGGCAGGCAGGGAGCCGGCGTCGACGGCGAATCCGTGGTTCTGCGACGTGATCTCCACCTTTCCCGACTGCAGCTCCTTCACTGGATGATTGGCGCCGCGATGGCCGAACTTGAGCTTGTAGGTCTCGGCACCGACGGCGAGTCCCATGATCTGGTGCCCGAGGCAGATGCCGAACATCGGCACGTCTGCCTGCGTCAACCTACGGACGTTGTCGATCGCATACGACAGGACCGCCGGATCGCCGGGGCCATTGCTCAGGAAGACGCCGTCCGGCTCGATCGCCAGCAACTCGGAGGCCGGCGCAGTGGCCGGGAACACGTGCACGTCGCAGCCGTAGGTGCTGAGCCGCCGAAGGATGTTGTATTTCACGCCGAAGTCATAAGCCGCAACGCGCAGGCGGCGCGACGATCGCCGTTCCGGTGAGATGCCGAACTCCGCGTGGTCGTCCTCGCCCCACTCGCGCGCGCGCTCGCGCCACTCGAACGGCGAGTCGCAGGTCACACCCTGGACCAGATCCGCGCCTTCCATCTTCGGAATGGCGCGGGCCTTCTCCACCAGCGCTGCCGGGTCGGGTGAACCGGTGCCGATCACGCCGCGCATCACTCCCGCCGAACGGAGCACGCGCGTGAGGGCGCGCGTATCGATGTCGGCGATCGCCACGATGCCGTGGCGAATCAGGTACTCGCGGAGCGTGCCATCGGCGCGCCAGTTGCTGGCAATCGGTGACGCCTCTCGCATCACGAAACCGGCAACACGAGGGACGACGGATTCGGCGTCGCCCGGGGCGACACCGTAGTTGCCAATCAGGGGCGCCGTCATCGTGACGATCTGTCCGGCGTAGGACGGATCGGTCAGCACCTCCTGATATCCGGTCATGCTCGTGTTGAACACGACTTCCCCCGCGGCTTCGCCGGACGCACCCGCAGCGACACCGCGGTACCAGGTACCGTCTTCAAGCGCAAGAATCGCGTTCATATGTTGGTGATCGCCGATCGTAACATCCGCGGCTCAGTTTTCTTGACACAAGCTCGAGCCTAAGCAAAAGTACCGAGTGGTGTCCCACCCTGGTCTCCGAGACACAGCACCACAGGACGTCGCGCCCGGCGCCCGGCTCTCCATTGATATCCGTCGATTCCCCTGGATCAGACGACTCGCCGCCGACTACGTGTTCGACCATGCACGCGTCGCCGACTTCTTTGCCGGTAATCCCGACGATCCCGCCGCCTGGCGCGACGCGATCGCGCGCACGCAGCGGCATCCGCGTCAGCGCGATCGTCTCGTCGACGTCCTGCACGCGCAGCAACGCTCGAGGAACGCGCCACCGAACGCCATCGCCGCAGCGAGCGAGCTCATCGACACCACATCGGTCGCCATCGTCACCGGGCAACAAGCCGGGCTCTTCGGCGGCCCGTTGTTCACGCTGCTGAAAGCGGTCACGGCGATCCGGCTCGCGAAGCAGGTGCGCGCGGAACACGGTGTTCCTGCCGTCGCGGTGTTCTGGATCGATGCCGAAGATCACGATTGGGACGAGGTGAAGTCGTGCCGCGTGCTCGATACTGATTTGAACGTGATCTCGATCGCGGCGGGCGATCCACCAGGCGCCGGCAACGAGCCGGTCGCACATGTCCGTCTCGACGATTCCGTGGCGGCGGCACTGAGCGCGCTGGAATCCGCATTGCCCGCCACCGAGTTCACACCCGCACTCCTCGATGGGCTGCGCGCCGCGTACTGTCCCGGCACCGGCATGGCCGACGCGTTCGGCCGGTGGCTGGAGCAAACGCTCGGTCCCCTCGGACTCGTGGTGTTCGACGCGTCGGACGGGGCGGCAAAGCCGCTGGTGGCGCCACTGTTCGCGAAGGAAGTCGAACACGCGGGCCGAACGTCCCGACTCGCGGCGGAGGCTGGCGACCGCTTGGCCGCGCGCGACTACCACGTACAAGCGACGCCGCACGAAGGCAGCACGGCGCTGTTCCACATCAACAGCGGCCGCCAGGCGATCAAGCCGCACTCGCAAGGCTTTCAGATCGGCGACACCGTCGAAAGCGCGGCGGCCCTGATCGCGCGCATCCTCGACTCACCGGACGCCTTCAGCCCCAACGTGCTGCTGCGTCCCCTGGTGCAGGACACCCTCTTTCCCACCGCGTGCTACGTAGCTGGGCCGAACGAACTTGCCTATCTGGCCCAGCTGCGACAGGTTTACGAGTCGTTTTCGCTACCGATGCCGCTGATTCAACCGCGCGCGTCCGCGACGATCCTCGACACCAATGCGATGCGATTCCTGACTCGCCACGACATCCAGATGGAATCGCTGCGCGCACAGGATGAAGCGGTCTTGAACGACGTGCTCGAATCGCAGCTCCCACCAGCGGTCGAGGCCTCGCTCGAGGACGCGATCCAGGCAATCCAGCCCCGCATGGAACGCCTCGCCAAGGAGGTCCAGCTCATCGATGCGACGCTGGAAGGGGCAGCCCGGTCCACGTTAGGCCGCATGCAAGATGATCTGAAGAAACTGCACGGCAAAATCATCCAGGCGGCCAAACGCAAAGATGAGACCCTGCGGCGACAGTTTCGTCATGCGAAAGGACAGGCATTTCCGGAAGGGGAGCCGCAGGAGCGCGTCATCGGCTTCGTATACTTTTTGAATAGGTACGGTCCTGCACTCGTCGATCGATTGAGCCGAGATCTCCCATTAGAGGCGGGCATCCACTGGGTGGTCACCATCTGACAGGCCTGGCTTTCGACCGACTGACGACCGCACTCGAGCATTGTGGCAACCCCACGTAAGCCGTCTACCGCCGCCCTTCGCCGCTCGGCCGCCTCGGTGCGGCTGGTGCTGCCCAAGTTCCTGCCCAAAGCGCGGTGGGCTCGTTACTTTCTTTACGGATTCGGCCTTGCCGGCATCGTCGGGGCGATCGGGCTCGCTTCGGTGTGGGTCTCGTTTTCACACTTGATCGAGGAGCGGCTGCACGGGGAGCGTGAGCGGACGCTGCCGCGCGTCTACGCACGCCCGTTCGAATTTCGACGCAACCAGTCACTGTCGCAGCAGGACCTCGTCGTTCGGTTGAACGATCTCGGGTATGCCGAGCGAGCCAGCCCCAGATACGCCGGTGAGTTCGCCGTCGTCAAGAACACGGTGATGCTCGTCCCGCGCGGCGGCGAGTTGATGGGACAAGTCGTGCGGCTGACGTTCCCACAGCGCGCTGCGAAAGCGCAGACCGCGCCGCGAGGGATCCAGGCGATCGAGGTCGTCGGCAAGGGGCGCGCGGACGTCGTTCGTCTCGACCCTCCGCTGCTGACGGCGCTCATGACATCCGGTGCGCGCGAGAAACGTCGTCATGTGCCCCTCGCGACGATCCCGCAGCGCATGCAGCAGGCCGTGCTCGCCATCGAGGATCAGAGCTTCTATTCACACCCGGGCATCAACCCGTTCCGGACACTGGCCGCGGCGCTCGGCAGTGTGTTCAGCAGCGGCCGGCCGAGCGGCGCCAGCACGATCACGCAGCAGCTGGCGCGCATGTTCTTCCTCGCCGACGAGTTCAACGAAGAGCTGCAGACCAAGACGGTGTCGCCACTCCGAAAGGCCCGAGAAATCATGATGTCGCTCGTGCTCGAGCGGCGCGCGTCGAAAGACGAGATTCTCGAGATGTACTTGAACGACGTCTATCTCGGCCAGCGCGGTTCGTTCGCGATTCATGGCGTCGCCGAGGCGTCGCGCATCTTCTTCGGCAAGGATGTCGCCAACGTGAGCCTCAGCGAAGCGGCGCTGATTGCCGGTGTCATTCAAAGTCCGGGAAGCCGGTCGCCGTTCAGCAACCCGAAGCGATCGGTCGAGCGGCGCAACATCGTGCTGCGCGCGATGCAGACCGAGGAGTTCATCACCGAACCGGAAACCGAGCGCGCCATTCGGGAACCGCTGCAAGTGCTGCAACGCGGTGTCGACAACGAAGCGCCGTACTTCGTCGACATGGTCGGCCAGCAGGTCGCCGCCCGCTTCGGCGGCGTGACCTCCCAGCCCGGAGCGGTCGACGTGTACACGACGCTCGACCTGAACCTGCAGCGCGCCGCGCTCGATGCCATGCGAACGGGATTGAGCAAGGTCGACGAGCTGCTCTCGAAGCGCCGGCGCAAGCCAACGGAAGCGGCACAAGCCGCCCTGCTCGCCATCGATCCGCGCACGGGCGAGGTCCTGGCGATGGTCGGCGGCCGCTCGTACAACCAGTCCCAATACAACCGGGCGATGGACGCACGGCGCCAGCCCGGATCGGTCTTCAAGCCGTTCGTCTTTCTCGCCGCGTTCGAGGTCGCCGCCGAAGAAGGGCTCACCGATCTCACGCCGGCGTCGATGACCAACGACGAACCGGAGATCTTCGAATTCGACGATCAGGTGTGGGAGCCGAAGAACTACGACGACTACGAAGGCGAGATCACATTCAGGCGCGCGCTCGCGATGTCGCGCAACCTGGGCACGATTCACGTCGGGGCGCGTGTCGGTTTTGACAAGGTCGCCGAGTTGTGGCGCCGTGTCGGCGTCGGTACGCCACCCAAGGGATTCCCGTCGATCACGCTGGGCGTGTTCGAGCTGACGCCCGCCGAAGTGGCGCAGGCGTACACGATCTTCACCAACTCCGGCAACGTCCGCCCGCTCGAGGCGATCGATTACATCCAACAGGGGGCGAACGTCCTCAGACCAGAACCGCCGAAGCTGAAGCCGGTCGCACGGGCAGACACGACGTATCTCGTGACCAACATGATGCGCAGCGTCCTCAACGAAGGCACCGGCGCCGGCGCGCGCGCGGCGGGCTTCTCTCCAGACGCCGCCGGCAAGAGCGGGACGACCAACGATCTGCGTGACGCGTGGTTTGTGGGCTTCACGCCGGAATTGCTGACCGTGGTGTGGGTCGGGTTCGACGATAACCAGCCGCTCGGCCTGAGCGGCGCGACCGCGGCGCTGCCCATCTGGACCGAGTTCATGAAGGCGGCGCTGGCCGGGCACCCGGACGTAATGTTCGAAGTGCCCGAGGGCATCGCCTTCGTAGACATCGATCACGAGACGGGCAAGCTCGCGACGCCGTCCTGTCCGGACGTCTTCACG
>DASRJR010000346.1:0-4316 GCA_035649395.1 Vicinamibacterales bacterium
TGAAGCGCTGATGCGACTCCGCAGCGGGATCCGCCGTTTGAACGAAAGTCACGGCGGCGTGAACTCGGCGACCGACGGCTATCACGAGACGATTACGGTCGCCTACGTCACGCTGCTGGCCCAGTATCTCGTTGTCGAACCGCGCGACCTGCCGTTGACGGAGCGCGCGGCGCTGCTGCTCGCCAGCTCGCTGGCGCACAGGACGGCCTTGTCGGCGTTCTATTCACGCGACACCCTGATGTCGATGACCGCACGAGCGCAGTGGGTCGAGCCCGACCTCGCGCCGATCGACGTGGCGGCCGTGCTCGGG
Organism: Vicinamibacterales bacterium; assembly: GCA_035649395.1. Classification (GTDB taxonomy): domain Bacteria; phylum Acidobacteriota; class Vicinamibacteria; order Vicinamibacterales; family UBA2999; genus Gp6-AA40. Next base: position 311 of record DASRJR010000346.1, read on the forward strand.
CCCTTCCCGGGCGAGGTCGCGGCGGGACTGTCTTCGCCGGCGCAATAGCGGCAACGTCATGATGGTTCACGCACTCGAAGCGCTCGCCCGTCTGGAAGCGGGCAACCGTCGATTCGTGGCCGAGCAGACAGTCGGTGCGTCATTGTCGACGACCGCACGACGCGACGCCCTCGTGAGCGGGCAGGAGCCGTTCGCGATCATCCTTGGCTGCTCCGACTCGCGAGTGCCGGCGGAGCTCGTATTCGATCAAGGGTTCGGGGATCTGTTCGTCATCCGCGTCGCCGGCAACGTGGTCGCGCCGTCGCAGGTCGGCAGTGTCGAGTTCGCCGCCTCTCGATTCAGCACACGACTCGTCGTCGTGATGGGGCACTCGCAGTGCGGCGCGGTGGTCGCGACGCTCGAAGAGCTGCAGGGGCGTGCGACAACGGAGTCGAAGAATCTGCGGTCGATCGTCGATCGCGTTCGCCCGGCGGTGGAGCCGCTGCTCTCGCTGGGACGCGTCCATGGCGAGGACGCGCTCATTCGGGAGGCCGTCCGCGCCAACGTGCGAGCGTCGGTCCACCAGCTGCGCCACGGATCCGAGCTGCTCGAAACGCTGATTCACGAGAGCGGCTTGTGGATCGTCGGCGCCGAGTATTCGTTGGAAACCGGCGTCGTCGATTTCTTCGAGAACGTTCCAGTGAGTAGAGCGGGGGCTTAAGCCCCCGCGCGACATCGATGCCGATGACCATCGACGATCGGTTTCGTCGTGCCGTGGCGGCCATCGACGCCGGCGACGTCGCGGAACTCGAACGTCTGCTCGAATCGGACCCGGGGCTCGCCTGCGAACGGCTCGAGACGCCGGGCGCGTGGCTGCGTGACAAGGTGGGCCGCGCGCTCGACGACTTCTTCAAGGCGCCATACCTGCTCTGGTTCGTGGCCGAGGATCCGGTCAGGAACGGAGTCCTGCCGAAGAACATTGCCGATGTCGCTCGCACGATCACCCGCGCCGCCACCCGCGAGTGTGCCGGCAGCGTTCAGGAGCAGATCGACTACGCCCTGAAGCTGGTGTCGTGGTCGTGGATCGCCCGCGACTGCGAAGTGCAGATCCCGCTCATCGATGTGCTCGTCGACGCCGGCGCTCGCCTCGAGACCAATCCGGAGAACGCGCTCGTCAACAGCAATTTCACAGCGGCCGAACATCTCGTGCATCGAGGCGCACCGCTCACGTTGGCGACCGCGCTCTGCTTGGGCTGGTGGGACGATGCGGAGCGGCTTGCGCCGACGGCCCCATCGCGCGAACGCCAGTTCGCGCTCACGCTGACGGCGCTGAAGGGTAAAGCGGAGGCGGTGAGGAAGCTTCTGGCGCTCGGAGTCGATCTCAATGGCGTGAGTCCTGATCTCTATTCGCACGCGACCGCGCTGCACCACGCCGTGTCCTCGGGTTCACTGGAGACCGTGGCCACGCTCGTCGATGCGGGCGCCGACCTTGCCGTGAGAGACAGGGCATACGACGGCACGCCGCTCGGGTGGGCGGAGCACTCACACGGCCAGCCCCGATACGACGCGATCGCAGCTTACCTGCGCGACAAGGGCGCGCCACGCTGAGCCGCAACGGAACTGAGAGTCACATCGTCTAAGGCGCCATGGATCTGTTTGCCGACCTCAAATACGCCCTCCGCCTACTTCGAAAGACCCCAGTCTTCACCATTGCCGCGATCGGCACGCTCGCGCTTGGCATCGGGGCGAATACGACAATCTTCTCGCTCGTCCGCACCGTGCTGCTGCAGCCTCTGCCGTATGCGGAGCCCGATCGGCTCGTGATCGTGTGGGAGGACGTCAGTCAGATCGGCTTTCCGAAGAACACACCTGCGCCGGGCAACTACAACGACTGGCGCGCGCAGCAGCGCTCGTTCACCGACATGGCGGCGACCCGCGGCGCCAATGCCAGCCTGACCATGGACGGTCCCCCGGAGCAGGTGCTCGGCCGCGCCGTCTCGGCGAACTTTTTCAGCGTGCTGGGCGTGCGTCCAATGCTCGGTCGCGCGTTCGCGGCGGGCGAAGACACGAGCGGTGCCCAGGTTGTCGTGATCAGTCATGGGCTGTGGCGACGTCGGTACGGTGGCGATCCACGAATCGTCGGCCGCACACTGCTGATGAGCAGCGTCAAGTACGAGGTGATCGGGGTCGCACCGAAATCGTTCGTCCTGCGGGATCGCGACGTCGACTACTGGATTCCAATGCGTCTGTCGCCGCAGCAAGTCAATACGCGCGGCGCGCACTTTCTGAACGTCATCGCCCGCTTGAAGCCGGGGGTAACCGTGCCAGCGGCCGACGCCGACATCAAGGCGATCACGAAACGGCTGGCAGAACAGTATCCGGACACGAATCGTCAGATCGGATCAACGGTTGTCCCGCTGCGCGAAGAGGTGCTGGGCGATACCCGGGTCGAGCTGATCGCATTGATGATCGCAGCGGCGGCGATTGTGCTGATCGCGTGCGCGAATCTGGCGAGCCTGCTGCTGTCCCGCGCGGCGGGACGACGAGGCGAGTACGCCGTGCGGCTCTCGATCGGCGCGACGCGTGCACGGCTGGCGCGCCAGGTGATGGTCGAGGCATTGTGCCTGTCGTTGACGGGCGGCCTGCTTGGTCTGCTGATGCCCCCACTGACCGAGCGATTGCTCGAGCGGCTCGTCCCGGTGGGACTGCAGGCGCCACTGACAACTATCCTCGACTGGCGATTGCTGCTGTTTGCGGCGGTGCTCTCGATCGCGACCGGGCTGCTCTTCAGCATCGGCCCGGCGCTTCAATCCGCCGGCGCCTCGACGTCCCAGGCGCTGCAACAGCACGCCCGCGGGACGCTGGGTGGCTCGACGCGGCGATTCCGTGACGGCCTCGTCGTGCTTCAAGTCGCCGCTACTCTCGTCCTGCTCGTTGCTGCCGGTCTCATGTTGAGAACACTTGGCAATCTGGGCGCCGTCGAATTGGGCTTCGATGCGGACCACCTCCTCACCATGCAGGTCGCGCTGCCGCAATCGAAATATGCCGACGCGCCAAAGCGCCGGGCCTTCCAGGAGCGCGTCGTCCGTGAGGTACGGACGCTGCCAGGCGTCGTGAACGCAGCGTTCGGGTCGACGCTTCCGTTCCAGAGCATCGGCAACACCAGAGGCTTCGAGATCGAAGGAAGCTCGGCACCGCCGGATGAGATTCGCGACACACTATTTCGAATCGGTACGCCCGATTACCTGAAGACGCTCGGTGCCATGACGGTCGAGGGCCGCTTGATCGACGAACGGGACGTCGACGGTGCGCCGCCGGTCGTCGTCGTCAACGAAACGCTCGCGAAGCGCCACGTGCCGGGTGAAACCGCGATCGGGCACCGACTCCGCTACGACCCCCAAGGCCCCTCGTTCACGATCGTCGGCGTGGTCAAGGACGTGCTCGAGCGCGGGTACGAGCAGGAGGACAAGCCTGCGACTTACGTGTCGTCCGCGCAGGTGTCCGAATCGTTCATGCACATCGTCGTGCGCGTCACCGGCGAACCGCTCGCGTACGCCCCTGCGGTGCAGAAGGTCATCCAGGGCGTCGATCCCGATCAACCGGTTCGACTTGTCCGATCGATGACGGACATCATCGGCCTCGCGGTCGGCGATCGCCGCCAGCACACGACGCTGCTCGTGTCCTTCGGCGCGCTCGCGCTGCTCATCGCTTCGATTGGGTTGTATGGGTTGCTGGCGCAATCGGTCGCCGCACGCAGCCGCGAGATCGGCTTGCGCATGGCGCTCGGCGCGACGTGGCGAGATGTCGTCGCAATGGTGATGTCGCGCGGGCTGATTCTCTCGGCCATCGGCGTATTGCTGGGCGTGGCGGTCGCTCGGACCGTGACACGCGCCATGCAGACGCTCCTGTATGAGGTTGCCCCGGGCGATCTGTCGACCTACGGCGTCGTGCTCGCCGTGCTCGCCAGCGTCGCGCTTGCCGCGTGCGCCATTCCCGCGTTCCGCGCCGCTCGCGTGGATCCGATGGT
>DASRJR010000347.1:0-24454 GCA_035649395.1 Vicinamibacterales bacterium
CCGTCCTGAAGGAGATCACGGAGTCCGACGGCCGGATCATCTGCTTCATCGACGAGCTCCACACGCTCGTGGGCGCCGGCGCCGCCGAGGGCGCGGTGGACGCCGCGAACATGCTCAAGCCCGCGCTCGCGCGCGGCGAGCTGCACACGATCGGCGCGACGACGCTCGACGAGTACCGCAAGCACATCGAGAAGGACGCCGCGCTGGAGCGGCGCTTCCAGCCGGTGTTCGTCGACGAGCCCGACATCGCCGACACGATCGCGATCCTCCGCGGCCTTAAGGAGCGCTACGAGGTGCACCACGGCGTGCGGATCTCCGACCCGGCGATCGTCGCGGCGGCGACCCTCTCCGAGCGCTACATCGCCGATCGGTTCCTGCCCGACAAGGCGATCGACCTGATGGACGAGGCCGCGTCGAAGCTGCGGATGGAAATCGACTCGATGCCCGCGGAGCTCGACGAAGTCGCTCGGCGCATCATGCAGCTCGAGATCGAGCGAGAAGCGCTGCGCAAGGAGACCGACAAGGCATCGGTCGAGCGCCTGACGAAACTCGAGAAAGAGCTGGCGGACCTCAAGGAAGAACAGACGCGACTGCAGTCGCATTGGCAGCAGGAAAAGGACGCGATCCAGCGAAGCAGCCAGATCAAGGAGCAGCTCGAAGAAGCGCGGCGGCAGAAACAGGACGCGGAGCGGAGCGGCGACTTCGCCAAAGCCTCGGAACTGCAGTACGGCCGGATCCCCGAGCTCGAACGCCAGATCCGTGACGAAGAGACGCGGCTGGCCGATCTTCAGAAGAGCCAGCGCATGCTCAAGGAAGAAGTCGACGAAGAGGACATCGCTGAAGTCGTGGCGAAGTGGACCAACATCCCGGTCAGCCGCCTGATGGAAGGTGAGATCCAGAAGCTCATTCGAATGGAAGACCGCCTCCACGAGCGCGTGGTCGGGCAGGACGAAGCGATCACCGCGGTCGCCAACGCGATCCGGCGTGCGCGTGCGGGGCTGCACGATCCGAATCGCCCGCTCGGGAGCTTCATCTTCCTCGGACCGACGGGCGTCGGCAAAACGGAGCTCGCGCGTGCGCTGGCCGAATTCCTGTTCGATGACGAGCACGCGATGGTGCGCATCGACATGTCGGAGTATCAAGAGAAGCACACGGTCTCGCGCCTGATCGGTGCGCCTCCCGGTTACATTGGTTACGACGAGGCCGGGCAGCTCACCGAAGCCGTGCGTCGGCGGCCCTACGCGGTGGTGCTGTTCGACGAAGTCGAAAAAGCGCACCCCGAGGTCTTGAACGTGCTGCTCCAGCTGCTCGACGACGGCCGGCTCACGGATAGCAGGGGCCGTACGGTCGACTTCAAGAATGTCGTCGTGATCATGACGTCCAACCTCGGCAGCCAGTACATCGCCGAAGCGTCGAGCGAGCAGCTCGGAGGCGGCGACCTCTCCGAGGGCGTGCGCCGACGTGTGATGGACGTGCTGCGCCAGCACTTCCGTCCCGAGTTCCTGAACCGCGTGGACGAGATCATCGTCTTCCATGCGCTTGGGATCGAGCACATGACACGCATCGTCGACATTCAGATTCGCGGTCTGTTGAGGCGGCTCGAGGAGCGCAAGATCAAGGTCGAGCTTACCGACGCGGCCAAATCATTCCTGGTCGCCGAAGGGTACGATCCGATGTATGGCGCACGACCGCTCAAGCGGACGATCCAGCGGCTCGTCCTGGACCCGTTGGCCATGCGTGTGCTACAGGGCGACTTCGGTGAGGGCGACCACATCGTCGTGGACGTGGGCGACAATGGGGTGAAGTTCGAGAAGAGATTCGAGAAGAGAAACGCGACCGCCGGAGCACCTATTGGCTAACGTGAGAACACCGCCGGGGATGAACCCGCGAGACAAGCGTCCGGGCGACCGGCGTGTGTTCGGTGTGCGCCGAGGCGGCAGCCCTCTCTGGTACATCCTCGGCGCGTTGCTGCTGCTGGCTCTGCTGCAAACCTGGCTGTTCGCCCCGGGCGGAAAACCGATCACGTATAGCGATTTCAAGAGGGCCGTTCGCGCTGGTCAAATCGCGAAGGTCACTGTCGGCGAGCAGACGATCGTCGGCGAGTACAAGCGCGAGGTCAACGGCAGCACCGCGTTCAGTACCACACGCATCGAAGATCCGAAGCTGCTCGAGGAGTTGGACGCCACCGGTGTGGGGTACGCCGGTGAATTCGTCAGCCGCTGGGTACCCGAGCTGCTGATGTGGCTGCTCCTGCTGCTGTTCATCTTTGCGATGTGGTCGTTCTTCTCGAGAAGGATCGGCGGCGCCGAAGGCGGCGTGATGTCGTTTGCGCGAAGCCGTCATCGTGTCTTTGCCGAAGACGACGTCAAAGTGAGCTTTACCGACGTCGCTGGTGTAGACGAGGCCGAGCAAGAGCTGAAGGAGATCGTCGAGTTCCTGCGGAACCCGAGGAAGTACACCATGCTCGGCGGCCGCATCCCCAAGGGAGTCCTGCTCGTCGGACCTCCGGGCACCGGCAAGACGCTCCTCGCGCGTGCAGTCGCCGGCGAGGCCAAAGTGCCGTTCTTCAGCCTCAGTGGCTCTGAGTTCGTCGAGATGTTCGTCGGCGTCGGCGCTGCGCGCGTGCGCGACTTGTTCTCCCAGGCCGAACAGAAGGCGCCGTGCATCATCTTCATCGACGAGCTCGACGCGCTCGGCCGCGCGCGCGTACAGAGCCCGATGGGATCTCACGAGGAGCGCGAACAGACGCTGAATCAGCTGCTCGCCGAAATGGACGGCTTCGACTCGCGGAAGGCCATCATCATCATGGGCGCAACGAACCGGCCTGAGGTGCTGGACCCTGCCCTGCTCCGCCCCGGCCGATTCGACCGGCAGGTGCTGGTCGACAAACCGGACGTCAACGGACGGGAAGAGGTCCTTCGCATCCACACGAGGTCGGTCAAGCTCTCACCCCAGGTCGACCTTCGAGTGGTGGCCGCCAGAACTGCCGGATTTGCCGGAGCAGATTTGGCGAACCTGGTGAACGAGGCCGCCTTGCTGGCCGCGCGCAAAGACAAAGCCGCCGTGGAGATGGCCGACTTCGACGAGGCGATCGATCGTCTCATTGCCGGGCTCGAGAAAAAGCGAGTTATGAGCCGGAAGGAACGCGAGATCGTCGCGTACCACGAGACCGGCCATGCGATCGTCGCGACGACGATTCCCGGCCTCGATCCCGTTCACAAGATCTCGATCGTGCAGCGTGGCTTCGGGGCATTGGGCTACACGATGCAACTGCCGCTCGAGGACCGCTATCTGATGCAGCGAAAGGACCTGCTCGCGCAGTTAGCGGTGCTGCTCGGCGGCCGCACGGCTGAAGAGATTGCCCTCGGTGAAATTTCGACGGGCGCGCAGAACGATCTGCAACGCGCGACCGACATCGCACGCTCGATGGTGACTGAGTGGGGCATGAGCGATGCACTCGGCGTGGTGCACTACAACGGTCACTCGCGCCACCGTTTCCTCGATATTCCACTCGGCCCCGAGCGCGACTATGCGGAGGACACCGCGCGTCTCATCGACGGCGAGGTCAAACGCATTCTGAACGACGCACACGAACAGGCTCGGCGCATCCTCGCCGAGAAACGCGAACTGCTGGAACAGATCACGCGTCGGCTTCTCGACATCGAAGTGATGGAAGGTGACGAACTTCGACGAATGCTCGGCGCACCGACACCACCGCCGCACGCCGAACGCGAAACCACCGACAGCACGCTCCGACCTAACGTGCATTAGCGCGACGCTTCGAGTCGATTTTCCTCACGCGCTGTTCGATCGGGCTTGACGCGAGCAGTCGTCGAGCGTATCGTCGAAAGTAGTCCCGTCCCGGAGGATGTCGCTATGCCTCAAAGCGCTCCGAAGGCGAATCGGCGCTCCGCCCCTCCCCTCGACGCGGCGCCGCGGCCGCTCTCGATCACATCGCTGAACTATCGTCGTACGATGCAGCCTCGTAGCGACCTCGCGGATCGTGTTCGCTGCGAGTTCGTAGAAATGCGCGGCTTTTCGCCCACGGTCGAGCAGGCAGCGCGTCTCTTCCAACTAAACGCTGAAGAGTGTCGAGAGATTCTCAAACGCTTGGTCGATGAAGGTTTCCTCAGGCACACGCCTGACGGACGCTTCCGTTTGCCATCCTGACCGCAGTCATTCGCAGCACCGGTGCTACCGTAGAGGTAGCATCGGTGTAATTCCGCTGTGCAACTCAGGTATTCTCTGCTTTCCCCTTTCAATCGCCGCTGCTATACTCCGCGACACTTGAAAGCTTGGCCCCGCCGCTTAGTTCGCGTCTTCGGTCGATCCGCCTTCCCGATCTTCCCGCATGCCGTTGAGCCGAGCGAACGTCGCTCTGGCTGAGTTTTCGCGAGGCTCCGACGTAAATCGGGGCGAGGCATCCGGTAGCGGATGCGGGGAGTGCAGTGAGATGGGTCGAAAACTTTACGTCGGCAACATTCCGTACGAAACGAACGAACAGGACCTTCAGAATCTGTTCGCGCAGGCTGGCGCAGTCGAGCAGATCACGGTGATGCGCGATCGCGATACCGGCCGGGCACGGGGGTTTGCTTTCGTCGAGATGGCCAGCGACGATGCCGCGCAGAAAGCGATCAGTGAGTTGAATGGTCAGCAGTTCGGTGGACGCCGACTGACGGTGAACGAAGCCAAGCCTCCGGCACCGCGCGGCAATGGCGGCGGCGGTGGGTTCGGATCCCGAGGACCGTCGCGCCGCAGCGAGCCACGTTGGTAGCGTCGTCCCATTCACTGTAAGGGCGCGGGCTCAGCACGCGCCGGAACCAATGACAGTTGCCGTCCGCGTCAGTCGGTCACACAGCCCTCGGACGCGGACTTCACCAAGCGGATGTATTTCGCGAGCACGCCGCTCGTGGCCTTCAGCGACGGCGTGACCAATGACTGACGACGCCGACTCAGCTCGGCGTCGTCGAGATCGACCGTGAGCATGCAGTTCGTGGCGTCGATGGTGATGCGATCGCCGTCGCGTACGAGCGCAATCGGCCCGCCTTCCTGTGCCTCCGGCGTGATATGGCCGATGATGAAGCCGTGCGAGCCGCCCGAGAAGCGGCCATCGGTCAGCAGCGCGACGTCGCGTCCGAGTCCCGCTCCCATGATCGCCGACGTCGGCGTCAGCATCTCCGGCATACCAGGCCCGCCCTTCGGACCTTCGTAACGAATCACGACGACGTGGCCTTTGACGATCTCGCCGTGCTCGAGGCCGGCGAGCATCGCCTCCTCCGAGTCGAACACCTTCGCCGGGCCGCTGAATCGCTCGCCTTCCTTGCCGGTGATCTTCGCAACCGCCCCATTCGGCGCGAGATTGCCCCGCAGGATCCGGATGTGGCCGCGCGGGTTGACCGGATCGTCGAAGGAATGAATCACGCGCTGTCCGGCGCTGAGCGGTGACGCGTCGGCGATGTTTTCCTCCAGCGTTCTGCCGGTGACCGTCATCGCATCGCCGTGCAGCAGACCCCGCTCGAGCATCAGCTTCATGACGGCAGGCGTGCCACCGACGGCGTGGAGATCCTCCTGCACGTACGTGCCACTCGGTTTCAGATCCGCGAGCAGCGGCACGCGATCGCTGGCCCGCTGAAAGTCATCGAGATCGAGTTGAACACCAGCGGCCTTCGCAATCGCGAGCAGATGGAGCACGGCATTGGTCGACCCGCCGACCGCCATCACCATGGCCATCGCATTTTCGAACGACTTGCGCGACAGGATGTCTCGCGGCTTCAGATCGCGCTCGAGCAGCGCCTTGATCGCGGCACCGGCGCGGCGACACTCGTCGGCCTTGCCGGGATCTTCCGCCGGCAGCGACGAACTGTACGGCAGCGACAGGCCGAGTGCCTCGATTGCGACCGCCATCGTGTTCGCGGTGTACATCCCGCCGCATGCACCGGCGCCCGGACACGCATGACGCACGATGTCGAGCCGCTGTTCATCGGTGATGGTGCCGGCGAGGTACTCACCGTACGACTGGAACGCCGAGATGATGTCGCGCGGCTTGCCTTGCGCGAAGCCGGCGCGGATCGTCCCGCCGTACACCATGAGCGCGGGCCGGTTGAGGCGGGCCATCGCGATCACGCTGCCGGGCATGTTCTTGTCGCATCCCGGGATCGTGACGAGCGCGTCGTACCACTGTGCACCCACGACCGTCTCGATGGAATCGGCGATCAGGTCGCGCGACGGCAGCGAATAGCTCATGCCGTCGGTGCCCATGGACAGGCCATCGCTCACGCCGACCGTGTTGAACCGCAGCCCGACGAGCCCGGCCGCTTGAACGCCTTGCTTCACGTCGGCGGCAAGACGATCCAGGTGCATGTTGCACGTGTTGCCCTCGTACCACATGCTGCAGATGCCGACTTGCGGCTTCTGGAGATCGACGTCCGTGAGGCCGATGCCATACAGCATCGCCTGCGAGGCGCCCTGGCTGCGGGGTTGGGTGACTCGGGAAGAGTATTTGTTCATCGAAGGAGTTCCAGCCGGGTCTGAAGACCCGGCCTACACTGCTCGCGTATTACACCGTTGCGGGCTGAGGCAATTGGACCGGATCCAGGAAGGGCATCATGTTTCTCAGCTTCGCGCCAACGACCTCGATCGGGTGGTTGCGGTTCTGCTCGCGCATCGCTTTGAAGTTCGGGCAACCGTTTTCGTTCTCGGCGATCCACTTGTTGGCGAACTCGCCCGACTGAATCTCCTTCAGCAACTGCTTCATCGTCGCCTTGGTTTCAGCGGTGACGATGCGGGAGCCGGCCGTATAGTCGCCGTATTCGGCCGTATCGCTAATCGAGTAGCGCATGTACTGGAGGCCACCGCGATACATCAGATCGACGATCAGCTTGAGCTCGTGCAGGCACTCGAAATAGGCAACCTCGGGCTGATAGCCGGCCTCGATGAGCGTCTCGAAACCAGCTTTGACCAGCGCGCTCGTGCCGCCGCACAGCACCGCCTGCTCGCCGAACAAGTCGGTCTCGGTCTCCTCGGCGAACGTCGTCTCGATGACGCCGGCGCGCGTGCATCCAATGCCGCGGGCGTACGACAACGCGGTGGCTCTCCCTTTCCCGCTGACATCCTGATGCACCGCGAGCAGGCCGGGCGTGCCGCCACCCTCCTTGAACACCTCGCGTACGCGATGGCCTGGCGCCTTCGGCGCAACCATCGTCACGTCGACATCTGCGGGCGGCACGATCCAATTGAAGCGGATCGCGAAGCCATGGGCGAACATCAGCATCTTCCCGGCGCTGAGATGCGGCGCGATGTCGGAGCGATAGACGCGCGCCTGATGCTGATCGGGAATCAGCACCATGATCACGTCCGCCCAGGCCGACGCCTCCGCCACGCTCATCACCCGCAGGCCGGCGGCCTTGGCCTTCTCCGCAGACTTGCTACCGGCCTGCAACCCGACGACGACGTCGACGCTGCTGTCCTGGAGGTTCAACGCGTGCGCGTGCCCCTGCGAGCCGTAACCGATGACCGCCACTTTGCGGCCGCGGATCAACTCGATATCCGCGTCGTTGTCGTAAAACATCGTCGCCATCGCTCGATTCCTCCTACGAATATCTTGCTGCTGACAGGGCGGTATCCCCTCGACGCATCGCAACCTGGCCCGTGCGGACCATCTCGATGATGCCGAGCGGCTCGAGACGCCCGATCACCGCGTCGACGTGCGGCGGCTCGCCGGTGATCTCGAGCGTCATCGTCTGCTCGCCCGAGTCGACGATGTGCGCGCGTGTCTCGTCGACCACCCGCAGCAGCTGCGCCCGGTCGTGGCCGGCCACTGCGACCTTGACGAGCGCAAGATCGCGCGCGACCGCCGGCACGTCACGGAGATCTTCGACCTGCAGCACGTTGACGAGCTTGTGCAGATACGCGGTGACGCGAGCGGCGCTCACCTGATCGCTGTCGATGACCATCGTCATCCGCGAGATCCCGGCCACATCCGTCCGTCCGACGGTCAGCGATTCGATGTTGAACGCACGCCGGCGAAACAACGACGCCACTCGATTGAGCACGCCCGGTTTGTCTTCGACCAGCGCGACTAGGGTGTGATGCATAAGCGAACTCTCGAAGGCCTCAGCGCCCCCAGGCCTCAGGCCTCAGGCCTCAGGGCTAGGCCGAGCCTGGGGCCTGTCAAATCGGATCGGCTGCTGACTCAACCAACACCGAGGGGTTCGGCCGGCGAATCATGGCGTGCAGGTCAGCGCCCGCGGGCACCATCGGATACACGCTGTCTTCCTGCTCTACGCGGAAGTCGATGAGGACCGTCCCATCGGCCTCGCGAGCCTGCCTGACGACGTCGGCCACTTCGGCGCGTTTTTCGGCGCGCAGCCCCAGCAGGCCATGCGCTTCGGCGATCTTGACGAAGTCCGGACTGCGGAGCGGCGTCGCCGCGTAGCGCCGTTCGTAGAAGAACTCCTGCCACTGCCGCACCATGCCGAGGTAGCCGTTGTTGATCACCGCGACATTGACCTTCACGCCTTCCTGTGCGGCGGTCGATAGCTCGGCCTGTGTCATCTGGAAGCCGCCGTCGCCCACGATGGCCCAGACCTCCGCGTCGGGCTTCGCCATCTTGGCGCCGATCGCGGCTGGGAGGCCGAAGCCCATCGTGCCGAGGCCGCCGGACGTGATCAACGTGCGCGGCAGCTCATGGTGGTAGTACTGCGCTTCCCACATCTGATGCTGGCCCACGTCGGTGACGACGATGGCTTTGCCTTCGGTGATCCGCCAGATGTCGTTGATCACGTGGGGCGCGTAGAGATGGCCGTTGTCGGGCAGCGCCTGGATGTCGCGCACCGCCGAGTCACCCTTCATCGATGCGATGTATTTCAGCCACTGGCCGTGATCGGCCTGCTTGGTTGCGTGAGTCAGTTCCTTGAGCGCGAGGCGCAGGTCGGCAATCAGGGCCGCATCGACGGTGACGTTCTTGTTGATCTCGGATGGATCGATGTCGATGTGAATCTTCTTGGCGTTGACGGCGTACGTCTTGAGGTTGCCGGTGACGCGATCGTCGAAGCGCATGCCGAGGGCCATCAGCAGGTCGGCCTCCTGGATGGCGTGGTTGACCCACGCTTCGCCGTGCATGCCCATCATGCCGATGTTCAACGGGTGGCTCGCCGGAAAGCCGCCGAGGCCGAGCAGGGTCAACGCCACGGGCGCGTTGATGCGCTCGGCGAACTCGCGCAGTTCGCGCATCGCGCCGCTGTTGAGTACGCCCTGCCCCGCGAGAATCACGGGCCGCTTGGAGGCTTTCATCAGCTCGACGGCGTTGGCCAGATCGACGCGAGAGATCGCCGATTGCGGCCGGTGCCAGCGCAGCTTGACCGGTGTGGGATCCCACGCCCAGTCGAGCCGCGCCTGCTGCGCGTCCTTGGTGATGTCGACGAGCACGGGGCCGGGCCGTCCGGTCTTGGCAAGATAGAACGCTTCCTTGATCGCCGGCATGATGTCCTGCACGCGCGTCACGAGGTAACTGTGCTTCGTGATCGGAAGCGTGATGCCGGTGATGTCAGTCTCCTGGAACGCGTCGTAGCCGATCAACTTGCTCGGCACCTGACCCGTGATGCACACCATCGGCACCGAATCCATCATCGCGGTTGCGATGCCGGTGACGAGGTTGGTTGCCCCGGGGCCTGAGGTCGCAATCGCCACGCCCACACCACCGCCCGCGCGCGCATAACCGTCGGCCATGTGCGACGCCCCTTGCTCGTGGCGGACGAGGACGTGCCTGACCGGATAGTCGAGCATCGCGTCATACGCGGGCAGGATCGCGCCGCCCGGATAGCCGAAGACCGTGTTGACCCCTTCGTGGACGAGACATTCCCAGATGATCTGCGCGCCGGTGCGTTCCGTGGGCATGAGCATGAGTGTGCACCGCGGATCAGCTATCAGTCAAATTGATAGTAGTTCCGACAAGATAAGTGACTCTGATGAGGCTGGGACTATTCCCGCGGGTGTCTCCAGCCGAACAGAACTGTGTGCCGCAGAGGACGATCTGGGCACAGATTTGCCCAACTTGGCGCCGTTTTCGAACGGCCCGATCCTTGAAATCCCTCCAGTGGAAGGGTGGTAATGATGACGAAGCAATGGATGACCGCGGCCCTGCTCAGTTCTGCACTCGTGGCCGGCTGCGCTGGGGGCGGTTCGGAGAACTCGCACAGTACCGAGCCCGCGGCTCCCGCGCCGGCGGCAGCGCCTGCGCCCGCACCAGAAGCGCCGGCAGCCCAGCCCGCGGCTCCCGTAGCGAGTCCGGCTCCTGCTCCGGCACCACGACCAGCACCGTCGCCCAGCCGTCCGCGCCCGGCGGCACCTTCGTCCAGCGTTTCAGCAGCGCCAGCTCCCGCTCCGGCGGCCCCGGCACCGGCGCCAGAACCGGCTCGTCCACGGTATCGCGAAGTGACGGCTCCGTCCGGCACCGCCCTGTCGCTCGAGCTCGTCACGCCGATCTCGACTGAGACGGCGAAGGTCGAAGACGCCGTTCGCGCGCGCGTGAAGCAGGCGATCCTGGCCGACGGCGTAACGGTGGTACCCGCTGGTGCGGTGCTCCACGGCAACATCACCGAGGTCGAACGCGCGGGCCGCGTGAAGGGACGCGCGCATCTGGCGTTCCGCTTCACCGAAGTCGAGCACGACGGGCAGCGCGATCAGCTCCGGACCGCGATCCTGAGCTTCGACGGCGCCGGCGACACCAAGGGTGACGTGACCAAGATCGGCGGCGGCGCCGGTATCGGTGCGGTCATCGGCGGCATTGTCGGTGGCGCCGGCGGCGCAGCCAAGGGCGCGGCCATCGGCGGCGCCGCAGGCACGGGTGCGGTCCTCGCGACGCGCGGCAAGGAAGTGGAGTTGCCCGCCGGAACGGATCTGAACACGACGCTCTCGTCGCCGTTCGACGTCAGAGTGTCGGTGAGGTAAGCACTCGAAGCAGCAGTCGAAAAGGGCGACGGCACATTACGCGTCGCCCTTTCTTACCGCCTCTTCAGCCGCCGCAAATCCAATCTTCGAGTGCGTGCCGTCGCAGAACGGTTTGGTGGTCGACCCGCCGCACCGGCACAACGCAATCGGCCGCCGGTCGAACTGATACTCCGCCCCGTTCCAGTCGACCACGCGTATGTCCTCAGACTCAATCACGTAGGGACCGTTTTTCCGCAGTCTGACGGTAACCACAGTGCTCCTTTCGTGGAATTTAGAACTCGCTCGGGTTGCGACCGACGCCGATGATGCTGCAGGCGAAGATCGCATTGAGTCGTCGGCGGCTCGCTTCGGCGATCAACTCGTCGCTCTCGGCCCCGGGATTGATCCAGATCTCGCCAATTTCCTTCTGCTCGAACTCGGACAGCAGCCGCAGCGCGACGTCCGGCTGGACGTACACCGTGGCCATGTCGATGCGCCCGGGCACGTCGAGTACCGACCGGAACGCGCGCACGCCTTCCACCTCTGATTCGTGGGGGTTGATCGGAACGACCGTGTGCCCCTCGGCGCGGAATGCGCGCAGCGCTTTGTTGCCGAACTTGCGGCGATCGTTCGACGCGCCGACCACGGCGACGGTCTTGAGCATGAGTCGATTATCACCGCAGACGTCTTGATGAGAGGCGGGCGCCGGCGAGCACGTCCGTTAGAATGACAGCGACGTGAATCGGCCGGTCCTCTCACTGCTGCTTCTCAGCGTCTTCACGTTCTTCCTGGGCCTCGGCCGGCCGGCCATCACCGATTCGGACGAAGGCTATTACGCCGAGGCGTCCCGCGAGATGGTCGAGAGCGGCGACTGGCTGACGCCGCGGTTCAACTACATCAACCGTTTCGAGAAGCCACCGCTCTACTACTGGTTGACCGCCGCCGCTTACCTGGTCACCGGACGGGACGAGGGCGCGGCTCGATTCTGGTCGGCGATGTCAGGGGTCGGACTGGTCCTTCTGGCGTGGACGATCGCCGGTGGTCGTGCGCAAGCGAACGTGGCGTGGCTGGCCGGCGCGATCGTCGCGACGTCATTCGGCTGTTTCACGATGGCCCGATGGGCGTTGCCAGATCTTCCGCTGACGTTCTTCATCACTCTGGGCATCTGGGCCGCCGTGCGCGCTTCGGACGCCACCGAGGCGGCGTCGGGTTCGAGATTGGCCTGGTGGTCGGTGGCCGGCCTGAGCGCCGGGCTCGGTTTTCTGACGAAGGGGCCGGTCGCCCTCGCCGTGCCTGCAGTCGTGTTGTTGCCTCTCTGGTGGCAGGCGCGCCGCTCGGTCCGACTCGATCCACGCGGCATCGCGATCGCCGCGCTGCTGTTCGCCGTGGTCGGTCTCCCCTGGTACCTGCTGATGTGGCGAGAGCACGGGACCGACTACTTGAAGGGTTTCTTCTTCGGTGACAACGTCGAACGCTTCACGACCAGACGCTTCAACGACGCGCGGCCGGTCTGGTACTACCTGGCCGTGCTGCTCGGCGGCATGCTGCCATGGTCGATCTATCTCTTGACGTTCGCCTGCGGATGGATCCTCGATCGCGTGCGGCAGCCGTCGCGTCTCACAGACGTGCACTGGCGGTTGCTGATCTGGGCGGCCATGCCGCTGCTGTTCTACACGGCATCGATCGGAAAGCAGCCGCGCTACATCCTGCCGGTGCTGATTCCGATTTCGATCCTACTGGCCCAGGCGCTCGCGAATCGTATCGAGGCCACGAGCACAGATGCCAGCCGTCGTGAACCTGGATTGACCGGGGCCACTTGGGGCACCGTCGTTTTGCTGGTGATCGTCAGCGTTCTCTTCGTACAGCTGCGGCCGCTGTTCATCACCACGTACCCGTGGCTCACGTCGGCGGCGACGGCTTTGACGGCCGCGTCCGCGATGGCATTCGCGTGGCTGGCTGCCGCGCGCGCATGGCGTCGCCTGCCCGTGGTCGGCGTCTTCAGTGCGGCCGCGGTGCTCCTCGCCGTCCAGTTCGGCGCGCTGTCGGGGCGCAGGCCGGAGCCGGTCGAAGAAATGGCGGCTCTGGTAAAAGCGCACCGCGCCGCGTCCGAACCGGTCTGCATCTACAACGTCTTCACGCGGAATCTGACGTTCTACAACGGCATCAAAGTGGTTCAGGCCTTCGACATCGACCAGGCGGCGGACTTCGCCCGCTCGCCCGAGCGCGTGCTGTTCGTCGCCCGCGCCGACCACGTCAAGGCGATCGAAGCGAAGCTCGGCGCATCGCTGTACCCGCTCGCCCGGGTGCCATACGTCAACACCGCCAACCTCCGCGTCCGAACGCTGCTGCAGCCCGACCCGGACAGCGAGATCGTCGACATCTTGTTGGTAGCCAATCATTAACTGCCGTTCAGGGTTCAGAGTTCACGGTTCAGAGTTCCCGGTTCACAGTTCTCGGTTCGAAGTTCAGGGTTCGCGTCAGCCTGGAACTTTGAACGCTGAACCGTGAACCCTGAACTGCGCGTGCTAGCGCCGCCACGGCGCCTGCACGACGTAGTCCGGTGCGGCGGTCGCCGAGGCCTGATGCGTCTGAACCAGTCGGCGCCGTTTCAAGGTGCGGACGGCGTGCTGCACGGCGCTTTTCGAGAGCCCGGTGTCAGAGGCGATCTGTTGCAGGCTCGCGTTGAGTCGGCGCGTCCCACCCTTGGCTCCGCGACCCTGCGTGCGGGCGCGCGACCAGAGATACAGGAACACGATGAATGCGGACGGCTGCTTGTCGTGTCCGACCAGATCGGGCATCAGACTGTCGACGATGTAGCGATCGAAGGTCACGCGCGTCATGGGAATAATCACTATAGCGGTAACGAGGTGGGCTTTACAGCGCGCGTCGCGACTCGTAGAGTCGTTGCGACCGACTGAGGAGAGCCCGTGATCACACACGTCAAGTTCGTCAGCATCCCCACGCGCGATCAGGACCGCGCCCTGGCGTTCTACACCGAGAAGCTTGGGTTCAAGCTGCTAACCGACCAGCCGCACGGCGGCACGGATCAGCGCTGGATCGAGATGCGGATTGGCAACTCCGACACGCGCGTCGTGCTCTTCACGATGGACCAGAGCGCGGTCGGCAGCCATTTCCAGGGCGCGCTGGCGTGCGACAACATCGACCGCACCTACGACGAGCTCGCCGGCCGCGGCGTCGAGTTCGTCTCGCCGCCGACGAAGCAACCCTGGGGCGCCTTCGCGATCTTCAAGGACCCCGACGGCAACCAGTTCGTCCTGTCGACGAGATAAATCAGGGGAAGATCTTCCCTGGATTCAGGATGCCGTTCGGATCGAATGCGGACTTCACCCGCTGCATCAGTGCGATCACGTCCGGCGACAACTCAATCGCAAGATACGGCGCCTTGGCGAAGCCGATCCCGTGCTCGCCGCTGATCGAGCCTTCGAGGGCCACCACCTGCTCGAACAGCTCGCGCTCGGCGCGCTTGGCGCGCGCCCGCGCCGTCTCGTCGGCGCGATCGATCATCAGGTTCACGTGGATGTTGCCGTCGCCGGCGTGCCCGAACGCCGCCACCTGCAGCTGATACTTCGTCTTGAGCGCGGCGATCACGTCGAACAATGCCGCGATGCGGCCGCGTGGCACCACCACGTCGTGGTTGATCTTGAGGAGACCAGTCGCGCGAAGCGCGAGTGACAACTGCCGTCGGACGCTCCAGACGTCGTCGCGCTCGGCCTCCGAAGCCGCGCGCCGAAGCTCCAGCGTCCCTGCGTCGCGGCATGCCTCGGACACCTGCGCGATTTCTTCTTCGACGGCGGCACGCGCGCCATCGCACTCCACGATCAACTGCGCGGCCGCACCAGTGGCGACAACCTGTTTGTTGAGGTAGGCCTCGACTGCCCGAATCGAGTCGGTATCGACCAGCTCGATGCACGCCGGCACGACGCGGCGATGAATCAGGGCCGTCACCGCATCCACCGCCTGTTGAATCGAGCCGAACGACGCACAGAGCGTCGCGCGCGCCGGCGGCTGCGGCACGAGCCGCAGCGTGATCTCGGTGATGATCGCCAGCGTGCCTTCCGAGCCCACCAGCAGTTGAGTGAGGTCGTAGCCGACGACGTTCTTCACCGCCTTGGAGCCGGTGCGAACGATCTCGCCCGTTGGCAGCACTGCCTCGAGCGCGAGCACGTACCGCTTGGTCGTTCCGTACTTGAATGCACGGGGCCCGCCCGCGCACTCAGCGACATTGCCGCCGATCGATGAGGAGTCCAGGCTCGCGGGATCGGGCGGATAGAACAAGCCGACGCGTTCGACCGCCCGCTGCAGGTCGCCCGTGATCACATTCGGCTGAACGACCGCGAGGAGGTTTAGCTCGTCGATCACGAGGATGCGGTGCAGCCGCTCCATCGAGACGACGACGCCCCCACGAGTCGGCACCGCGCCGCCGGTGTATCCGGTGCCGGCACCGCGGACGACCAGCGGCACGCGCTGCTCGTTGCAGAGCCGCGCGATCCCTGCAATCTCGGTGGTGCTGCCCGGCATGACCACGACATCGGGTCGGCTGCCTTGACCGAGCGCATCGGCCGCGTACGCGGCCAGCGAGCTCTCGTCGCCACGGACGTGATCGACGCCGACACAGTCGGCGAGGCTCGCGATGAGGCTCGCCGAGGCGTGCGTCTGGTTCACGGCGGTCCCACTCTCGCCGGTAGCCTTGATTCGACGAATCTCAGAATCCGGTTCGCCCCTTCACGCAGCTGTTCCATCGACGTGGCGTAGGAGATTCGGATGTAGCCCGGCGCATCGAACGCCTCGCCCGGCGTGACGACCACGTGCTCGTGCTCGAGCAGCGCCTGCGCGAAGGCGGCCGACGTCGCAATGCCGTCGGGCGCAAGCAGCCTCGAGATATCGGGAAACAGATAGAACGCGCCGTTCGGCTTGATGCAGCGAATCAGTGGATGCGCAGTCAGCCAGACGTGAATGTTGTCGCGTCGCCGCCGGTACTCCTCCAGCATGCGTGACACCGCGTCCTGCGGGCCCGAGAGGGCGGCCAGCGCCGCTTTCTGCGTGATCGAGGTGATGTTCGACGTCGATTGACCTTGGATCACATTGAACGCAGCCGTCAGCGCCACTGGCGCGATCGTCCAGCCGCACCGCCAGCCCGTCATCGCGAACGCCTTCGAGGCGGACCCCGCGATCACCGTGCGATCACGATGCCGATCGAACAGCACCTTCGGCAGGTTGTGCGGCACGTGCTCGTAAATCAGCCGCTCATAGCACACGTCCACGATGACCCAGATCCCGCGTGCCGCGGCCGCGTCGGCGATGGCGGCTGCCTCACGCTCGTCGATCAGCGCCCCGGTCGGATTGCACGGCGAATTCAGCACGATGGCCTTCGTCCGCGGCGAGATGGCGGCGATCACCTCGTCGGCGTGCAGCGCGAACCCGTCCTCGGAGCGGGTGCGCACGATCACCGGCGTCGCTCCCATGAGCTTGGCCTGCTCGGGGATCGTCGGCCAGTACGGTGCGTGCGTGATGACCTCGTCGCCGGGATCGAACAGCGCCACTGCCGCATTGAACAGTGCCTGTTTTCCGCCGACGGTCATCAAGACTTCGGCTGCTGTGACCTCGATGCCGTAATCGCGCCGATAGCTCGCGCAGATCGCCTCGCGCAGCTCGGGAATCCCCGGGGCGACGGTGTAGCGGGTGAAATTGGCGTCGATCGCCGACTTCCCCGCCGCCTTCACGTGTTCGGGCGTCGGGAAATCAGGCTCGCCGGCGCTGAAGTCGACGACGTCGTGTCCGGCACGTCGCAGACGTTCGGCTTCGGCCGCGACCGCGAGCGTCGGCGACGCCGAAACCTGCGCGAGGCGCTTAGCAAACATGCCAACACTCCATTGTTGATTTGGTGATTCTTGATTATCGAATCGTTGTTGATCTTTGAATGGGGATTGTTGATTGGCGCCACGCCGCGCCGCATGACCCGAATGCGTCTTCAATCACCAATCGACACCCACCAATCAACAACCAATCACCAATCAAAGATCGCGCAATCAACAATGCTCTCAAACCGTCGCCTTCTGTTTCTGCTTCAACCTCGCCTCGACCGCCGGTGGGACGAGACCGCTGACGTTTCCGCCGAGGCTGAACACCTCTTTCGTCAGCCGCGAGCTGAGATACGTGTATTGCTCGGCCGGCATCATGAAGACCGTCTCGAGCATCGGCTCCAGATGCCGATTCATCAGCGCCATCTGAAACTCGTACTCGTAATCGGAGACGGCGCGGATGCCCCGGATGATCGCGCTCGCGCGTCGGCGCCGCGCGTACTCGACGAGCAGCCCGTTGAAGCTCTCGGCTTCGACGTTGGTGTACTCGCGAAACACGTCACGGATCATCGCGACGCGTTCGTCGGGCGCGAACAGCGCCTGCTTGTCCTGATTGACGAGCACGGCCACGACGATCCGCTCGAACAGACGCGCGGACCGCAGAATGATGTCGACGTGTCCGTTGGTGAGCGGATCGAAAGAGCCGGGGAACACGGCAAGTCGGCCGTTCGGCGGAGTGGTGGGCATATTCAGGTCAAAGAGCAAAGGTCAAAAGGCAAAGATGAGGTCAAAGCTCTAGGTGTAGGTCTAGGTACAGTTGTAAGTCCAGGTCCTAGGTGGCTTCCGTCGCCCCTACACGTTCGACCTGGCACCTTTAACATGACTTTTGACCTTTGCCGTTTGCCCTTTGACCTACGTGCTCAATCGAAAGAAGGACAGCGTGCTGTCGCCCGATACCACATCGCGCACGCGCTCGAGCGCGGCCGGGGCCGTGGGTTGACGCCGCGTGGCGCGCTCCAGTACGACGAGCCCGTCAGACGCCACCACACGCGCGGCCGCCTGCAGCACGCGATCAACCTCCGCGTCGTACGGCGGATCGAGCACGATGAGGTCAGGTGCGCCTGCGTCCAGCTGCGGCAACGCCGCAACCACATCCGCCCGGCGGATAGTATAGCCGTCCGTTGCGCCGCACCCGGCCAGGTTCGCTTCGATGAGCGCGATGGCGCGCGGATCACGCTCCACGAACGTGACGTGTGCGGCACCCCGGCTGAGCGCCTCGATCCCGATCGCGCCCGTGCCGGCGTAGCCGTCGACGACGCGTGCGCCCTCGATGCGCGGCGCCAGGATGTTGAACAACGTCTCGCGCAGCTTGTCGGAGGTCGGACGCAAGCCCTCCCATGTCGGGGTCTTCAGCCGTCGGCCCTTGAAGCGCCCCGCGATCACTCGCACGTCTATCCAACCTCGATGAGCCCGAACTGCTGTTGCCACGTGCGCTGCACGTAGTCGATGAGGTCGGGCGTGAGCCGCCCCTCGCCGACCAGACGCCGAGCCTCGCGGTGGGCCTCCTCCATGATGTCGCGATCACGCACGAGATCGCCGGTGCGCAACGCCGGGACGCCTGATTGTCGCGTTCCGAAGAAGTCGCCCGGTCCGCGCAGCTCCAGATCGCGCTCGGCGATCACGAACCCATCGCTGGTCGACGCCATCGCCTTCAGCCGCTCGCGGGCGTCATCCGTCCACGGCGCCTGATACAGGAGAATGCAGTAGGACTCCCACGACCCACGGCCCACGCGCCCTCGAAGCTGATGGAGCTGCGACAGCCCGAAACGCTCGGCGTGTTCGACCACCATCACTGACGCGTTGGGTACGTCCACGCCGACTTCCACCACCGTCGTCGATACCAGCAGATGGATGCGGCCGGCGGCGAATGCATGCATGACGTGATCCTTGGCGTCCTGCTTCATCCGTCCGTGCAGGAGCGCGACGCGATAGGCCGGGAACACTTCGCCTTGCAGGTGGTCGGCCATCTCGGTCGCGGATTTCAGATCGACTTTCTCGGATTCCTCGACCAGCGGGTAAATGATGTAAGCCTGACGGCCGGCATCGAGCTCCTGCCGAATGAGATCGTAGATCTCATCGCGTCGCGACTCCGGCTTGACGAGCGTGCGCACCGGTCGACGGCCCGGCGGCAGATCGGGGATCTTCGACACGTCGAGCTCGGCGTAGTCGGTGAGCGCCAGCGTTCGCGGAATCGGCGTCGCCGTCATCAGCAGGACATCCGGCCGCAATCCCTTGGCGCGCAGCGCCGCTCGCTGCGCGACGCCGAAGCGGTGCTGCTCGTCGATGACCACGAGCCCCAGTTTGTGAAAGGACACGTGCTCCTGGACCAGGGCGTGCGTGCCCACGATCAGGTGCGTGCTCCCCCGTTCGATGTTGGCGAGGACCGTGTGCTTGTGCAGCCCCGGCGTACTGCCGGTGAGGAGATCGACACGGAAACGCGAGGACGCGAGCAGCCGCGCGATGTTGCCGTAATGCTGGCCGGCGAGGAGCTCGGTCGGCGCCATGAACGCCACTTGCAGGCCGTTCTCCATGGCGACGATCGCCGCCAGCAGGGCGACGATCGTCTTGCCCGCGCCGACGTCGCCTTGCAGCAGTCGATGCATCGGTTCGCGGGCGATCATGTCGTCGACAATCTCCTTCGTCGCCTGCCGCTGCCCTGGCGTGAGCTTGAACGGCAGCACCGATGCCGCCGACGCGCGAATACGATCGTCGACGATCGGCATGTACGGCTTCAACTCGGTACTGCTCTCGTGTCGCCGCCATGCATGACCGATCTGAAACAGAAAGAACTCTTCGAAGATGAGCCTCCGCTGCGCCGGCGAGCGAAACGCGTTCAGCGTCTCCACCGACAGGTCGTTCGGCGGAAAGTGCGCTTCTTCCATCGCCTGTCGTCGCGGCATCAGGGCCAGTCGCGTGCGCACATCCTCGGGCACGATGTCGGGCACCTGCGCTGGAAGCTGATCGAGCGCCTGACGCACCAGACGCCGCTGCATGTTCGGCGTCACCATTCCAGTCTTCTCGTAGAACGGCACGACGCGACCGGTGTGGAGCCCCGACAGGTCGTCCGAGACGAGCTCGTACTCCGGGTTCATGAAATGGAGCCCGGTCGAGTCGAGCTTGACGTCGCCGAAGATCACGACCTGAAGGTGCGGCTTGAGAATGTCGGCGAGGAACGCCTGATTCATCCAGGTGCAGCGGATCGAACCGCTCTGGTCCGCGACGACGGCGTGAAAGATCTTGAAGCCGCGTCGCCGCGTCACCGCGACGTGTGCGGTCTTGATTTCGCCGAGCACGGCGGCCTTGTTGCCGGGACGGAGCGTGGCGATCGGCTGCATCCGGCTGCGATCTTCGTAACGGAATGGCAGCCGGTACAGCAGATCTTCGACAGTGGCGAGACCCGCGCGTGTGAGGTCGGCCGCTTTCCGCGGCCCGACCCCCTTCAGGTATTGGAGTGGTGTTGAAAGGACGTCAACGGTCAATTACTGAATCACGACCGCCTGCCCCTGCCCGACTTCGATCTGACGGATGTTCGCCGGCAGCTCGAACTGATCGTCGAGCCGGATGCCGTCCGGATCGTTGGCCGTCCGCGAGTAGTAGGCGACCAACTCCTGCAGCAGTGAGTTGGGCACGGGGATGCCCGACACGGTGGTCTCCTCCACCTCGAACTGGCCACGACCGTTCTGCGTGCGAAGCACACCGATGACCGAGACCGGGACGCGACCGCCTACCAGGTTCCATGGGTTGAGGACGGCGCCGGTTCGCTTCGAGCGCGCCACGGCCTCGAGATCGACAGTCGCGGTTCCAGACAGTTTGCCGTTGCCGAGAATCGAGACCTGCGGCTCGGTCATCCCTTGCGGAAGCAACGGCTGCGCGCGATACGCGAACCACGAGTTGACCTCGTCTTCCGAAACGGAAGTGCGCCGCGCGTTCACGGCTCGCGCATTCAGCGACGATTGTGCGGAGATGATTGCCAGCTTGCGCGCGAACGCCTCCGCTTGCTGCGGCGTGACTTTCGGTGCCGCGCTGAGGCCAGCCACGAATGACAGCGCAACCGCAGCACACATCGCCGCCGCATCACGAACTTTCATACACGTCCTCCGAGAGCTGGCTGTGTTGAGTGTAGCACCGATTCGGGCTTGATCTTCGCTTTCTGTTCGCATATAGTCGCCGCTACCTCGGCCACTGAGATGGGAGGATGCCGTGCTTCCGCTTACCAAACGTCAGCGCGAAATCCTGGATTACCTGAACGAGTTCATTCAACAACACGGATACGCCCCGAGCCTCGAGGAGATCGGCCGGCGCTTCAATCTCTCCTCGCTCGCGACGGTCCACAAACACCTCAGCAACCTGCAGGAGAAGGGCTTCATTCGACGTGCGTGGAACCGAAGCCGCTCCGTCGAGTTGATCCCAACGCGCGGTGCAGGGCGCGCCTTGGAGTTGCCGCTGCTCGGGTTCGTCGCCGCCGGCGCACCCATCGAAGCGGTCGCTGGAAATGAGACGATCGCCGTCCCTGAGACGTTGGCTGGCAAACGTGACAGCTACGTGCTTCGCGTCAAGGGCGATTCGATGATCGACGAGCAGATCCGCGACGGCGACTTCGTCATCGTCGAGGACCGGAAGTCGGCCGACAACGGTGAGATGGTCATCGCCCTCGTCGGCGGTCTCGACGTCACGCTGAAGAAGTTCTATCGCGAGAACGGACGCATCCGGCTCCAGCCCGCCAACCCGGCGATGCAGCCGATGCTGTTCGAGTCCGATCAGGTCCAGGTGCAGGGGGTTGTCGTCGGCGTCATGCGAAAGTACTGAACACATGCAGGAAAACACTGCAGTGGAAGATACTGGGGCATGAGCGAATCCGAGCGTAAGCAAATCAACTTCACCATCGTCCCAGACGAGGCCCCGGGCCCCCGGACCTACGCGAACTTCTGCGCGATCGCCCACACGCCGTTCGACTTCACGCTGACATTCTGTGAAGTCATGCCGCTCTCCGAGAAGGAGTTGCGCGAGGCCGAAAGCGAGCACGTGGTTCGGGCGCCGGTACGTGCCCGAATCGTCGTGCCAGTACAGTTCGTCCCCAACCTCATCACTGCGCTCCAGGAGCACATGCGCGTCTTCTCGGAGACCTACTCGAATGCGGGTTGGTCCAAGGGGCCAGTTCACTGACGTCCGCCCTGAATGAAGTCGTGAATGAAGTCCCTCGCCACAACTCGGCGCATCATAGAAACGTTATCGGAGCAACACCCCAACGCCGACACTGAGCTGCACTACCGGACGCCGTTCGAACTGCTGGTCGCGACTATCCTGTCGGCCCAGTCGACCGATGCCCGGGTAAACCTGGTTACACCGGCACTGTTCAAGCGCTATCCCAATGCGTCCGCGCTGGCGAAGGCGCGTCTGCCGGCGCTCGAAAAGCAGATCACGTCGACCGGCTTCTTCCGTCAGAAAGCGAAGGCCCTGACCGGAATGGCCAAGGCTCTTGTGAAAGACCACGGCGGCGAGGTGCCCGCCGACATGGCGCTGCTGACCGAGTTACCGGGCGTTGGACGGAAGACTGCCAACGTGGTGCTCGGGCACGCGCTTGGAGTGCCAGGGCTTCCCGTGGATCGACATGTGCTTCGAGTGGCCAACCGGATCGGCATCGCCGAAGGCGACGATCCGGTTCGGGTCGAGTCCCAGTTGTGTGGGGCATTGCCCAAGGAGATATGGACGCTCGCCTCCGACGTGCAGATTCTGCACGGGCGGCGCATCTGCCGGCCCAAGCCGTTGTGCGACCGCTGCTCCATCGCAGTCGACTGCGACTACTTCGCCCACGTGGTCAGCAAGGAAGACGCGAAAATCGATGACGCGCGACGCATTCGAACGCCTCGTCGCTGAAGCGATCCTGCTCATCCCGAAACGCTTTCGCCGCGAGATGAACAACCTCGCCATCGTCGTCGAGGACGAGCCGAGCGCCGAGCTGCTCGAAGAAATGGAGATCGAGCCGCCCGACTCGCTCTACGGGTTGTATCAGGGCACGCCCCTGCCCGAGCGGACCTGGCCGTTTGGCAATCAACTGCCCGATCGCATCACGCTGTTCCAGAATCCGATCGAAGAGGACTGCGAGGACGACGACGATATCCGCGCCGTCATCGGCGAGACGTTGATTCACGAAGTCGGCCATTACTTCGGCTTGAGCGAGGAGGAAATCGAGGAGATCGAGGAGCGATATTGGCGCGGCGAAACGACACCAGAGGACGAGGATTGAGCCGCGCCGCTCCGCCGAGCTCGCGCGGCGGCGAGCGCGGGTCGCTGCCGCGGCCGCGAAAGCGGTATGGCCAACACTTCCTCGAGGCCGCCTGGGTCGCGAAACTGATCGACGCAGTTGGTGCGCAGCCAGACGACGTCTTCATCGAGATCGGTCCCGGACGTGGAGCGCTCACTCGCCCGCTCGCCGAACGAGTCGCGCGCGTCATCGCCATCGAAATCGATCGCGACCTCGCGGCAGCGCTCCCTTCACGTGTCCCGGCCAACGTTGACGTCATCACGAACGACATTCTGCGGGTCGATCTCGAGGCTCTGCTCCCTCATCAGTCTGGGCCAGTTCGGGTGATCGGCAATCTCCCCTACAACGTCTCGTCGCCGATTCTGTTCGCGCTGCTCCATGCGGCCGATCACGGCGCACGAATAGGCGACGCGACGTTGATGCTTCAAAAGGAGGTGGCCGATCGCCTGGTCGCCGTACCGGGCACCGGCGAGTACGGGGCGCTCGCCATCCAGGTCGCGCTCGTCGCCGACGTCGACCGGCTGCTGTCACTGCCCCCGGGCGCTTTTCGGCCGCCACCGAAGGTCCGGTCGGCGGTCGTCCGTCTTCGTTTCAGGCCACCGCTGATCGAGGTCGGCGACCCCGGAACGTTCGAGCGGCTCGTCCGCGGCCTGTTTCTGCAGCGGCGAAAGACGCTCCTCAACGCCCTCAAGCCGGTCGCGGATTCCCTCGGGAAAACGGCGAAGACGGTGATCGAACAGTCGGGGCTCGACCCCACCCGCCGCCCCGAGACGCTCACCCTCGCGGAGTTGTCGCGCCTCGCGCGGGCTGTGCTATGATTTTTCCCCGAAGTCGTTGAGCCTGCCCGGTTTTTCCCCTTTGGTGGCCTGAGCGGCCGCCGAAGGAATCAGGCGCTCCCAGCCGCCTGAACGAGTCCGATGTCGTGCGAGATCGGGACGCTGTTGATGGCGTACCTGCCAGGGTACGTGTGAGCAGCGGACACAACATGCTCGCTACTCGTGCTGGCTTCTGAATGATTCAGTCCGACGTACCCGACGTGTCGCCGTCAACACTAGAGGTCGTTCCTCTCGGTGGGCTCGGCGAGTTCGGCATGAACATGATGGCGGTGTCATGGGAGGATACGACGATCCTCATCGATGCCGGTGTCATGTTCCCCGATCCCGATCAGCTCGGCGTCGATCTGATCATTCCGGATCTGAGCTTCGTCGAGGCCCGGCGCGACAAGGTCAAGGCGCTCGTCCTCACCCACGGGCACGAGGACCACATCGGGGCGGTCCCGCACGTGATGCCGCTCTTCGACGGCCCGGTCTATGGCACCGCGCTGACGCTCGCCTTCGTCGAACCGAAGCTCGAAGAGCACGAGATTGAGCCGGGCGACCGGCTGAAA
>DASRJR010000348.1:0-6728 GCA_035649395.1 Vicinamibacterales bacterium
CCGCTGCCCCCTAAATGATCGGTCAGAGCCTCGGTCCGTACCACGTGCTAGCCCGGCTGGGCGAAGGTGGCATGGGCGAGGTGTTCCGCGCGCGCGACACGCGACTCAATCGCGAGGTCGCGATCAAGATGCTGCCTTCCAACCTGGCATTCGATCCCGATCGCCTCTCCCGGTTCGAGCTCGAAGCGCGCGCCGCCGCCGCGCTGAATCATCCCAACATCACGGTGCTGTATGACGTCGGGACCTATACGCCCGCAGGCGCCACGACTTCCGAGACTCGCCCGTATCTCGTCACCGAACTGCTCGAGGGTGCCACGTTACGCGACCGGTTGTCGGCCGGGAGTCTGCCGACGCGCAAAGCCATGGAATACGCGCGGCAGGTCGCGCTCGGGCTCGCCGCCGCGCACGAGAAGGGCATCGTCCATCGCGACCTGAAGCCGGAGAACGTCTTCATCACCAGTGACGATCGCGTCAAGATCCTCGATTTCGGCCTGGCCAAGCTGACCGAAGCCGAACCCGCGGAGGCGGGGGCGACGACGCTGCCCACCACACCGCGCGCTACGATGCCCGGCCTGGTGTTCGGGACCCCGGGCTACATGGCGCCCGAACAGGTGCGAGGCGTCACGGCAGACCACCGGGTGGATCTCTTTGCGTTCGGCGCGGTGCTCTACGAAATGCTCAGCGGGCATCGCGCGTTCGGCGGCGACACGCCGATGGACATCATGATGGCCGTCGTCCGCGAAGAGCCCGCGTCGCTTGCCACGACGCGTCCCGATCTCTCGCCGTCCTTGGTTCGGATCGTCGAGCGCTGCCTCGAGAAGGATCCGTCGTCACGGTTTCAATCCACACGTGACCTCGCCTTTGCCCTGGACGGCCAGGTCGCTTCACTGTCGGGCCACGCTCCGGCGATGGCCGGGGCCGCAGATCTTCCCCACGTCGCGCGCGCGACGAAGAAGAGTTTCTGGCTGTGGCTGCTCGGTGGTGTCGCACTGGGTACGGCCGTCGCGGGCCTCATCGCCGCGTTTCGCCTCCCCGCGGGCATCTCGCCGCAGCCTCTCACCCTTACGCTGCCGTCATCGTCGCCAGCGTTCCGACTGCCGGGCGTTTCGTCGGCGCGACCCTGGTACTGGAGCCCGTCGCCAAACAATCGCTGGCTCCTCGGAATCGAGCTGATGTCCGATGGACGGACGCAGTTCGTCCTGAACGAGCTCACAACGGGAGCGTCCCGCGGCATCGATAGCACGGCTGGCAGCGTGAGCGTCATCAACAGCGCGTGGTCCCCCGATTCGACGATGGTGGCGTATTGGGACGCGACCGACGGTTTCGTGAAGCGACTCGCGATCGATACCAGCGCCGTCACGCGGCTGATCCAGTTTCGCGACGTGCGGAGCGTCGAGTGGGGCCCCGACGGCATCGTCGTCGCCGACCTTCCTCGCGGCGGCACAGGGCCGGCGCTCCAGATGGTGCCGCCGGATGGTGGTGCCGTCCGAGAGCTGGGGACATCGCTGCGGAATCATGTGCTCATGCCGGACGGCCAGATCCTGGCGCAGGGTATTGGTGACCGACCGGGCATGTATCTCGTGGAGCCGAAGACCGGCAATCGACGCCTGCTCGCGCCCGACGTTTCTCCCGCTGGCTACGTGCGCGGGTATGTGCTCTACAACCTGCGGGAGAAATTGGTGGCGCAACGACTGGACGCCACGGCCGCGCTCGTCGGTCAACCAATCCCCATCGGCGATGCGGCCAGCCAACGCGTCTTTGCCAACGAGCTGCTGATGTCATGGGTGACGATCGGGGCCTCCGAGGTGACCTCGCCCCTCGTCTGGATCGATCGTGTCGGCCGACGCACTCCGGTGCCGGGATCGATGGTGGGCCAGAGCGGGACGACGCTGGCGATGCACGACGACCTGCAGCTGGCCCTTGGGAGTCTCGGCCCCGGCTCGAACGGCGCCGACGTCTGGACGATTCGCCTCGACACTGGAGCGACGATGCGCGTCGCGGCCACGTCAGCATGGGAAGACCACGGTCGATGGTCGCGCGACGGCCGGCGACTGCTCTTCCGATCCGCCGACACCTTGCAAGTGACGGACGTCGGGAGCAACGTGCCCCCGAGGACCGTCATCGAATCGATTCCAGGACTCGAACGCGTCGACGACTGGTCGCCTGACGAGCGTCACGTGCTGGTCAGTGCGGTGACAGCCGAGCGCCGCTACGACATCCTGGCGATCGATCTGCAGGCTCGCGGCGCACCGTCCGCGGTTGCGGCGACCCCTGCGACCGAAAGCTTCGCGCGGTTCTCACCGGACGCGACGATGGTCGCCTATGTTTCAGATGCGAGCGGCCCGCCGGAGGTGTACGTGCAGGCGTTTCCGGGTGCGGCGTCGTCGCAGCGCGTGTCGCAGTCCGGCGGCACGCTCCCGAAGTGGAGCACGGACGGCTCGCGACTGTTCTTTCTCTCGCCCGATGCGTGGATCATGGAAGCGCCCGTCTCGCATCAACGCGGTCAGATCTCCGTCGGCGCACCCGTCAGAGTGGTGCCGGGCAGCGGCCAGGACTTCCTGCCCTCCGCCGACGGACGGCGATTCCTCCTCCTGGAGTCCGCCAAGCCGCGCTCGTTCGCACTCGTCAACTGGCAGTCGCTGCTTCCCGCGAAGTAGACACTCAGGCGTAGAGCACGAAGGACCGATCTCCAGATCATTTGCGTGTGTCGCGATCCATCAGCACGATGTCGGAGTTCATGCGCCGCCGGTCGAAGAGAATTCGGCTGCCATCGGGGGCGATGTCGAAGTCACGAACCTCGAAGCCGGATCGCAGGTCGCTGATCTGACGCTCTTCTCCGGTGGTCAGGTCGACACGGAAGAAGTTCTTGTGACGGAGGTCTCCTTCTTTCAAGTAGATCAGCGTCTGTGCGCCGGGCACGAAACGATACGGACTCGTCGTTTGATAGCTGACCCACAATTCCGGAAACGGATATGGCTTTCCTTCTGGCGTCATCGCCTTCACCTGCACCCTGGAACCTTGGGCCGGCTCGGAGTACAGGATGAACCGGCCGTCGGGCGACCACAACGGGTGCGTGGCGAGGCCATCGGTTAATGGTGTCGGAGCACCGCCTGACGCCGCGATCTTGAAGACGCGTGTGCGCTTCGCTGCGGACGCCCCTGCAAACACGATCCATTGGCCGTCCGGTGACCACGAGAAGGATCCGCGGACATCGACCTCGTCGGTCAACAGACGGATGTCCGTGCCGTTTGCGCTCATCACGGAGAGCGCGGCACGACCCTGCTTGCGATAGGCGAACGCGATCCGCGTTCCATCCGGAGAGACGGCGGGCGGCGAGACCAGCCCACCGTCGGACCCTCTCCACAGTTCCTGAGCGAGATCTCCACTCATCTTCCAGAGACCGTCTGCCCCGCCTTTGCTGGACAGCATCAGGACGTAGTCAGGTCCGAAGCGTGGGCTGAGGGCGCGAGCGTTCGGCGCCGTGAAGCTTCGAACCGAGGATTCGGGCTGCATTTCACTCGAGACCGGCACGCTCCACAGACTGGCGAGCGGCATCGCGACGGTCACGACGAGACGCCGCGCATCAGTCGTGGCACTGACGGACAGATACTGTTCGGCGATCCCGGAACTGACGCGATGCGGGATCCGGTGTCGAACGTCCATCGCGTAGAGCCACTGGCCCGAGCCGTCATCAGCGGTGGCCGAGTAGATGAGCGTGTGCGAATCGAGCCAGGTCGGATAAGCGACACTGGAATTGTGGTGGGTGATCTGTTCGGGCACGGCCGTCGCACCGTCTGCGGGCACGGGGAAGCGCCAGAGGTCCATTTCGTCCGTCGTGACCACGCCTCCGACGAAGTAGATGTAGCGTCCGTCCGGCGACCACGTCAGGAAATGGTTGTGGATGCCGGGTCTGTCGACGTAGATCTGGCGCTGGTTGTTGCCGTTCCGATCGGCAATGAAAATCGGGTCGCCATCGTCGGGCGTGTGGTACACCAGGCGCGTTCGATCTGGCGACCACGCAGGATTCAACCCGCTTTCCAGGAACCGACGATGTTCCGCCGGAACGACCGGGGTGAGCCATACGCGATTGCGATTTGGTCGCACCGACACCTGCTCGATAAACCAGAGCTGCGAGTTGTCGTCCGAGAACCCTACGTAGCGAATCGGACCGGGAACCAAAACGGGAAAGAGCCCCTTGGTGACGTTGACGAATCTGCCGCTGCCCGTTGGGGAAATCCAGGCATCGAACGTCCCGTCTCGATCCGAGAGAAACGCCGTGAGGTTGCCGTCTGGTGAAATCGCCGCATCGATCTCGTCGCCGGAAAAATCTGTCAGCCGCTGCACCACGACGCCGTCGAGCGGATTCGTCCAGAAGTAGTCCAGTTGCCAGAGACGCCACACCACCACCGCACTACCGACGATGATGGCGGCGACGATCCCCGCCAGAAGCGCTCGTTTTCGCCGAGGTGATGGCGCCGGAACGGGAACGACGATATCGCGATCCGTCGTCTGGCGAATGCGCTTGAGATCGGCCGCGAGCTCCTTCATCGACTGGTAACGGCGATCGGGATCCTTGGCGAGCGCTTTCGCGATCAGGGCTCGAAGGCCGGCGGGAACCGTGTCGACGAGCGCGGCGGGCTCGCCGTGCTGAATCAGCCCCAACACGTGCAGGTCGGTGGGTCCCTCGAACGGACGATGACGCGCGACGAGCTCATAGAGCATCACACCGAACGAAAACACGTCGCTGCGATGATCGAGGTGCTTGCCCACGGCCTGTTCCGGCGACATGTACGGCACCGTGCCGACCACGAGGCCGACCCGGGTGTTGACTGCAGTGGCCGTGGGACGCTGATCGTCGGCCGGTTCGTGCAGCTTCGCGAGGCCGAAGTCCACCAGCGTCGCATAGCCATTCCTGGCGACCAGCACATTGGCAGGTTTGATGTCGCGATGCACGATGCCCGCCTCGTGGGCAGCTGCCAGACCGTCGGCGACGCCGCTCAAGAGGTCGGCGATTTCGTGGCACGAACGTGGCGCGGCGCTCGCCCAGTCGCTGAGCGTGCCGCCGTCGATGAGCTCGGTGACGAGATACTGGCGATCGTCGACCTCGCCGGCATCGTAGACCGTGAGGATGTGCGGGTGATTCAGGGACGAGGCGACCTGGGCTTCGCGCTGGAATCGGCGGCGCGCCTCCGCATCGGCTAGCGTCGCGGGCAGGAACTTGATCGCAACCTGACGGTTCAGCCGTGTGTCATTGGCGCGATACACCTCGCCCATTCCACCCGCGCCAATGAAGGCGACGATCTCGTAGAGCCCGATGCGAGTGCCCGGAGGCAGAGGCATCTGTCACTACTTCTTCTGCGCGCGCTCGAACCGCGACGTCTCGATGTAGTTGCGGATGGCCGTGTTGCCCTCGTGGCAAGCGTACTCGTACATCTTGTAGTCGTTATCGAGCTTCATCGGATACGCCGCCGACCACTTCCCCGTCGTCAAGATCTCCGGATCCTCAACGGTCATGTGATAGTCGATGGTGTCGTTCGCCGTGCGCGTGAAGCGCTCGGTGAAGCGCAGGTTCGGCGTCGATGGCGTCAATGCGGGTGAACCCGGGACCCCCAGGTTGGTCATCGCGGTCTTGCCGTTGAAGTTGGACGTCTCGACGACCAGCGTGTTTCCTGCCCAGCGTCCTCTCGACTCACCGAGATACTGCCTGATCGAACCATCGAGCGCGGGACGCTTCGTGGTCGGGATGATGCGGGCCTCGTGGGCCATCTCGAGAAGGATGATCACGTAACCCGGTGACTGCATGATGCGGATGCCGTTGTTGTAGTTGCGTGGCAGCATCGATACGGGAAGTCCGCGGGTGATGCATCGATCCCAACTGTCGAAATCCTCAGGGCTGTCGAAGACCGTCTGTCCCGGCTTGTAGCTGCCGCGCATCTGGTCGTAGAGGTCCTTGCCCTTGGCCGTGAGTTCCGGGAAGCGTCCGTTTGGCGGATCGATCATCAACGACGTCTGCCGGGTGGCCTGACCCGCGTCGGCTTGAGGGATCGCACCCGAGAGGAAGCGCGTGTTGCGATCTTCCGCGCTCTTCTGCGCCGCTGCGAACTCCTCGTCGGTCAGGAACCGGCGATCGCCAAACTTCTCAGGCCGCTGGAATGGCGTGCTGATCAGATGATTGAGTGGCCAGATGCCTCGTAGGTCGGGCTCGCCCCATGGCGTCATCGGCTGCTTCCAAGCCGAAGGCTTGCCCTGAGCGAGTGCCAGCGAGTCGAAGGGTTGCGCCTCTGCGATCGTCAGCACGCCGCAGAACACAAGCGCTCTAGCGATGCCGATTCGACGGACCGTGACAACCCTTGCGATCATGACTCGGCGATGATAGCACCCGCCTAACACATCTACGCTCGTTCCACGATCACTGCCGTTCCGTAGGCCAGGACCTCTGTCACGCCTGCGGTGACTTCGTTCGCGTCGTAGCGAACTCCCACGACGGCGTTGGCGCCAGACTCGGCGGCATGTTCGAGCATGAGCCGAAACGCATCGGAACGAGCCCGCTCACACAGCTCCGTGTAGAGCGTGATGTTCCCGCCGACCAACGTCTGAAGCGAGGCGCCGATGTTGCCAACGATGCTGCGCGACCGCACGACGATGCCTCGGACGAGACCGATGTTTCGAACGATGCGAGCCTGTGGGAGTTCGAACGCGGTTGTCACGTGAGCGAGATCGATAGGCAC
>DASRJR010000349.1:0-4012 GCA_035649395.1 Vicinamibacterales bacterium
CGCGCGAGCAGCGCCAGCGCAAGTCGTGCCACCGATCGCCAGAACCAGAACGCGCCACGGACATCGGCGTCCTCGGCGAGATCGCCAACGGCTGATGCGGCGCGCTCGGCCGGTGCCACCATCGACAGCACGGCCTCGGCCAGTCGATCGCTACGCATGCGCAACTCCCGGAAGGACGAGCCCTTTCAACAGCCGCTGATAGGCGCGCTGCGCCCGTGCGACGGCACGAACACCGCGAGCCGTCACGGTGAAGTACCGCTTCGCGCGGCCACCGCGCTCCGGCGTGGGATCGCCGTATCTCGACGTGACCAGCCCCTTGTCTTCGAGGCGATCGAGCGTCGTGTAGAGCGCACCCGGCGCCGGGTCGCGTTCGGTGCAGGCCGC
The DNA here is from genome assembly GCA_035649395.1 of Vicinamibacterales bacterium. GTDB lineage: Bacteria > Acidobacteriota > Vicinamibacteria > Vicinamibacterales > UBA2999 > Gp6-AA40. The sequence goes on from DASRJR010000349.1 coordinate 385, forward strand.
GATCTCCCGCCGGATGGTCACCCCATAGGCCTCGGGACCGAGCCGGAGGATGGCGAGCAGCACGACCTGCTCGAATTCGCCGAGCGCGGGCGTCTGAGACATTTGAACTACATTGTAGTTTCAAGGGCGCCGTGAATGCAAAAGCTACCCAACTCCGTTCTAGAACGTCACCGTCGCGTTGAACCGCGCGAGCCGCGGCCCGAGGATCGCCGTCGGGTTGAGCCAGGTCGCGCCGTTGTCGGTGAACAGGTAGGTCTGCTGATACGTCGTCGTTGCGTTGGCGTTGAACAGGTTGTAGACGTCGACGCCCAGATCGAACCGCGCCCCGGCGAGCCGGAGAATCTTCGCGATCCGGATGTCGACCTCGGTTCGCCGCGTCAGCGGATACAGCTCGCTCGGCGCGAGCAGGTTGACCGTCGTCGTGCCGGTCGCCTGCGCTCCCGCCGGCAGACGGCCAAGCAATGTCTGCACGACCGTGTTCGGCAGCTGGTAGTTGGCGCTCAACGACGAGCCGTTGCTGGCATTCTCACTCGCGGTGGTTCGCGCCGAGCGGATCGTCGAGCTGACCTGCACGTCGGCCTTCGGGATCCGATAGGACGCGAGCCCGCGGAATGTGGTGATCCAGGGTTCGGACACATCGCACGCATCGAGCCGCTGCGCGGTGTTGTTGCTGATCGAGAACTGTGGACGCGCTTGCCACAGTGCACACGTATTGCGCACACCGCGACCAGTCGACGTGCCCGCCTGCACCGTCAGATTGCCGCGCAGCCGAGCCGTGCCGTTGACATCGATTCCGTGCCAGTACGCCGTCCGCGCTTCACCGGCTACGTTCGTCTCCTTCGTCTGGAAGTCCTGGACGCCGCGGTTCGCTGCGGCGGGCGTGATGGCCACGAACGAGGCCGTGCTGCCGGAGTTGGACAGATTCGGGTTGCTCGGCACTGGAACCGTCCACGTGTCGTAGTCCGCCGGCCCGACGAGGGTGTTGTACGTGACCTGGAAGTTCCCCCACGTGCGGCGGTTGTATCCGACTTCGAGCGACACGCCCGGATAGAGCTCGTGCTGCACGGAGCCGCCGAAGCGCCAGTTGTACGGGCGGACTCCCCAGCCATGCAGGATGTCCGGATCGACCGTCGCGACATTGGGATTGAGGTTGCCGAAGTTCAAGTTCGCACCTACGAGCGCGCCGCAGACATCACCGCCGGTCGCGGCGTTGTTCTGTGCCGCCGTACTCAGCAGATCGCAGTCGACGACGAAGTCGCCGTCGGAGTCGGTCCACGATCGGTTGGTAACGGTGCGAACGAAGTTGCCCGCCGGGCTCTGCGACGAATAGACGCCGTCTGCCGTGGCTGCCGAGAGATACCGTCCGGCGCTCGCCTTGACCGCGGTCTTGCCATCGCCGAACAGGTCGTACGCGACGCCAAAGCGCGGGCTGAGATCGTGGTAGCCGGTCACGCTGTCCGTCCGAGCGAACCGGACCGGATTGGAATTGAAGCGCGTCGTCTGATCGGTGCCGTTGTGCTCGGCCGGCGCCCAGCTGTAGACGTAGTCGTAACGGAGTGCGCCCTGCAGCGTCATCCGACTCCGGGTCCACTGATCCTGGATGAACACGGAGTGAGCCACGGCGCGGTTGGCGTTCTCGAAATCCTCTGACAACGAGTAGTTCACGCCCGTCGGACACAGCCGTGTGCCGTTCTGGACGACGCAGGATGCGGTCGCCGGCGCGGCGGAGTTGAAGGTGTAACGCAGCAGACTGGGATTGGTGTAGTTCACCCAGTCGTACTTCATCTCAGTGCCCTGGTATCCGAGCTTCGCGCTGTGTCCACCAGTGACGTAGGACCAGGCGGCGCGCCAGTTCCAGGAAACGGTGTCGTACTCGCCCCACCCATAGGGAGCCCGGTAAGAACTGTTCGGACGCCCGTAGATATTTGAGCTCTCCGTCACGCCAATCAGTCCCATCGGCGCATCCGGCGGCATGTGACCCGAGCCGATGATTCCGTACCAGAAGCGCGAGATCGCGGCGTCGATCAGATGACGACTCGATACCGGCGACGTATAGGTTGCCTGCGTCAGGCTCACAGGACCGTCCTGATAGCCGGGCCCAGCCTCGGGCGCGATGGTTTCCGAAGTGGCCGGCGCGCCAATCCACTCGCTTCCCCGCACCCGACACCCATCTGTGCTCGTTGTCAACGTTGAGCCGAGACACCGGTACTGAGGCTGATACGAGAAGGTCACTCGCTGACGCGGCGTCACCTGACCTGTCAATCGCCCCGACATATCGAGCTTCGATTCGGTAAACCGCGTTTCGACCCCTGGCTCGGCGCCGTAGCCCCACTGCGTCGCATCAGCGAGGTAGCGATTGGGGCCCATCCCGGCGGCAACGACCTGCGCGATCCCGACGGTGCGGAAATTGCCGAAGAACCACAACCGATCCTGCAGGAGGGGCCCGCCTGCACCGGCGCTGCCATCCCAGTTCTTCCTTACCGTTGGCGGGTTCGCAATCCCCTGATTTCGCAGCGTGTCGTTGACGTTGTTCCCCTGGAACGTCGACGTCGTCCCGCTGATGAAGAAGTTGCCGGCGAGGCGGTTGCCCCCCGACTTCGGGATGATGTTTGCGATCGGTCCGCCCGTTTCCGATTCACCCAGTCCCCCGCCGACGAGCACCTGCATCTCCTGCGCATTCGCGACGTCGAATGCGAATTGCGTGACGCTGTTCTGCCCGAACGGCCCGTTGACCGAGACACCATCGACGAACACACGTCCCTCGGTGCTGATCCCGCCGTGCGCCGAGAACAGCGACATCCCCGGCATCAGCGCGTTGTTATTGACGCCGGGCTGCACGGTCAATCCCGGTGTCGCGTAGAGCACGCCGCCGTAGTTGCGCGTGATCGGCAGCGCGTTGATCGTCTCCTGATTGACGACGACCTCGCGACGCGTGGTCTGCGTGTCCACGACTGGTGAGGCGCCTGACACGGTAATCGTCTCCTGCAGTGCGCCGACGCTCAGCTCGGCGTTGATCGGAATCACGCCGGAGCCCGAAACCATCACGTCCTCGCGCTTGATCGTCTTGAATCCGGTCAGCGAAAACGTCACCGTGTAGCTGCCGGGCGGAAGGGTGACGATGCGGTACTGGCCCGTGGCGTCGCTGACCACCGTCCTGATTTTCTCCGTCAGCGACGGGCTGGTGGCCTCGACGGTGACGCCAGGCAGCAGGGCGCCAGACGAATCCCTCACGACGCCGGCGATCGTCGCTTGCGCGTACGCCGCCGATGACGTCAGGAGCAGCAATAACGCTGCGCTGAGTACGACTTTGACCCCGCTTCTCATCGTGCCTCCGTTTGTTGTTCTGTATGAGGATGACGCTTCGCTTTGCGAATCTTGCGTTCGACAATTGCGACAGACGTATATGCCCCTCTCGTGACCGTGTCAAGCCGCGAGGAGGCGTGAGTTGGAGGTCTACTCGCTTCGCCGGCTCACGGCCAGTGCGTGGAACGCGGCGCGAAAGACCTCGTCTGAAATGAGGTCCGGTGTCAGGAAGCGCTGAAACATCAGCCCTTCGGTGAGCGCGTGGATCACCGCGACGAGGACCTCGGGGCGTACGGACAACTCGTCAGCACCTGCGCTCAACCAG
>DASRJR010000350.1:0-14088 GCA_035649395.1 Vicinamibacterales bacterium
AGAGGCCAGGCCTGTTGACTCGCTCGCATGTTCGCGCCGTCGTTGCCGCTCTGGGCGCGTAGGAAGCCGTGCGCCGCGCCGTCGAACACGTGCGGCTCGTACATCTTCCCAAGCTCTTTCATCTTCATCTCGGTCGCGGCGATGGTGTTGCCGATGCGCGCGTCCTGCATCAGCCCGCCGTAGAGTCCGAGCACCGGCGCCTTGATCGCCTTCAGTGAGTCCGAAGGCACGAAGGCCGGCGGCGCTCCTCCGCCTCCCGCGCCTCGCCCGCCCCCGCCCGCCGCCGGGGCATCGGTCGGCGCCGTTCCGTAGTACACGACCGCCGCGTTCAACGATGGTTCGGCAACGGCCATCGCGAAGCTCTGGTTGCCGCCGAAGCAGAAGCCGATCGTCGCGCTCTTGCCGTTCGCGCGGGGCTGCTTCAGCGCCCAGTCGCGTGCGGCTTTGAGGCGCGCGACGATCTCCGGCGCCGGCAACGAGAGCGTCGCTTTCACCATCTCCTGCTGCCCACCGAACGACGATGAGTCACCGCTGTTGGGTCCCTTTCCGGAGAGGAGATCGGGTGCGACCGCGATAAAGCCCTCCGCCGCGAGCTGATCGGCCACGCCGCGAATCCAGTCGCTCAACCCGAACACTTCCTGAATCACGAGCACGACCGGCGCGCGACCGGTGCCGGCCGGACGCACGACCCACGTGTTCATCGGCGTGCCGCCGGCGTCGATCTTGACGAATTCACCCTTGCGCGGGGACGAGGCCAGACGCGCCGCGGCGCCCATGTCGTCAGGTGGTAGCGACGCGTTCGCCGGCGCCGCCTGTCGCCTCGCCCACTTGGCCTCGTCCATCGCGTGCGCGGCGTGTATGTTTCCCGCAGCGGCCATGTGCGCGACGTGCTCCGCCGCAGTCATGACGTGTCCCGCGTGCTCTCCGCGCGGCGCGGCGGCTTCGACGAGGCGCGTGCTGTGATGGCTGATCGCAACAAACGCGGCAGCCACGCTGAACCCCGCGAGCGCCGCGATCGAGTGAGTGCGTTTCATGAACCCTCCCGCTGTGACCTAGGGCGGATTCTATATCGGCGGGTCTAACGCGTTTCGGATTCGAGTCTCGTCGTGGCTTTCGCGACGACGACCGATGACCCGGCCGACGTCGCCTCGTAATACCCCACGAAGCGCTTCGGTTCGGGTGCATCGTAGCGCCTCAAGTTGTGCGCCCACCGGTACGCGATCGATTGATACCGCAGCTCGACCTCAACCGTGTAGGGGCCGCGCCCGCTCACCTCGACCGCGTAGTGCACGCGATCACTGCCGCCGATGAAGTCCGCGTCGCGCGCGGCGTCACCATAGACACCGATCTCGGGATCGGCCGTGGCCTTGTCGAATCCTCGCGGCAACAGGCGGTTGTCCTTCAAGTACTGCGTTGCCGTCAGCAGCCCTGTCGTCGGCACGCCGCGCCGATCACCGAGGATCGGCTCGTAGATCTGGACCTGGTCGGCCCTGCTGATGCGGTCGTAATGCGGCTCGAATGTGAGCGGGTCAACGTCGCTGTCGTTGCCGGCGATCGCGCCGGCGTCGTCAATGGCACCCGACTCGAAGACGACCCGTCCCTGTTCGTCGCGCACGGTCGCATGCAGCCACGTCCGCCGCGACGGGTAGCCGGTCGGGAACTTGTGTCCGGTGAGATTGCGCACCTCGACGTCGAACGACAGCGTGGGACGTGCCCCGAGCGAAGTCGAAGAGCCGGTCAGCACCGGCGTCGATACGCTCATCGCCGCAGTGTCGCGCTCCAACTGACGCGCGGTCGCGCGCGCCGTCGCTTCGAGCTCCGCCGGGAGCGCGGCGACACCGAGCTCGGTGCGATACCGGTTGAGCAGTCGCACCATGTGTGCGTTACCGCCGACGAAGACGTGCGTCGCCAGCGTGTCGCGGGCGTCACCGAGCACAGACGCCGCACGAATCGGACCCGACGCCACCGGCATGTGGCACGACTGGCATGCACGCCCCTCCTTGTTGAAGTCGCTGTGCTGCCATTCCTGATAGTTCATCTGCTCGGGGAGCGACCCGACGACCTCGCCGCCAGGACCATATGCCGTGGTGATGAGCGTGTGGCACGACGCGCACAGCTCGGACTGCTTCACGTGCGGCGCCTCGGCCTGCACGAAGCCGGTCACCGACCGCATGATCGTCTTGCGTCCGGCATCGACGCGATGCGGTCCAAAAATCATGCGGGCGCCGTCGGGCGGCGTCGCCTTCAGGCGGAAGTTGGCGTTGAAGCTGTCGCGTGTGCCGAGACCGTCGGGCGCGATTTGATGGCAGACGCTGCAGGAGACGCCATCGGCGGCGAGCGCCTGCAGCGGAGAACGGCTCGACCGCCCGATGGGCAGATGCGCGAACACCTCGCCCGTCCGCCCCGACGCGCGCGAGATCTTCTGCGCCATCGGCATGTGGCACGCCGCACATTCGTCTTGAATCTCGGCGGCGTGTGACGGGTGATCGATCGTTTCGCGCCGCACGCCGGCCTGCCAGTACGGATCGCGCGCGGCGTTGGCCATCATCGTCGACCGCCAGGTCGACCCGATCGACACGTCCTCGCCCGCCGGCGTCGTCAGGTTGTTGTGGCAACCGACACAGTTCTCTGAGTGCGTGAACAACGAGAGCGCTCGATGCACGTCGGAGCGGCCGGCTTTGACCACGTCGCCGCCACGCTCGCCGGCATCGTGGCCGCCTGGACGCGGCCCGACTTCCTGGGCCCGCGCGGCCGCGAACAGGATCGACACCAACCAGAGCGAGATCGCGAGCGCTTCCTTCATCGCCAGAACTGGAACAGGCCGCCATCGAACCAGTCCCACAGGAAGTAGGTGAGAATTTGCGGCTTGCGCTCCTCTCGCTCGTTGAGCGGAACGCGAACGCCGACGTTGAGTAGCACGTGCTGCAGCTTGCTCAGCGACACCTGCACCTGCGGCACGACATCCCACTCGGTGCGGGCGCTCTCAGGCTTGGCCGCGAGGACCTCGATCATCGGCGACCACGCCCTGCCGAACCCCTGATCCTGCGCGACCGTGAAGCCAACCGCCGTTCGCACGAAGCCTTCGTTGGCGCCGTTGGTCTGGTCTGATGGAATCTCGTAGCCGGCGTGCACTTGCACGAAGCCGCTGCTGGCCACGATCTGCCCCCACATCGCGAAGGGCTCGAACACGGTGAAGCCGTTGCCCAGTCCGAGGTGCTCTTTGCCGGTCGGCAGCGTCACGGCCCCGCCCGCCGCGAAGATGCTGCCGCGCGGGTAGCTGTGATACAGCGTGTGCCGCAGCGCGACTTCGACGTCGCCGAGGCCGCGGCTCCACGCAGCGCCGGGTGCACTCTGCTGGAGGTCGAACGGCACCCGGACCTCGTATTGCGCGCGCGCACCGATACGGTGCTCGTAGACAAGCTCGTTCGCGACCGCCTTGGTGCCGGCGGTGGTCACGCCGGTGTTCCACACGAGCTCGTTCTCCGGGAACGCCTTTTCCGTGAAGAACGCGCGCGGCAGGTTCAGATCGCCGCGCGGCCACGACGGGTTGTCACAGAACGTCCACAGATACTTGACGGCGCGTTCGAGCTGATCGTCCGAGAGCGCGTCGCCGAACGCGGGCATGTGCCGGTCGAGACCGCGCACCGGGCCACCGCGATGCGCCACCGCCAGCCAGTCGCCCAGCGGCTCGACGGTGTTGGTCGGACAATCGGTGAAGTCAGGGAACTCGTGCCCGTTGGGCAGCGGCAGATCGAACCCGACGATGGCGGATGGCGACCCGCGACCATCGGCCGCGTGGCAGGTGGCACACGCATTCCTGAAGATCTGCTCGCCGTCGGCATCGGGCGGAAGCGCCTTCTCCAGCGACGTCGGCGGCGTGTGCTCGTCCTGCGAAGCACGCACCGTCGCGATCGTCATCAGCGAGGCGATGCAGAGCGCTGCCCACGCGCATGTGAACGGGCGTGCGATCACGACGGGCACGGTAGCGCACGTCGTCGCGATCGCGAAGCTTGAGAGCGAGTCTCAGATTCAATCGCAGGGTACGAAGCGCTTGCCTATAATTCGATCTCGGCCCCCACACCTACGCATGGACACGACTGAAGCTCGTCCGATTCTCGCCGCCGCCGAAGCAGCCGCGGCTATCAGCGATTACGCCACGGCTGAACGATTGCTGCGCGAGGCGGCGGCGGTGCAGGAGCGCACGCTCGGCTCGGCACATCCCGATCTCGCCAACACGTTCAACAACCTCGGTGTCGTGTGCGAGCGCGCCGGCAAGATCGATGAGGCCGAGGCGTCGTACCGGCGCGCGCATGCGATCGCGACGAGCGCGTTTCCCGCCGATCACCCGTTCGTCGAGACGAGCCGGCAGAACCTCGAAGAGTTCTGCGTGGCCAATGGCCGATCGATCGACTCACCTGCTTCCGCGAGTGAGGGGGCTGTCGAGCAGGTTGATGCCGGGTCTAAAGACCCGGCCGACACTGAAGGCCCGGATGACACTGAAGGCCCGGATGACACTGCGCCCTCTCAAACGACTGAGGCCCCCGAACAATCGCAAGAGTCTGCGTCCGCGGCCGCGCCGATGCCGCTTCAGCTCGATTCGCCCACGCCGGTAGATGCCGGGCCTATAGAACACGGACCAACCTACGCCGCGCCGGCGCGCGCCGCGGAGCCAATGCATACGGTAGAACAAGTACCGGTCTCGCGACGCGTTCCCGATCGACCATCGAGCGCGTTGCCGCTGGGAGCGCTCGCGCTCCTCGTCGCCAGCTTCGTGATCGTCTTCGTCGGGTTGATGGCTTGGTCGTCACTCACGTCGAACGAAGCGCCGGCAGATCACGAACCATCGACGACCGCCGCTCCGCCGCCACCTGACACGACGGCCGCTCCCCCGCCGGCCGACACGAACGCCGCTGTGCCGTCGACGCCCAGCGTACGTGCGACGCCGAGTACGCCGCCGGCTGCACCCAGCCGCGCGACATCAACTGCGTCGGCTGCCGGAATCGCGGTGGCAGACGCCCGCCTCTGCCGGACGCTCTCGACCCGCGGGCAATGGGAGTGTGCACCGCTCGGCGATCCCGCGGCGCCAGGGACGATGTTCTTCTACACACGGATCGTGTCGGCAGGCCCGACCACGGTGGAGCATCGGTGGTACTTCGACGGTCGCTTGGAGCAAAGCGTCACGCTGGACGTGCAACCCAATAGCGGCGGCTACCGCACCTTCAGCCGCAGGACCTCGAACGCCCGGCGCGCCGGCGCGTGGCGCGTCGAGCTGCGAAATGCGGACGGACAGTTGCTACGTGAAGAGAGATTCACGGTCTCACGATAGGGCGCGGCCTTCGGACGCGTAGGGCGCGCCCTTCGGGCGCGTGGGGCCCGTCCTTCGGACGCGTGGGGGTCACCGGTCCGCGACAGCGGACCGGCCTACGGCCGCGAAGCGGCCGACCCACCCGCCCTACCGGCGCGAAGCGCCACCCAACACAAGCGTCTGCCCCACGAGCGCGGAGCGCTCGCCTCACTGGCGCGCAGCGCCAGCCCCACCGGCGCGAAGCGCCGGCCCTCTAGAGCCCGAGCCGATGTTCGCAGAAGTACACGAACGCGCTGCCGAACGTATGGCACGTCTGCTTCCATGCGGCGCGGAAGGTGCCGCTCCTCGCCCAGCTTGTGAACAGCGCCACCCATCCGCGATTGTCGGGATGCGTCCAGAAGTCATCCAACTGCAGGGTGATGAACACGTTCTCCATCAGCTGAATCAGCTCGAGACATGCCGCGAGCTGTTCGCCGCGGATGGTGCCCGGGATCGGATCGGGTAGCGGGCTCGGCCGGTTGGCCATCAGTTCCCCCAGCAGCCCTTCGAGCATCGGCGAGGTGCGGAAGCGCTCCCAGATCGCATCGAGCTGCTCGGCCTGCGCCACGAACGAACTGCCATCGGGCGACTGCGTCCACAGCGTGAACAGGTTGCGCGCCATCTCGACGAGGCTGCGCTCGTGCTCGACGTCGCGGAACGTCAGTTTGGCGACGTGATAGCCGAGGCGACGGTAGCTCTCGAACTGATCCTCGGCAAAGAACTGATCGCCCGTCGATTCGTGCGGGAAGGCCTTGTGAGCGGCGTGGTACTGCTCGATGCTCGCGTCTTCGTCGCTCGTCAGCGACGATTTCATGTAGATCAGATAACCGGTGCTGCCGTTCGAGTAGAAGATCTTCCCCACCGCACAATGCGAGCGGCTGTAGCCGGTGTCCGTTTGCTTACGGATCGGGTCGACGTCGATCTCGATCTTTGCGTCGAAGTCGATCTCACAGAGTCGGATCACGTTGCCCAGGCTGCCAAACGCCAGGCTCGAATCGCATTCCGCGTCGCACGCGATGATCACCTTGCAGCGGCGGCGCACCAGCTCGTAGATCCCGAGGTTCTCGAAATGGCCGCCGTCCGAGACGTTGATGAAGTGGTTGGTCTCGTCGGCAAGGCCGAACATCTCCTTGACGAGATACCAGGTGCTGATGGGCAGCCGCGACAACCACCACAGGCGCTTGCCCGGATTCGGGAACCACCACCCCAGCCGCACATTGAAGATCGTCAGCAGGAATGCGACGAGCGGAGACGTGCTGTAGCCCATGTTCGGGCTCGCCGCCGCGCCTGAGACCGACACGGCCTGCCCCAGCTTCACTCCGCCCGCGAACACGCGTCCATTGGGCACGTTCGAATGCGTCGGGGCGTAGCCGACCGCCTTGCGATCCGAGCCGGCCCGCAGCGGCGTGAAGACGAACGACGCGCTGTGACGGGTGTGCACGCCGAGGTCGGAGCTGCCGCCGAGATTCAACGCGCCGTTCAGGATCGGAAAGGGCCCGCGATACGAGCGGTGCGGCGGCGGCGGGTTCGCCGGATCGGACGAGGCCGGGTTTCTGAAATCGGACAGATCGAGATCGTCCTGCTGATCGAAGCCGGTGAAGGCGTGCGGCCGCCGCAGTCCCATCCGCCAACGCGTCGCGCCCAGGTAGCAGCGCACGAGCCGGTTCCGATAGAACTGATTCAACCCGAAGATGTTGATCTCGAACCGCCACGAGAACACGACGGCGATGACGACCAGAGCCAGGCATGCCCACAGATATTCACGCGTGTCGAGATCGACCAGATGTTGCCAGTACATCGCGGCCGAGATCTGGTCGCCCGTGAAGATCGTCGTGAGCAGCACATGCAGAATCGTCGCTCCGATCAGCACGGCGCCGATGATGAAGACGATCGCGGCGATCTTCGAGAACCACTCGAGCAGCGCCGCCGTTCGCGTCCGCCCCTCGTTGCCGGTCGTCCGCTCGCTGTTGCCCGACATCAACCCGCCGGCCACCGTGGCGATCCAGCCGAGGACGGTGCTCCACTGCGGCGTCCCCCAGGACTGATCGAATGCGCGAAGCGTGAGGAATGGTCCGTACACGCTCGTCAGACTGAGGAGCATGAAGCCGACTCCCCAGATGCCGATCCAGGACCCGAAGCGGGTCCACCATTCGCGCCGCCAGTCTTCCGAGTCGGTGCCGATCAAACCGATGATCACGATGATGGGCAGCGTCATCGCGGACAGCACCAGCGGCGGTCCGAAGACATACGCCATCCACGCCGGATGATTTCCGCCCTCCCAGTAGCCGAACAGCCAGCGCACGCCACAAAAGCCGAGATAGACCACGGTCATCGCGGCGGCAGCGGTGAGAACGCCGTAACCGTAGGCGATGACCCGGCTCCGTCGGGTGTCGATCGAGTAGGCCGACAGAATCGCGAGGCTGACGTACATGACTGCGAGCGGCCAGTACCACGGGGCCCACGCCGTCTGCAGCACCGACGAGTAGCTCGGGTGATCGATCGGGTGCTCCGCCCAGAGCATCGCTGCTGTGATGAACGATCCGATCCACACCGGCGCCACGCCCCAGATCAGCACTCGACTTTCCTTGATCGGTCTGGTTTCGGATCTGATGCTCCTGACCACGGCCATCGTCAGCATCAGCACGAGCGGCACGAGAATCAGATTGCCCGGGAAGACCGCCAGCCACTTGAACGCCGACCACGTGAAGACCGCCTCGTTGATGCGCGTCAGCACGAGCAGTACCCAGAGCCAGACAACGCAGGTCAACTGGATGAGCAGCGCGTTGCGAACCCAACTCGCCCACATCGTCCAGGTGTCGACGCTCATCAGCCCCTGGCGTGGCGCGAGGTAGTTGGAAAACCGCCGCAGGTGTTCGATCGACGGCTCCCAGTCCGTCAATTGGCTGAGCCAGTAGTGCGTGCGCCGGACGTTGCCGAGCAGCCAGCTGCCGATGTAGCCGCCGCCGGATACCGTCGAGAGGTAGTCGACGCCGCGAAGCAGATCGAGCTCCTGCAGCCGCTGCAACACGCCGAGGTTGAAAGTGGCGCTGCGGATGCCGCCGCCGGAGAGCGCGAGGCCGATCAGATGTTCGAGGTGCTCCCCGGTACGAGTCCGCTGACTCCAGCCGACCATCGCCGGCGAGTCGGTCGCCTCGAGCGTCGGTTTCGTGAACAACCCCTTGTCGGGAAAACCGCGCCGGTGACGCTGCTGCGCCACCTCGGCGAGCTCTTCGTCGTAGGCGCGCCGCCAGGTGATGGTTTCGGCCGGCCACTCGGGAAACGTCTCGGGATTCATCGCGCGATCGAGCTGGTCGCACGCGATCGCCACCGAGTTCAGGATCAGGTCGCAGGTGAAATCGAACACGGCCCGGAGCAGCGACACCGCGTCGTCGAGCTCGGCGGGATCCTCGCCGTCGAGGCGCGCGCGCTCGGCCAGCAGCCGCAGCAGCGACCGCCCCTTGTAGGTGACCACACCGACTGAAGAGACTTCGGCGCGAAAGAGCCGCGCCAGCCAGTAGAGGTCGAGCAGACCGAAGCGCGCGGTGTGCGGCTTCTTCGCCGTCGCGTCCAGCAGCCGGCCCGACACGCGGAACGAGTCGATGTACGCCTGACCCTCCAGCTCGGTGTAGAAGTCGACGCGCGATCGGATGAACTTGCGAAGACCGTCGGTGATGCGGCGGAAATAATCCGCGTGCGCGGGGTTGTGACCGAGGCCGCGCAGCCAGCGTTCGTAGTCGAGTTGCCAGGCCGTGTCGCTCTCGACGCTCGAGACCCCGGCCTCATACCGCGGGGCTTGCTGCGCCACGAGCGCACTCGCCTCTGGCACCGACGTCCGCGGCCGGCCCGTGGGCACACAATCGTCCAGGAACGCGAGCGCTTCTTCGACGTCTTCGTCGGCGATCAGCTGCTGGCGCTGATTGACCCCGACGATCGTGAGCGGGTCGGGATCGATCGGAGGCGGATACGGCAGCGCGAACGGCACATCGTTGATGTCGAACGCTCGGCGATCCGGAGACGGCGGCGTGGTCTCGTCCTTCGACGGGAGATCCTGGCGCCGCAACGGCGGACGCTTGTAGCTCTCCGGGCCCAGCAGACGCGCCGCCATGAAACGGATGCCGAAGTACAGGTAGGAATTGACGAAGCGCGCGAACGCGTTCGACTCGAACAGCTTCAGCAGGAAATCGCTCGAGGGCGGGGGCACCGAGACCGAGCCGGTCTGGAGCCGCACTTCGATGACGGTCAGGCGCTCGAGCGCAACGTCGAGCGCGGACCGCACGTCCATCGCCCACTGATCGTGCTTCTCGTCGCCTCTGAACGGGACGTCGCGATGCGAGCGCAGGACACTCCGTCGCCGCGTCTCGTTCATCGCGCCGAGCAGCGCGAACACGTTTTCAGGGGTCGGGACTGGTCTATCCGTCACTGTGCATATAACGCCGGGACCAACACCGACGAACAGGAAACGAGCATCAGGTGACCCTCAGTTGACCTTGTCCAACCCCTCGGTCAGTTCGATGTACGTTCCCCAGGGGTCGGTGATGAACGCGATCGAAATGTTGAGCGCGTCGACTTTGGTGTACGGACGATCGAGCTTGATGCCCTGCGCGACCAGCTTCTTCGTGAACTCCTCGAGGTTCTTCACCTCGAACCCGATGTGATCGATCACGCGCCCGCGCGTTGACGCGACCGGTTCGGGCGAGGCCGAAAAGTTCAGACCGATACCGGGCAGATCAGCCGTGATGAACGTCCCCGTCTGCCCCGCACGAGGCTTGGCACCGAAGACCTTCACGTACCAGTCGTGCATCTCCTTCTGCTGTGTGCCGAAGAAGTGAATGTGATGGCTCACGATCGGCGCGCTCTGTTTCTTGATTTCGACGAGCTCCACCTTCACCCCGTCAGGTCCCAGTGCGTACGCGATGCCGGAGACATCGCCGCCCGAGGCGAGGCCGATGTCGTTCTCGACCTTGATGCCAGCGGGCGCTTCTTCGGCGGTGACCATCCGGAAGCCATTGGCCTTCACCTTGTCGATCACGGGCCGCAAGCTCGGCACCGAGAACCCGATGTGATTCATCGTGCTCCCCTTGCTGGGCCCGCTCGGCGCCATCGCGTTCAGAAACACCAGCGCGTTCGGGAAACGAACGATCTCCCGCTTGGTGGTCCCGATCGTCACCACCGCACCACCGAGCGTGTCGGCCCAGAACTTTTTGTGCGCGTCCACGCTGGTCACGTACAGATGGTGATGGCCGTAGACGATCGGACCCTCTTTGGCGGCCAGCAGCTGCGCCGAGGCAGACATCGGCGGCAGCCACACGAGTAGTGCGAGTACGATCGGGATGCGTTTCATGGGCGGCATTATAGGGGAACGTCTGGGCGTCGTTGCGTTCGCCAGCTCAAGCGTTGCGCGTTTGCGATAGGATCACGACGCCTTCTCATTCAGGAGTCCGTGATGCAAACGGAACGTCGATATCAATGGCTGTCGATCGTCATGGCGTGTGCGGTCGTCGGCGCAGTCACGAGTGCGCTTGTCGCACAACAGAACACGGTGCTGCCGCAGCCGGTCGCAAGCAAACTGCCGCCACCCGGCAAGGCCAGCCCGAAACCGAGTCGCGGATCGACGCGGGCCGAGGGCTCGATGCCATCGGTGCCTGCGGGTTTCACCGTCACTGCATACGCCGACCTGCCGTCGCCTCGAATGATGGTCTACGCACCCAACGGCGACCTGTTCGTCAGCTCACCAGGCACCAACAGCATCACGGTGCTGCGTGATGCCAACAACGACGGCACGTTCGAAGCGCGCGGCACCTATGCGCAAGGCGCCGCAGCACCGCCCCGCGGCGGTGGTGGCGGTGGCGGCGGCAATCGCGGCGCCGGCGCCGGCCGCGGTCAAGGTGGAGCTCCGCCCGGATTCGGGCAGCCTCCGGCCGTGCTTGGCAGCTCGGCGCCGGCGTGCGCGCCTCCGCCCAACTTCGTCGAGCGCGCTGCTGGCACGCTGGCCGCGCCGTTCGGGATGGCGTTTCACGATGGCTACCTCTACGTCGGCAACACCGGATCGCTCGTGCGCTACAAGTACGCGAACGGCGATCTGCAGGCGCAGGGCGATCCCGAGAAGCTGATGGATCTGCCGACGGGCGGCCACTCGACGCGTAACGTGATCTTCAATCGCGCCGGCACGAAGATGTACGTCGCCGTCGGCTCGCAGTCGAACAACGATGCCGGCGAAGACTGCCGCCGTGCCGCGATCCTCGAGTTCAACCCCGACGGCACCGGCTATCGCGTGTTCGCATCGGGCATTCGCAACCCGGTTGGCCTCGCCTTGCAGCCGGGCACCGACGTTCTCTGGACCGCGATGAACGAGCGGGACAATCTCGGTGACGACCTGGTGCCCGACTACGCCACCTCGGTCAAGGACGGCGGCTTCTATGGCTGGCCGTATTCCTACATCGGGAGCAACTACGACCCGCGCTATGTCGGCGCGTTCCCGGATCTCGTCAAGCGCACGATCGTCCCCGACGTGCTGTTCCCAGCGCATTCCGCGGCGCTCGGCATCACGTTCTACACCGGGACGCAGTTCCCGCAGCGCTATCGCAACGGCGGCTTCGTCGCGCTCCACGGATCGTGGAACCGATCCGTCGCCTCGGGCTATCGCGTCGCGTTCTTCCCGATGGTCAACGGCAAGCCAGGCCCGATCGAGGATTTCCTGACGGGATTCCTTTCAGAGGATGGCACGAACGGCGCGCCGATCACGCAGTGGGGACGTCCGGTCGGCGTGCTCACCTCGCGCGACGGTGGGTTGTTGGTGTCGGATGACACGGGGAATCGGATTTGGAAGGTGGTTGCTAAATAGCCATTTGTGATTAGTGAATAGTGATCTTTGATTCGTTGTTGATTTGTGATTCGTGATTGTCGATTTATCGGCGATTGGCGTGAGTACGCACGCCTCCGTTTCTCGTCCTTCAATCAACAATCAGCGATCGTCAATCAACAACGAATCACTGATCAAAGATCACTAATCACCAATTGACGGTTACGTGCCAGGCTCCAATCGCAGTAAAGCCCCATCGTCTTCATCGGTAATCACATACAACAATCCGTCCGGCCCCTGCCGCACATCGCGAATCCGTTGATGCAGTTCCGATAGCAACGTCTCGCGGCGCAGTTCTTCGAGCTTGTCGTTCAGCACGACGCGCTCGAGGCTGCCCGTGCGCGGCACCTCGCCGCGGCGTGCGCTGCCGACGAAGAGATTGCCCTTCCAGGACGGGAAGCGATCGCCGGTGTAGAACGTCAGCCCCGTCGGCGCAATCGAGGGCACCCACAGCACCAACGGCTGCTCGATGCCAGGACCCAGCGGCGTCTCGGAGATCCGCGGCCCCTCATAGGTCCGCCCGAAGCTCCACTTCGGCCAACCGTAGTTGCGCCCCGGCTGGATCAAGTTGACCTCGTCGCCGCCGTTCGGGCCGTGCTCGGCCGCCAGCACGCTGTTGGTCGGCTGATGCACGGTCAGCCCGAGCTGATCGCGATGACCGTACGAGTAAATCTCAGGCCGCATGCCCGGCTTGCCGGCATAGGGATTGTCGGCGGGCACCGTGCCGTCATCACGCAGGCGCAGCACTTTGCCGTAGACGCTGTTCAGGCTCTGCGCCATGTCGTTGAACGGCGCGCCCGTCGTGATGTAGACGAACCCGTCGTTGGTGAACGCGAGCCGTGATCCGCTCGCGCCGTTCTGCATCTCGCCGCTGAACAGTTCCTGCAGGCCGGTCAACGCCTTGCCGTCGAACTTCGCGCGCGCGAGCGTCACAGCGCTCTGGCGCTGCTGCGGATTCGCGCCCACCTCGCCTGCCTTGTTGTAGGTGAGGTAGACGAACCCGTTGCTCGCGAACTTCGGATGGACCGCTACTTCCTGGAGACCACCCGTTCGGAACGACGGAATCTGCGGCACACCGGCGACAGCCTCGGGCTCCAGCTTCGCGTGCGCGCCGATCGCATCGCGCACGATCCGCAGCCTCGCACCGCGCTCAGTGATCAACGCGTCGCCGCTCGGCAGGAACGACAGGCTGAACGGGTGCACCAACCCGCGCGCCACCACGACGACACGCAGCTTGTGCTGCTCCGCCGTGTCAAAGGTGTACGGCCCCACGGTCAGTGTGACGGGCGCAATCCCGATCTGCGGCTGCCCTTGTTGCGCCACGATGACGGCCGTGATGGCCACGCTGAAAAGAACGACTGTCAAGATGACAACGCGCAACATCCCTGAATCCTCCAGCCTGACACCTCTGACCTGGCCCAGGTCTGATTCCTGATTCCTGATTCCTGATTCCTATGATTTCTATACCGCCTCCGACAACGACGATCTAAACCGCATCTGACAACGAGGTGAAATTGAACCCTCGAATCCGCAACGCGGGCATCATCCGCCCTGCCGTCGTCGGCTCGGGCTTGCCGATCTCCTCGAGCCGATTCAGCATCAGCAGCGGGCTCTCGTTCCAGCGGAAGTTCTTGAGCGCCCGCGTCACTTTGCCCTGCTCGATCAGGAATGCGCCGTCGCGCGTGAGTCCGGTCTGCAGCACCGTCCGGGGATCGAGCGCGCGGATGTAGAAGAAATGCGTGACCAAAATCCCGCGCTCGCACCCGGCGATGAGCTCCTCGGTGCTCTTCGAGCCGCCCGCCAGCGTGAGCCCGCCGGCCAGCGGCGGCGCGGTCGGCTGCTTGCCCTGCTTCTGGGCCCAGAACCGCGAGTAGGCCAGATTTCG
>DASRJR010000351.1:0-8931 GCA_035649395.1 Vicinamibacterales bacterium
AACTCTAGAAACGTGAGCGTCAGCGTCAGCAGGAGAAACGTGAATCTATAGACATATGGGTCGACGATCGCCACGACCCAGTACAGCGCGTACGCGGACAGCGAGAAGGCGAGGACGGTCGCCACCCGCGCCCGAGAGATCGACATCAATCGGTCCAGACGTGGCGCTCGCGGTAGAAGCGGATGGCGCCGGGATGGAACGGGATCGGCGAGCCGCTGACGGCCGCCTTCAGATTGAGCGTGCGCGCCTGCGGGTGGATCGCCGCGAGGTCCCGCTGCTTGTCGAACAGTATTCGCGTGATGTCGTAAGCCAAGGGGTCGGCCATCGTGTCGGGGACGACGAGCAGATTGGCGACGGCGACGACGGACGCATCCGCGTCCATCTTGTACGTCGTCTTCGGAATGCGCTCGGCGTAGTAGAGCCCGGGCCCGAACATCTGTTCGAGCCGTGGGAGCAGCGTGTCGGTCGAAATAAACCGCACCTTGATGCCCGGCGTGTTGACCAGGTCCAGCACTGACGCCGTCGGGAGGCCGCCGTTCCAGAAGAACGCGTCGATCTTGCCGTCCTTCATCGCGTCGACCGACTGCGCGACGCCGAGGTTCTGGCGTCGCACGTCGCGCTTGGAGTCGAGCCCGGCCGCCTGGAGGATGCGCAGCGCCAACGTCGTCGTCCCCGAGCCCGCGGCTCCCACTGACACGACGTGCCCCTTCAACTGCGCGACGCTGGTGATCCCGCTCTCCTCGGTTGCAACCAGATGCGTGTAGCTCGAGTAGAGCACGGCGAGCGTGCGCAGCGGCACGGCCCCGAAAGTGGTGAACGCATCGCGCGACTGGAGCGCATCCTGCGCGATGTCGGCCATCGTGAACGCGATGTCGGACGTCCCTTGTTTCAAGAACTTCAGGTTGTCGATCGACGCGGCCGTGACCTCGACGGTCGCCTCGACGCCAGGCAGGTTCTCGCTGATGATCTTCGCGATCCCACCCCCGTACGGGTAGAAGACGCCGCCGGTCCCGCCCGTGGCGATCGACAGCCGTTGCTTCGTGCTGCCGGATGCTCCCTGCATGTTCGTGCAAGAGGCGATAAACGTTCCAGCGACGACGCAAGCGAGGACCAGCCGAACCCGGATCATGCCGCACACTATACTGGCTTCATGAGAAGTCGCGCGTTTCTTCCGACGGCATTGGTCCTGACCGGAGCGGTTGTGTGGCTATGCGCCGAGGTCCTTTCGGGCCAGGGAGAGAGTCCGGCCAAAGCCGGACGCTACTTCCCCGGCGGAGGACGCGGACCGGCCTTCGACGAGATTCGGGGCGAACAGATTGCTGCCCACCTGAAGTTGCTCTCGCACGACGTGCTCGAAGGACGTGCGCCTTCGACCCGCGGCGGTCAGCTTGCGGCCGAGTACCTGGCGGCGCAGCTCGCGCTGCTCGGATACGAGCCGGCAGGTGAGGGCGGCACGTATTTTCAGAACGTCGCGATTCAGGAATCGACGGTTGACCCCTCGTTCACGCTCACGGCCGGCCCGGGAGCTCCCTTCGCCTATCTCAAAGACGTCGTGGCGGTCACCAGCCGGCTCGATCCGACGGTCGCGACAGAGGGTGAGCTCGTCTTCGTCGGTCACGGCATCGTCGCACCCGAGTATCGCTGGAACGATTACGAGGGCGTCGACATGAAAGGGAAGATCGCGCTGGTGATGGTCAACGATCCGCCGGCGCCCGCGGCCGAGCCGTCGCTGTTTGGCGGCGAGGCGCTGACGTACTACGGTCGATGGACATACAAGTACGAAGAAGCTGCGCGTCAGGGCGCGGCGGGCGCGATTCTGATTCACACGAACGAGTCGGCGACCTATCCATGGCAGGTGGTGCAGACGTCGTGGAGCGGGACGCAGTACTCATTGCCGCCAGTGGCCGGTGAGCCGACCTTGGGTCTCAAAGCGTGGGTGACCGACGAGACCGCGCGCACGATCGTCTCGCGCGCGGGCAAGGATCTCGATGCGCTGCGCAAAGCGGCGCTCGTGCGCGGAGCGAAGCCGGTGCCGCTCGGCATCCGCGCGTCGGGCACGATCGTCCAGCGCGTGCAGCAGAAGACGTCGCCGAACGTGATCGGCGTGCTGAAAGGCACCAACACGCGCGAAGGCGTGATCTACACGGCGCATTACGACCATCTCGGCATGGCCGATCCCAAGCCGGGCGAGGCGCCGAATGCCGATCGCATCTACAACGGCGCCGTGGACAACGCGTCGGGCTGCGCCGGGACGCTGGAGCTCGCGCAGGCGCTGGCGCGCGCGCCGATGAAGCCTGGCCGATCGATCTACGTCATGTTCACGACGGCCGAAGAAGCCGGTCTGCTCGGCGCCGAGTACTTCGCTGCGCATCCGGTGCTCCCGGCGAACGCCTGGGCGGCCAACATCAACATCGACACCATCAATCTCGCCGGCCGCGCCAGGGACATCGTGCTGCTCGGAGCGGAGCGATCGACGCTCGGACGGGTGGCCACTCAGATCGCCGGTGATTTCGGTCGGGTCGTCGGGCCCGATCCGGAACCGGGCCGCGGCCGCTTCTTCCGCTCCGATCATTTCCCGCTGGCAAAGATCGGCATCCCCGCGGTGTCGCTCGGCGACTCCAAGGAGTTCATCGGCAAGGATCCGGCGTTTGCCAAGCGGCTCGTGGATCAGTTCGTCGAGAAGGACTATCACCAGCCCAGCGACGAGTTCCACACCGATTGGGACTACGCCGGGGCGATCGACGATCTGCATTTCCTCGCCGAGCTGGGGTGGCGGATCGCCAACGATCGACGCATGCCGGCGTACAACGCCGGCGATCAATTCGCGCGACCACGAGCCGCGTCGACGTCGACGCAGTGACCGACGCGCTCGTCAGCCTCGACGACATCCGCGCCGCCGCCGACCGGATTCGCGGCATCGCCGTACGGACGCCGTTGCTCGACGTGCGGCTCGGCCTCAAATGCGAGAATTTCCAACCTGGCGGCGCGTTCAAGATTCGCGGCGCGTGCAACATGATTGCGCAGTTGCTTGCCCTGAGCGAGCCCCTCGACTCTGCGCGGGGCGAGTCGAACGGGGTTGCCCTGAGCGAGCCCCTCGACTCTGCGCGGGGCGAGTCGAACGGGCTTGCCCTGAGCGAGCCCCTCGACTCTGTTCGGGGCGAGTCGAAGGGAGTCATCACCTACTCGTCGGGCAACCACGGTCTCGCCGTCGCGCTGGTCGCGAGCGTCAAGGGCATTCGCGCCGTGATCGTGATGCCCGAGAATGCGCCACGGGTCAAAGTCGATCGCGTGCGGCAATACGGCGCCGAGGTCATCACCGCCGGCACGACGTCAGCCGATCGCAAGACGCGCGCTGAAGCCGAGGCGGGCGCGCGGGGACTGACGATCGTGCCGCCGTTCGATCATCCGTGGATCATTGCGGGCGCGGGCACGGTCGGCCTCGAGATCATGGAACAGCGGCCGCAGGCGAAGGTGATCTACGTCCCGATGGGCGGCGGCGGACAGATCTCGGGTGTCAGTGCGGCGGTCAAGCGCATGCGAGACGGCATTCGCGTCGTCGGCGTCGAGCCAGCAGGTGCCGCAAGGATGTCGGCGTCGCTCGCCGCCGGACATGCGGTCACGCTCGAACGCGCGTCGAGCATCGCCGACGGCCTGCTCACGCTGCGTCCCGGCGACGTGACGTTCGCGCACGTGCGCGCGTTCGTCGACGAGGTCGTCACGGTCGATGATGCTGAGATGATCGCGGCTGTGAAGTGGCTGTTTCACGAAGCGCGCATCGTCGCCGAGCCAAGCGGCGCCGCCGCCGTGGCAGCGGCGCTTCGAGCTGGCGAAGCCGACGCCGTTGCCGTCGTATCGGGTGGGAATGTGGATCCGAGCGCGTACGCGAGTTATATAGCTGATTCGAGCTAGGCGTGCGTGGTAGTCGAATAGCCCGGGAACACCGACGAAGCCCCAATCGTCGACTTGGAGCAGACGCCATGAGAAGCACCCTGAACTCGCTCGGCTTCCTCATCCAGGGGCCGATCATCCTTGCCATCCTCGTCCTCATCAACTGGATGACCGGTGGGCCGTGGTGGGTACAGTGGCCCGCGCTCGGCATCGGCATCGCGTGGGTGTTCAGCCTGCTGCGTGTGCTGAGAGCCCTGCTCGTCGTCGGTGGTCTGGCGGGATTGGCGGCGTATCTGAATCGAAAACGCTAATAGAACATTGTTGACTGGAAGATCTTTGATTGTTGAATCGTTGACGATTGTTGATTTGGTGATTGTTGATTGAAAACGCGTCGAGCTACCTCGTTGCGCACTCAATCAAAGATCAACATTCGCCAATCAACAACGAATCAATAATCAAAGATCACAAATCAACAATCCGCTCAGCCTCGACGATTCGTCGCGCCGCTTCGATTCCCTCGTCGACACTCGCAATCTCGCCGTCAAGCTGACGTTCGTACACCAGTTTCAGAATCTCGCCCACACGCGGGCCCGGTGACACGCCGAGCGCGAGCACGTGGCGACCCTTCAGCAGCGGCTCGGGCGGACGATGCTCGACGCCCAGTGCGCGTGCGCGCTCGATGAACCAGTCCATCGCCGAGCAGTCGAAGTTGCCGGCGCGGCCCAGGCAGTCGGCGCGCGCGAGACGGGCCAACAGCTCGAGATCGACCTTCTGCGCCAGCCGGCGAAACGCGCCGTCGCCAACGTTGCCGGCCTTGTGATACATGCCCGGCTTGAGATGATGCGCGACCAGGCCGACGACCTGCGTGCGCACGTCGAACCCGTCCAGCGTGTGGACGTTCAGGCGATCGAGCAGGCTCAGCGTCGGATCGACCCCAGCCTGCTCGTGATCGAGCGATCGAATGCGGCCGTCGATGAACGCCGTCGTCGGCGGCTTGCCGAGATCGTGGCACATCGCGCCGAGCATCAGCGTCGCGAGACGTGCGTGATCGAGATCGCCGTTCCGCTGGCGGGCCTCGTCGACGACCATCAACGTGTGCACCCAGACGTCGCCTTCCGGGTGCCACTCGGGCTCCTGCGGGCAGCCGACGAGCGGCCTCAACTCCGGCAGCACCCGGTCGATCACGCCGAGGTCGAGCGCGAGCGCGAGGCCAATCGACGGCTTCATCGCCACCAGCAGTAGCTTTTCCACTTCGCCCCACACGCGCTCGGCCGGGAGATCGTCGAGCGCGATGGTGCGGCACAGCGCGGCCGTGTCGTCCTCCAGCGCGAACTCGAAGCGCGCGGCGAACTGCACGGCGCGCAGCACGCGGAGGCTGTCGTCGCCGAACGTGGTGACGTCGACGGCACGCAACAGCCGCTGCGTCAAGTCGCCGCGGCCGTCGAACGGATCCTCGATGTCGCCGGTCAGCGGATCCCAAGCGATCGCGTTCACCGTGAAGTCGCGGCGTCGAGCCGCGTCCTCGATCGTCATCGTCGGATCGCCCTGGACGACGAATCCCTTATGGCCGCGCCCGCTCTTCGACTCCCGCCGGGGCAGCGCCACATCGATCGCGCTGCCATCGTCGGGACTCACGACCTTGTAGACCGGAAAGCTGTGGCCGACCGGTTCGACGCGTCCCAGCGGTTCGAGCAGCGCTGGCAGCCGTTCCTGCGCGATGCCGAAGATCTCGACGTCGGCATCCTTCGAGGGCTGTCCCCTGAGCCGATCGCGCACCCAGCCGCCGACGACGAGCGCGCGCCCGCCTGCCGCGCGGGCCGCCTCGGCGATCTGCTGAACGATGGATGGAGCGGGCCAGACCATTTTTGATTGATGATTTTTGATTAGTGATTCGTTTTTGATTGGTGATTGTTGATTGGTGATTTATTGGCGATTGTGGGCCGCACCCGATCGCACTCCGTTTCTCGTCTTTCCATCAATGATCAACAATCCTCAATCAACCACGAATCACTAATCAATAATCGACCAAATCAACAATCGACAGTGTCAAGAAACGACCCCGACATCGCGCTCCTTGCCGATCTGGTGGCGATCGACTCGGTCAACCCGTCGCTGGTGGCGGGCGCGCGTGGTGAAGAGCGTGTGGCTCGCCGCATCGCGGCCGAGCTCGATGCCATCGGCTGTCAGATCGAGGTGACCTACGTCGCCGAGGAGCGGCCGAATGTCGTCGGCGTGTTGAACGGACCGGAGCCTGGCCGCACGCTGATGTTATGCGGGCACACCGACACGGTCGGCGTCGAAGGGATGACCCATCCGTTCGCGGGCGACATTCGTCGCGGACGGCTGTATGGGCGTGGTGCGCAGGACATGAAGGGCGGCCTGGCCGCGATGATCGGTGCGGCGCGGCGCATCGCCCAGGGCGGAGGGCTCGCGCGCGGGCGGCTCGTCATTGCCGCGGTGGTCGATGAAGAGCACGCCAGCATCGGCGCCGATGCGCTCGTTCGAGAGTGGAGCGCCGATGCCGCCGTCGTGACCGAGCCGACGGGCCTCGATGTGGCGGTGTGCCACAAGGGGTTTCAATGGGTGCAGGTCGAGACCTACGGCCGCGCCGCTCATGGCAGCCGGCCTGGCGAGGGGCGCGATGCGATTCTGCGAATGGGTCGGGTGCTGCAGCGCCTCGAAGCGCTCGATCGGCGGGTGCAGAGCGGCCGCACGCATCCGATGCTCGGGACGGCGTCGCTGCACGCGTCGATCGTCGACGGCGGCCACGAGTTGAGCAGCTATCCGGCGCGCGCGCGGTTGTTGTTCGAGCGGCGAACGCTGCCAGGTGAGTCGGGCGACGTCGCCCTGATCGAGGCGCACGAGATGCTCGAGGCGCTGCATCGCGAGGACGCCGAGTTCGACGGCAAGGCCGCGATGATCTTCGGCCGCGACGGCTACGAGATCGATCCGGCCAGTCCGTTGCCGGAGATGCTGCTGCAGGCGGGCGCGACCGCCGGCCTGACCCCCGTGCGCGTCGGTATGAGCTTCTGGACCGACGCCGCCATCCTGAGCGCCGCCGGCATTCCGTCGGTGTTGTTCGGTCCCGGCGGCGCCGGTCTTCACAGCAAGGAGGAGTACGTCATCGTCGACGATGTGTGCCGATGTCGCGACGTCCTGGCGAACCTTGCCGCCTCGTTCGTCTGACGCGCCGGAGGCGTGGGATACAATCACATCCCTTCGTGTTCAGCCCGAGCGCGAATATCGCCGCAGCTGTGAAAATCAAGCCACCGAGCCATCAGTTTCGCGTGAGCACCGATGCCGTGCGGCAGGAGTACCGTCGAGGGCGAATCTCCGAGCTGGCAAACGAGATCGAACGACGTCAGGAACTCGCCAACGTCCTGGCTCCTGACGCGGCCGTGACGATCTCTCGTGATGTGGGATTCGTCGTCTGCGGCCCCGGCGCTTTCGCGGAGGTGCCGGCGATCGTGACGGCGGCACGCGACGTCGTCGAGCGGGTCGATCTCGAGCGCGTCAAGGCCGAGGCCAACAAGCCGTTCATGGTGAAGCTGGTGAAGATGGACACGCTCACCCTGAATTCGCCGCTGCTCGCGTTCGCGCTCAGACGCGACATCGTCGCCAGCGCGGCGCGCTATCTCGGAGTCGTGCCGATTCTGCAGTACGCCAACGTGATGTTCTCGAGTCACGCTGCGGCCGAACCCGCCAAGAGCCAGCTCTATCACTGCGACAGCGATGAGGCCGAGCAGGTGAAAGTCTTCATCCTGTGCGAAGAGGTGACCGCCGACACCGGACCGCTGACGTTTCTGCCGGCGTCGCAATCGCAAGCCGTTCGCGACCGCGTTCAGTACAAGTACAAGACGCGTCTCGCCGACGACGTCGTTCGAGCCGCGCTCGACGAGCCGCCGCAGGAGACGCAGCTGACGGGACCTCCGGGAACGACGGCGTTCCTCGATACCAGCCGCTGTCTGCATTTCGGCAGCCGGTTCCGCGATACGTCGGCGCGCCGGCTGGTCGTGATGCTGCAATACATCACGCCGATGGCGTTCATCCTGCCCGAAGGTGATTTTCGCGAAGGCGCCACCTTTCGACACCTCGCCGGGCAGGCGCCCGACGAAGTGACGGCAATGGTGCTCGGCGCCGTATAGTCCGTAACCTGTCCGTATGAACGTCGCCGCGTTGCCGCCGCGGACGCTCGGATTCACCATCGACGCGTTTCTCGACCTCCAGCAATGGAAGCCGCTCGTCCTGGACGAGGCGGTGCCGATGAGCGAGGTGCCTTCGTGTCCGGCGGATCGATCACGGCTGCGGACACTGTGCACGTTGATCGAGCGCTCGGGAAAGCGCCGGGTGCGCATCGGCTGCTGCGCTGAATGCGGGCACGTGACGTACATCGATCGACCGACGAAGCGGTGGATCGACGAGTACTACCGGGCGCAGTGGGACGCGCACGATCTGACCGAACGGGTGGACAAGCGTCAGGACAAACTGGCCGTCAAGCTGCCGAAGGAAAAGACCGGCGTGAAAATCGCCGTCGGCCTGCCGGTCGATCGCAGCCGGCCCGTGTGCGAGATCGGATGCGGTTATGGCGCCAACCTCAAGCATCTGGCGAACGCCGGGTTCGCGCGTCTGATCGGCACGGAAAGCTCGGAGCATCGCGCCGACGTCGTGCGCCAGGTGTTCGGATTCGAGGCGCTGACCGCCCCGTTCGAGTCGGTCGAGACGCAGCGATCGCTCCAAACGCTGGCGCCCTTCTCGATCATCTTCTCCCATCACGTGCTGGAGCACACGTATCACCCCGACGAAGTGATTGCCGCGGCGAGCCGCCTGCAGGCGCCCGGCGATTTCCTGATCATCTCGGTGCCCAACCACGAGCAGGAACCGTCGATGGGTGTGCTGCTGTTCCTGCCGCATCTGCACTCGTTCACGCGCGAATCGCTCGAGCGGCTTGCAGGTCGATTTGGCTACGAGCTGCATGACGCGACCTACATGCATCCGAAGAACGTGAACCTGGCGTTCAGACGGACCGACGCGGTCGTGAATGTG
>DASRJR010000352.1:0-8027 GCA_035649395.1 Vicinamibacterales bacterium
GCACGACCTGAAACTGTCCGGCGACGACGCGTTCGACGTCGGGCGACAGCAGGATCTCGTCGGTCGAGGCATGCGCACAGATTTGAGCGGCCCGGCGAACCGGACGCCCGGCGATCCGGTACGGGATCGTCGACGTGTCCAACCGCTGAACCGCCGCTTCCCCGGTGTCGACCGCCGTGTGCAACGCCAGTCTGTGTGCGGCCGGGCGCGTCTTGCGCCAACGGCAAACGAGCTCGCGCAGTTCGATCGCCGCGCGCACCGCACGAGCGCAGTGATCCTCGAAGCTCGCGGGTACGCCAAAGAGCAGGACGATTCGCTCCTCGTTGAACTCGTTCACGGTACCGCCGTGGCGCTCCACGATCTCCCACGCGTCGCGCTTCAGACGCCGGATGACCTGATCGACTTCCTGACCCGCGCAGCGCTCCACCAATTCCGCATATCCAGACAGGTTCGAGACGACGACGCTTGCCGGCCGCCGCTCACCGCCAGGCAACACCTGCCCGGTGTCGGCGGTGGACGTCCCGTCGCTTCCGTCGCGCGGCCGCGCGTCGCCGGCTGGTTCGACGGCCGCAGGCACGAGGTTGCGCTGGATCGCCTCGAGCGCTCCTGCAAGCGTTTCCACGCTGGCTGCCCGGTCATCGGGATCTTTCGCAAGGGCGTCGTTCACCAGCCGACACAGCTCGTCAGGTACCTCGGGCCGCGACGCGCGTATGGATGGGGGCTGCGCGAAGACGATCGCTTCTTTCAGCGCGTGCTCGTCTTCCTGATCGAAGGGACGCCGGCCGATGAGCATTTCGTAGAGGACCACGGCGAGCGACCAGATATCGGTGCGGGCATCGACCGGCTGTCGATGCAGCCGTTCTGGACTCATGTATGGCAACGTGCCGACCGCTGCGCCGGTCTTGGTGAATCCCACGCCGCCCTGCTTGACGATCCCGAAATCGAGGATTTTGACGACATGGTCGGGCGTGATCATCACGTTGGCCGGCTTGATGTCACGATGAACGGTCCCGCGTTCGTGAGCGTGCGCCAGCCCGCGCGCAATCTGGGCAGCGATCGATATCGCTTCGGCAACCGGCAGCGGACCGCGTGCGATGCGGGTGGCGAGCGTTTCGCCACTGTAGAACGGCATCGCGATGAATAACTGTCCGTCTTCGCTCTCGCCGATCTCGTGAATGGTGCAGACGTTGCGATGATCGAGCGCCGCCGCCGCTCGCGCCTCGAGGAGGAACCGTGATTTCGCGCGGGCGTCGGCCCCAAGCGCGGACGGCAGGAACTTGAGCGCGACGGTGCGCTGGAGCTGTGTGTCGCGGGCGCGGTAAATCACGCCCATCCCACCACCAGGGATTCGCTCCAGTAACTGATAGTGCGAGATCGTCCTCGGTCCCGTCACCTCCATCGTCGGCGCTTCGACGGCGTCAAGCAGCGGCGAGGCGAGCGCATCAAGTGGGCGATCGATGACACTGTCGCCGTCGTTGGCGGCCAGCAACGCCAGCACTTCGGCGCGCAACGCCTCGTCACCGGCGCACACCTGGTTCACCGCCGCGGTGCGCTGCTCTCGTGGTGCATCAAGCGCAACGGCAAATGCGGCCTGCACACGAGGCCAGTCTGGCGTCGGCGGTCGTTGCCTGCGGAATCGGGCCGCCATCGACTGAAGCAACGCGACGACCTTCACACGCCTGCTCCCCCAAGCTCGCGATTGAGCCACGCGCGGGCGAGACTCCAATCCCGCTTGATGGTGGCCGGAGATACGTGCAGCACTTCTGCGGTCTCTTCCACGCTCATGCCGCCGAAGTAGCGGCACTCCACGACCTGACTGAGCCTCCGATCAACCCCTTCGAGGCGGCGCAGTGCGATATCCAACGCAATCAGCGTCTCGACCGGTTGATCCGTTCCAAGCGAGTCTTCCTCGAGAGGAACGCGCTGGCGCACGCCTCCGCGCTTCTGCGCCCGGCGAGTCACGGCGTAGTCGACGAGCACCCGTCGCATCGCCTGCGCCGCGACCGCGAGGAAGTGCGCGCGATTCTGCCACGTCATCCGGTCCAATCCCACGAGCTTGACGTAGGCCTCGTGAACGAGTGCCGTCGTATCGAGCGTGTGGTCGGATCGCTCGCCGCGCATGTGGTGACGCGCGATGTGGCGCAGCTCGTCGTAGAGGATCGGCATCAACCGGTCGACGGCTGCCGGACCTCCGCGTCCCAGCTCCGACAGCAACTGCGTCACCTCGCTCTGGCGATTCATGTCGATCTGGTCTATCGCCGCGTTTCGACCGTATGTCGTCGCGTCAGCCGCACGTCGTGAAGACGCCGACGGCAAGGTCAGCGAAACATTGCCGGGCTGATCTCGAGTGCGATCTCGGTGATGCGATCGACCGGCAACCCCACTCTCCTTGCATGTTCGAGAATGGCCTCAGGATTCGGGGCTTCGTATTCGCAGTAGATCTTGCCGTCCACGTCCGACACATAGCTCCGGATCCAGACCACGCCCGGCATACCGGAGAGCACTTCGATCGATCGGCGGGAACCGGCGTCAATCTCGGCTCGCGTCAGCGTTCCAACTGTGCGCTCGATCAGATACCGCGGCATAAGGGTCTCTCCTTGCGAGTCGGCGGCGCCACGGTAGCACAGGGCGGACGTATCTCTACCGCCCGTGTCGCGTGGCGCACGTCGGCTCCCGACTGTAAAAGCCGAAATCGATGGATTTCCAGCTCATCGACCGCCGAACGATTTGGGACGCGGCAACCGGGATGAGCCCGTTCGGATGCCGATTCGGCTTATCTCGTCGGCGGGCAGAATTCGGGCTGGATTGATCGGCCGCCCCCGTCAGGAGGACCTCATGAAGCCATCGGTTGCCATCACCGTACTCGGGCTCGCGGGTCTCTGTCTCGCGTCGTGCGACTCGCCAGGATCATTCACGGAAACAACGGCTCCGACTGCGCCGACGATCGCGCCGCTGACACCGGGTCAGGGCCCCTTCATGGGAGGGTCGCACCATCACCACACGGCCGCCGTTGGGGGCGGCGGCGGAATCACCGTCCTCAGCGCCGACGTGAATGCCCAGCTCAACGAACTTCGGCGGTTCGTCGCGCCATTTCACAATTTCGACCAGGCCGTGGCCTCCGGCTACAGCGTCGCAGCGCCGGGCCCCGGTGTGTGCATCTCAGATCCCATCCGCGGCGGCATGGGTTTTCACTACACTCATCGCGACCGCGATCTGATTACCGATGGCCGAGTCAATCTCATGGAGCCCGAGTTTCTCGTCTACGCGCCGAAGCCAAACGGTGGCGTCAAGTTCGCCGCTCTCGACTACTTCGTGCCCTACACGACATGGTCGTCGCCTCAACCACCAGAGCTGCTCGGACAGCCCTTCGCGCGCGAGGACGGCTTCCAGGCGTATGTACTGCACATCTGGCTGTTCTGGCATAACCCGGCCGGCATGTTCCAGAATTACAACCCCGAAGTTCCTCTTTGCTGAAAAACAGCCTCAGCGCCTGGGAGTTCCGGAGGTCGACATGACAAAGACCGCAGGTGTGGTCGTACTGCTGATGGCGTGGTCGACGTCCGGTTCGGCCCAAAGCTGGTCGAGTGAGCAACAGGAACTCATCGCCCAAGTCATGCGCTGTAACGACGGCTGGTCCGAGTCGATCAAGCACAAGAAATTCGACCTGTTCCAGACGATGTGTCCAGAGACCGCGAATGCGGTGTACTGGTACACCAATGCAGAAAGGCCCGTGAAGTACGAGGGAGCCACGGGCTTCTGGCGTGGATCCGCCGACGCGAATCGCAGCGCCACCTGGGCCGATCTCCAACCCACCGAGATTCAGATCGATGGCGATCTGGGTCTCATTTACTACTCGGTGGTCTGGACGGTCGAGACACAGGCTGGCGAAACGAGGCGGGCTCCGACGAGGCGGCTCACCGTGTTTCGCCGTGTCGGAAAGCGATGGTTGATGGCAGGGGGATCGATAGCTTCGGCGACAGCTCCGGCCACGCCTCGCTGAGACTTGGTCCTTGGTGCCTGGTGCTTTGTTCTTGGTCCGGTCTTGGTCCTCGGTCCGTTCTTAGTCCTTTGGTCCTTGGTCCTCAGGTCGGCTGCGCGAGGCTGACGTGGACGCAGCGATCAAGGGCCGCGACGGACCAAGGACCACGGACTTAGGACGGACCAAGAACCGAGTACTAAGGCCCAAGGACCGACACGGGTTCGGGCACGTTATTCGGCCCGTAAGGCCTCGACTGGATTGAGCGAGGACGCACGTCTGGCAGGCAGATAGCTCGCCAGCACGGCGGCCGCCAGCAGCACGAGCGAGACGGCGATGTAAGTCGGTGCGTCGAGCGGACTGACTTCGAACAACATCGAGGCCATCAGTCGTGAGAGCGCCAGCGCCACGCCGATTCCGGCGGTGATACCAATCGCCGAGAGCACGACACCGTGGCGGAGGAACATCCCGCGCACCGCGCGCTGCTGAACGCCGAGCGCCAGACGGATCCCGATTTCGCGCGTGCGCTGCGACACCGAATACGACATCACGCCGTAGATGCCGATGACACCGAGCAGCAGCGCCATCGCGCCGGCAATCGCGAGCATGACGAGCGCGAACGTCGTCTTTGCCATCGATCGGTCGTACACGTCCTTCAGCGTCCGCACGAGCGCCAACGGAACGCCGGCGTTCACGGACCAGACCGCCTGCCGGACCTGACCGAGAAACGCCTCGGTCCCGGCCCGGTCGGTTCGCAGCGCGAAGGTCACCGAACGCGCAACGAAGCGATCGTTGCCCCAGAATTTCGTCATCATGACCGGCCAATACACCATCGTCGGTGCTTTCTGGTGCACGCCATCGTCGTACATCTGACCAACCACGCCGACAATCTCACGCCACGAGTCCACGTTGGCGACCCGAATGCGCTTGCCGAGCGCGGCCGCCGGCGTGCCCCACATCTCACGCGCCATGTTCTCGGAAATCACCGCCACGGCATGGTCGTCGAAGATGTCGCTCCACGTGAAGTCGCGCCCGACCACGAGTGTCGTGCCAACGGTGCGGAAGTACCCCGGGGAAACGAGCTTGAAGCGGCGGATGGGCGGCAGTTGTCCTGGCGTGTAAGCCTTATCCTCAGCGACGACCGGATCGTTGGGGTTGAACCCCTCGATGGGCATCGAGTTCGCGAACGCGGCCGCCGTCACGCCAGGGATTGCGGCTATGGCAGTCAAGATGTCGCTCTGGAGACGAGTCACGCGTGCCGGATCGTCGATCATCGACTGGGGCACGGACACGCGCACCATCTGCAGCTGCTCCGGGCGTGAGAACCCGGGCTGGACGTGACGCAAGCGCTCGAACGTGCGGATCATCAATCCGGATGCGACGAGCAGCACGAGCGCCAGCGCCACCTGGACGACGACGAGGACGTTCCGGGCACGGTGCCGCTCGCGACTATGGCTCGCGGTGCGGCTGCCGTGGAGTGCAGCGGCGATGCGAGGACCGCTGGATTTGAGAACCGGAATGATCCCGAACAAGAGCCCAGAGAGGAGCGACGCCAGCAGCGCGAAGCCCAACACCACCGGATCGATGGTGATCTCGTCCAACCGAGGAAGCGTGTCGGGTCGAAGCGCGCGAAGCACGCGCAGCGAACCAACCGCGACCGCGATGCCGACGACGCCGCCCACTAAGCCGAGCAGGACACTCTCTTGCAGCAATTCCCGTGCGATCCGCCCCCATCCAGCGCCGAGCGCCGCGCGCGTCGCGAGCTCCTGCTGCCGCCCCTCGATCCTCACGAGAAAGAGATTGGCGACGTTCGCGCACGCGATGAGCAGGACGACGCCGATCGTACCCATCAGCACCCAGAGCACCTCGCTCACGTTGCCGACGACGTCCTGCTTCAGCGCACGCACGGCCGGCGCAATCCCCGCATTCTCGAACACCTTGCGATCGAGGCCCATCGGTGCGGGCCAGGCGTTCAACCAGATCGGAATCAGGCGAGCGACGTCGGCGTTCGCTTGTTGTACGGTCACACCCGGTTTCAGACGCCCGAGCGCCTGGTAGCTGAAATTGCCGAGAAACACGCGGCTCCGATCGAAACGCTGCGGCAGAATCAGATCCGCGTTGACGTCGAGGAACTGGAAGGAGGCTGGCATGATGCCGATCACCGTGTGTGGCTGCGCATCGATGGTGATCGGCCGGCCGACGACCGTTCGGTCGCCACCGAACCGCCGCTGCCAGTAGCCATGCATCAGCATGACCGTTCGTGGCGATCCTGATGTGTCGTCTTCACGAGAGAACCATCGGCCGATGGCTGGTGGCACAGCGAGCGCCTGGAGCGTGCCGTAGGTGACCGAGAGGCTTCGCACCTGTTCCGGTTCGGCGAGTCCAGTCACGGTGACCCCACCGTTGGACCACAGCCCGAACTCCTGAAACGCCCGGCCCTCTTCGCGATAGGTGAACAGCATCGTCGGCGAGGCTGTGAGAACTCCTTCCTTGAAGCCGGCGCCGGGGGCCGAGTGCCAGACGCCGACGAGCTCCTCACTGTTCGGATAGGGCAACGGCTTGATGAGAACGCCATTGACGACGCTGAACACGGCTGTGTTCGCCCCGATGCCGATGGCGAGTGTCATGACGGCAATGGCCGTAAACAGCGGCGCCCGAGTGAACCGCCGCACGACTTGGGGGATGGTCGTCATACGCCTCTATCTACGACAACGATTCGCCTTTGTTCGCGGTTAACAAGGACATCCGTCCCGTAGGGCGCGGGCTTCAGCCCGCGCGGTCGCGGAGGCTGAAGCCTCCGCTCTACTGGGGTGACCAGGTCACGCCACCGTTGTCGGTGGTGAAGGTACGGCCGTCTTCCAGGGTTACGCTCGCCTTGCTCGGGCTCGACGCGCGGACAGCAGTGATGGTGCCGTCGGCAGGCGCGCTCGCGCTGAACCATCCGTTTTTCGTGCGGCGTAACACCAGTCCGCTTTCACCGACGAGCCAGGCGACGTTGGCGTCGACGAACTCACCCGCGCGGATTGAGCGGTCGGCGGTATGTTCGGTCGTCCACGTGACGCCGCCATCGGTCGAGTGTTCGATCGTGCGATCGCGCGCGCGCCACATGATGCGACGATTCCTATTACGACCCCGCAGCACGAGGCCGCCCGCATCCACCGGAGCCGGAGCCGCCGCTGCCTCCACGCGTGTCTCCGCTTTCGCCGCAGCCGCCGCGCGCGGCGACTCTGCCGTCTTCTTCTCGGCGTCGGCGCTCGGTTGTGCCTCGGTTGGCGCCGGAGTCTTCGCAGGCTCCGCGGCACTCGACGTAGCAGATGTGCCTATCGTCGGCGGGGCCGCCGGGGCGGCCTGACGGTTCGTTGACCCGACTTCCCGCAACTCAGTGGCGTTCGACGACGGCCACCTCACCCAGAGCACGAGCGCGATGGTGGCAACGATCGCGACCGCGATCGCCGCACGCATCCACCGCCGTTTTCGCCGCGAGAGCTCCTCCTCCTCGCGGCGAGCGCGGATTGCATCCAGCAACTCCGTGCAGTTCGCACAAGTGGCGATGTGCTCCTCGACGGCGCCCGCGTCGCGATGGAAGAGCGTCTTGTCCAGATAGGCAACCAGCAGGGCCGGTTCAGGGCACATTCCCACGGCTGCCGCGATTATAGGCCGCGATCTACTCCGGCTTCAGTGCACTGGTGACGAGCCTTCCGATACGAGCAGTCGGCACTCCGCATGCGATGACCGCCATCACCGTTACCACGACAACGACCTGACCGACGGTCACGGCATCGTGGGCCGAGATGCCGAACAGCATCGATGACAACAGGCGTGCCGCCGCGATCGCGATCGCCGCACCCAAGCCGACTCCGATGACCACGAAGCGGAGGCCTTGACTGAGCACGAGGGTGATCACATTCGCGCGGCTGGCACCGAGGGCGACGCGAATGCCGATTTCACGCGCGCGCTGGCTGACCGAGTAGGTCACCACGGCGTAGATACCCGTCAGCGCCAGGGCGAGAGCGGCGAAGGCGAAGCCGGCGATGAGAGAGAGGCTGAAGCG
>DASRJR010000353.1:0-5341 GCA_035649395.1 Vicinamibacterales bacterium
GGTTGCGTGATGTCGCTGCACGTGCGCGACCTGCCGATCTACGACTACCGCGAAGCTCTGCGTCCCCCGACTCGCTTTCTGCCGCTCGAAGAGGAAGAGTTCGAAGAGGAAGGCTAGGGACAGTTCACGGTTCAGAGTTCACGGCCGCGCTCACGCGCGGCCGTTTCTGCGTACGGCCGTACGTGGGGGCCGCCTTGAGGCGGCCCTAGGCCTAATGGAACTGCACGCGCAGATCCGCGACCAGGGGTAGATGATCCGACGCGATCAGCGACTGCCGCGTCCGCGGCAGATCCACCTTCGCCACTTCAACTGAGCCCTCGTAGTAGATGTGGTCGAGATGCAGGAACGGGAACACGCCCGGATACGTTCGTCGCCGACGTAGGTGTGCCCGCAGATCGATGCTCTGGAGACGCTCGTTGAGGATTTGTGTCGCGAGGCCGCGCGTCCATTCGTTGAAGTCGCCAAGGACGACCTTCGGCACTCCGACGCGCCGATCGTGCACGATGCCGCCGAGCCGCCCGGCCTGGTAGCGGCGCTCGAGGAACGCGGTACCGAGGTGCACGTTGTACAGATGCAGCGTGTGCTCGCCCATGCCGATGTCGACACGCTGGCAGCAGCGCGGCTCGCACGTTTTCCACGACAGGTCGTAGTGGACGTGATGGCGGATCGGGAGCCGGCTGAGGACGACGTTGCCGAACAGACTGCCTCGCCGGTGTCGGGTTGGCGCCATCACCCATCCCATACCGAGCTGCGCGCCGAGCTCCGCGGCATGTCCCATGGACACCGGTCCGGCGCCGATGACCTCCTGCAGCGCGATGACGTCGGGATCGATGGCCCGGATGACCTCGGCGGTCCGAATGGGATTTGTGCGGCCGTCGAGGCCGCGGCATCGATGGACGTTGTACGTGGCGACACGCAGAGTACGCCACGTCGACTGACTCATGCCGCGAACGCTTCCATGATCGGTGCGACTAGTGGAGTGTATCCACTGAATGAGTACCAATCACAACGAGCGTTCGAGCGCGTTCTGCTGGCCGCGACAACGGAGCGGCCAGGAGTGATTTGGGCGGCACATACCACTAGTCGAGATCGAAGTCACGTACCGGCCGCGTCACCGGCTCGGTGTGGGCTTGCTTCAGCGCTTCCTCGAAGCGCCGCGCCAGCGCGTCGTCGCGACCCTTCTCGGCTTCTACGGACTGCTCGAACAGTGCCTCGCGCCGCGCCTCCGCGGCGGCGAGGATCCGCGACGCCTCGCTCAGTTCCGGCTTGTCCGCGCGCTCCGGCTCCTGATGCCGCACCACACGGCCCAGGTTGATGTCGATGACCAACGTGGAGTGGCAGCAGGGGCACTCGACCTCGACCTCGCTTTTCAACTTGGCCATGCCGGCATTTTAGTCCTGTAACCACCCGATCGCAGCGCTCGGCCTCGACGGGGTGTCAGCCTCGTGTCGCGAACTCGGGTGGCAATGCGGTCCAGCGCTCGCGGCCCTTGTAATAGCGCCACGGCTTGTAACCGTGCGCCTCGAGGAATCGCCGATAGCGTCGACGCATCGCGTCGGTCTTGCGATTCGACGTGGCGATCCTCCGATGCGGCCAGTCGAGCAGCACCCGTTCCACTTTCCAGACATTCGACGGCGACAGCCGCCAGTCGTAGGTGCCGAGCACACGCAAGTCGACCACCGCGTATGCCTTGATGCGTCCAGTGAGATCGATGTACGACTCGTGGTAGCTGAGTGCCAGCGCTCGAGGCGTGGCGAAGAGCGGTTTGCGCCCGTGCAGGCCGGGATCGCGCGACCGCGCGACCGATCCCCATCCGGTCGCGGTGCGATACACGAAGATCACATGGTCGAGCAGGTCCATCGACTCGAAGCTCAGGACGAGCGGCGGGTAGCGATGCTGTTCGAGGATGACGGCGGCCGCCAGTGCAGCCTCGAGACAGTGCGCCGTGCCGGTTGCGACGACGCCGCGGAAGCTGCGCAGCGTCTCGCCGCCCTTCTCGGTGTTGTAGGGCAAGCCGTTCAGCCATGTCTGCACCGCCGCCGGCGTGCGAAGGCGGGCGATGACGCGCCGCTCCTCGGCGGTCATCGGCAGCACTGGTGGATCCTGGCGATCAGTGCGCGGGAGCGGGAGTCGACGTGAGCTCGGCAACGAGTTCGGCAGGTGTCCACGAATTGCCGTTGTGGATCGTCACGAGGCGGCCGTTACCATCGATCACGGCCGTGCGGAGGTTGTGCGTGATGTCGCGCGAGCCCGTCGGGTTGTGCTCGACATACATGCCGAGCTGCGATCCGAATTGATTGACATCCTTCGGGTCGCCCGTGAGAAACGACCACCGCGCCGGGTCCGCGCCTTGCCGTCGCGCGTGCGCTTTCAAGACGCGCGGCGTGTCGAACGCCGGATCCAGTGTCACCGACACGAGCCGCACGTCGGCGAGTGACGGCGTGGCCGCAATCGTCTTCTGCACCTGGGCGAAGTGCTTGTCCATCAACGGGCAGAACTCGGGCAGCGGGCATCGTGTGTAGATGAAGGTCATCGCCACGCGGTGGCCACGGAGCGAGGAGATGGAGGTCGGCTTGCCGTCCTCGTTGACGAGTGTCGCGTCGGTCAGCGCTTCACCCGGCTGACGAATGTCGGCCGCCGGAGGCGGGGGCGGTGCCTCCGGAGCGGCGCGTCCAGTCTTCGTCAGCGTGGACAGGTGGGCGTTGACCTCGCCGATGACCAGCGTGGCCGTCACGAGATCGCCCGGCTGCTTGCCCTCGAGCAGCGCGAGGTCCTTCACCTTGAACGGCATCGTCATACCGGGCATGAAGCCCTTGATGTCCTCGTGCTTGATCACGACCTCGCTGCGCTCGGGCCAGACCGCCAGAATCTGGCCTTTCAGTTCGTACTGACGGGCGTCGGCGTTGCGCGAGCCGCCGCACGCGCTCGGGGCCAGGATGGCGACGAGGAGAACCCACCAGAGCCGCATCGCGTCCACTGTAACAATATTTTCACGAGTAGGGCAGAATGCGGCCTGTGTCCTTTCCGGCACTCCAACTCAAGAGCCTGCGCAAGACGTTCGGATCGACCGTCGCGGTCGAAGGGATGGATCTCGTCGTGCCGCAGGGGGCGTTGTACGGGGTGATCGGGCCCAACGGCGCCGGCAAGACGACGATGATCCGCATGATCATGTCGATCCTGTTTCCAGACTCCGGCGAGCTGTCGGTGCTCGGTCGCGGCTCGGCGCTCGAGGCGAAGGATCGAATCGGCTATCTTCCGGAGGAGCGCGGCGTTTATCGCAAGATGAAAGTGGCCGCGTTCCTCGTCTACCTGGCGCGTTTGAAGGGCGTCGGCCGCGAAGACGCCCTTACCCGCGTGCCGACGCTGCTGTCGGAGATCGGGCTGCAAGGCGTCGAAGAGAAGCGCTGTGAGGACCTCTCGAAGGGCATGCTGCAGCGCGTGCAGTTCCTCGCGGCGGTCATCCACAAACCGGACCTGATCATTCTCGACGAACCGTTCAGCGGGCAGGATCCCGTGAGCGTCCGTATCCTGCGCGATCGCATCCTTGCGGAGCATCGCCGCGGCGCGACCGTCCTGCTGTCGACGCATGTGATGGCGCACGCCGAAGAGATGTGCCAGCACGTCGTGATGATCCACCAGGGGCGCAAGGTCCTGGACGAGCCGAGCGCCGGTCTGAGACGGCAATTCGACCCGACCACGATCCACTTCGAGGCGCTCGACGTCGCTGCCGATCGACGACGGCTCGCCGTCGTCCCTGGTGTCGGCCGTGTCGAGGGCACGGACGGCGCCTTTCGAGTCACCGTCGCGCCTGGCGCCGATCCGTCCGATGTCATGGCCCGCCTGGCGGCGGCGGTGCCGCCCGCCCGTATCGAGCTGGCACGACTGCGGCTCGAGGACGTGTTCGTCCGCATCGTCACCGGATCGGCCGACCAGGACGCCGACCGGGCGCTGCGCGCCAGCCTGGCTGAGGGATCTGAAGGAGTCCCGGCATGACGGTCGACATCCGGCGCGTCGGCCTCGTGGCCGGCCGCGAATTCATCGCGGCGGTGATGAACAAGGGCTTCGTCATCGGTCTTCTGTTGATGCCCGCGATCGTCGCGGCGCTGTTCGTCGTGTTTCCGCGGGTGGTCAGCACTCGAGCGCAGGGCGTACGCGGGGAAGTGGCCGTCATCGATCCAACGGGACAGGTCGCTGGCTCGCTGGGCGAATCGCTGTCGAAAGACGCGATTGCGCGCCGCCGTCTCGACAGCATGAAGCGCGTGCTCGAGAGCACTCCCGAGGCGTTCCGGACGATGGCCGGCGGCTCGGAGGCGGCATTGGAGCGTGCGGTCGGAACGCCTCCGGAGCTCACGATTGTCGACCGGCAGAGCGGCGCCGATCTGCAGGCGGCGAAAGATTGGCTGACCGCCCCGGCAGCACCGGGCGGCATGCGTCATCTGGCGCTCATCGTCGTGCAGCCCGACGCCATCACGCGGTCGGATGGTCACTCGGAGTACGGCAGCTACGAGCTGTACGTGCCCGAGAACCTCGACGATCGTCTCGAGACCGAGTTCTACGACGCGATGCGTGACGCCATCGTCAGCGCGCGCATCCGTGCACGCAGCCTCGATCGCGCCGAAGTGGAAGCGGTGATGCAAGTGCGCCGCGCAGCCTCGGTAACCGTGACGGCGGGCGCCGAGCGCCAGACGAACCGGATCTTCAATCAGGCGCTGCCGTGGGTGTTTGGCGGTCTCCTGATCTTTGGTGTGATGATCGGCGGGCAGACGCTGCTGACGCAGACGATCGAGGAGAAGTCGAACCGCGTCGTCGAGGTGTTGCTGTCGGCGGTGTCGCCGACGGAGCTGATGGCCGGCAAGGTTCTCGGGCAGATGGCGGTCAGCATGCTCGTGCTCGCGCTGTACATCGGGATGGGGTTGTTCGTCTTGATGTCCGTGGCGTTGATCGGCCTGCTCGACCCGATGTTGATTGTGTATCTGGTGCTGTTCTTCCTGGTCTCGTATCTCCTGTTCTCGGCGGTGTATGCCGCCATCGGCGCCGCCGTCAACGAGATGCGCGAAGCGCAGTCGCTGATGACGCCGCTGATCCTGGCGCTGATGGCGCCGTGGGTGTTCGCGCCAATCATCGGCCGAGAGCCGAATTCGACGTTTGCGATCGTCATGAGCTTTCTGCCGCCCGTGAATACGTTTGCCATGATGATCCGTCTGGCATCGACGACACCGCCGCCGCTGTGGCAGGTGGCGCTCACGTTGATCGTCGGCCTCGCGGCGGCCGTCGTCACGATTTGGTTTGCCGGAAAAGTGTTCAAGGTCGGCCTGCTGATGCACGGCAAGGCGCCGGACAT
>DASRJR010000354.1:0-7866 GCA_035649395.1 Vicinamibacterales bacterium
CCGCTTGCCCCATCCGGTCATCAGGTCGGGGTCGTAGGTGCGATTCGGCGTGACCGTCCCGAAGGTCGCTGCGTTGTCGAGCGCCAGACATTCGCCGTTGGCGGCGAAGTTGTTCAAGTCGCAGTCGGGAACGAAGTCACGGTCGGCATCGCCCCACACGCGCTGTGTCGTGGTCAACAGACTCAGCACCGGATTGGGAGCGTCGGTGACCTGCGCCGCGCCAAAGCCTGTCGTCCCGAGCCCCTCGAGGTATTTGTTCAACGTGACCTTCAGCGCCGTTCGGCCGGTGCCGAACACATCGTAGGTCGCGCCGAGTCTGGGCGTGATGTCATTCCAACTGAGGTTGTCGATCTTGTCGTAATGGATGTTCAGGTTTCGTCCAAAGAAGGTTCCGGCGACCGTCTGCTCTGGGAAACTGTTCTTGAACGAGTCGTATCGCAGCGCGCCCGACAACGTCCATCGTCCTGTGGTCCACTTGTCCTGGACGAACAGCCCGAGGTCGCGATTGACGTTCACCTCCACGGTTCGCGGCACGAGGTTGTAGATGATCGAGGTCGGATTCATTCCGGTGAAGCTGTAGGCATACGGTGCCGCGGGATCGCTGTAAGTCGTGTTTTCGTGATGCCCGTAGGCGTTGTTGAAACCGACCTTGAACGTGTGTGAGCCGGTGATGTACGAGACCGCCGCGCGATAGTGGATGTTCCAGTTCCACGAGTTGTTGTAGAACTGGGCCGCACGATACGTCAGCGATCCGCCCGTCACCGGGTTGAGGGTGTCGTTCACCGAGATCATGCCAGGTTCCAAGTGATCGATGTTGCCCAGCTTGCCGACCTGCGGATGCATGCCGCCCCAGCGTTCGACGCGGTGGATGCCGCTCGCTTCGATCAGCAAACGATTGCTGACGGGAGTGTTCCAGTCCATCGTCACGAACCGCTGCAGCGGGAACCGGCGGTCGTTCCCCGCCTCGGGGGCGACGAGACCGGTTGGCGTCGGGCCAAGGCCGGTCGTGCACGCGCAGAAGTTCTCCTGGTCGTACGTAAAGCCGATCTTGTGCTTCGGCGCCGCCTGCCACGTGAGGCGCGCCTGATAGATCGTCTGTTCCTGATGGAGGATCGCCTGATCCGACGAGGGCACGTAGTCGAAGCGATCGAGCCGGTTGGCGTTCTG
Organism: Vicinamibacterales bacterium; assembly: GCA_035649395.1. Taxonomy (GTDB): domain Bacteria; phylum Acidobacteriota; class Vicinamibacteria; order Vicinamibacterales; family UBA2999; genus Gp6-AA40. Next base: position 1,168 of record DASRJR010000354.1, read on the forward strand.
GTTGAAGAACATCCCGGCGACGTAGTTGTCGGCAAAGAGTGACCTTCCGGAGAGGAAGAACCACAACTTGTCGCGCCTGATTGGTCCGCCGAATCCCGGGTTGAAATCGCCGTTGGCCTTCACCGTGCCGGGCGCGCTCAACCCGAGCGCCTGCACGTCGCTGCCGGTGAAATTGTCGCTGGCGAAATCGTTGTTCGCGTAGCTCGCCAGCACCGTGCCGCTGTAGCGGTTGCCGCCGTCGCGCGGGATGAAGTTGATGCGAACGCCGCCGGTGGCGGCCTGCGCGTCAACCCCCGAGACGTCGATCGCGAACTCCGCGGTGCCGGTCGCATTCGGTACCGCGCCACCGCCCCATCCACCGGCAATCATCGAGCTCAACGCGACCCCGTTGACCATCATGCGCTGGTCGGACGTCCGTCCGCCGTTGGCTTCGAGCGATGCGACTTCCTGTACGACCGAGCCACCCACATCCTGACCCGTGAACGCGCCCTTCCGGACGCCCGGGATGAGCACGCCAACGGTGAACGGCGTTCGCGAGCTCGGGATGGCGGTGACGATCTCCTGGTCCATCACCGCCTGGCGGGTCGTCGACTGCAGGTTGACCACGGGGGTATCGCCGCTCACCGTGATCGTTTCCTGCAGGTTGCCGACTTCCAGTTCGGCGTTGACGTCGAACACGGCCGTGCCGCTCAAGACGATCCCATCGCGGACCACGCTCTTGAAGCCGGTCAGCGTGAAGGTGACCCGGTACGTGCCAGGACGCAAGTCGGGAATGGCGTAGCGGCCCGTGCTGTCGGTGAGGCCGGTCCTGGACTTCTCGATGAGCGCCGCGCTGGACGCCTCGACGGTGACGCCGGGAAGGACTCCGCCCGACGGATCTTTCACGACACCCGAAAGGGTTGCCTGCGCGAACGCGGCGAGTGGGACGCCGATCACGATCGCGCATGCCATCAGTAAACGCTTGATCTCACGCATGCGTAGCTGTCTCCTTGAGCCCACGGCCGCGCCTTCCGCGCGATGGTGGGTAAGCCCGCAAACCCCTGCCCCTGACCGCGATACCGTCGCTCGGCAGGAGGCCCCCTGTCCAATACATCTTTCAATGCCGTGATATACGGAATCGGTATAGAATCCCGGCCCAATGGACTTCCGGCACATTAAAGCGTTCATCGCAGTCGCTGACACGCTGAGCGTCACGAAGGCTGCCGAGCGACTCCATATCTCGCAGCCGCCGCTCAGCCGCCATATCCATCAGTTGGAAGAAGAGCTCGGGGTCATGCTCTTCACCCGCCACCGTCACGGAGTGACGCTCACGGATGACGGCCGACGTCTGCTCGACAAGGCGAGAGCGCTCGACGCCGCTGGAAACGAGTTCTACGAGGCCGCGCGCCAGCTGTCGCGCGGGCAGCACGACCGCATCCGGATCGGAATCGGCTGGGGCCTCTGGGATGTGGTCAATCGGCTTCGCGTCGAGTTCACCAAGCAGCGCCCCGGGGTGACGTTCGAAGTGAAGGACGTGTACTGCGCCGACGACTGCCTGGAGCAGCTGCGAAGCGCATCGCTCGACGTGGTTCTGACGCGTCCGCCGTTCGACGAGTCGGTGCTCGAAGTGGCGCCGATCTACAACGAACGCATTCAAGCGGTGATGAGCGACGCCAGCCCGCTCGCCGGTCTCGAGGAAGTACGGATTCGAGACCTGGCCGAGACGCCGCTCCTACTCTGGGAACGGCACATGAGCCCGTCACTTTACGACCGGGTGCTCGAGCTGTACGAGCGTGAGGGGATCACTCCCCCGATGTTTCCGACACCAGGTGCCGGTCCGTGGAATCATGCGGGGCTGATGCTCGTCGCTTCGGGCAAAGGGGTCTACCTCTGCCTCGGAGTGCCACACTCGAGTCCTCACCCGGCGAGCGGTGTCGCCGTGCTCCCGGTCGGCGATCCGGGCGCCACTATCGAAGTGTGCGCCGTGAACCGCCGCGGCGAGCGCTCGGATCTCGTTCATCAATTCCTCGACTGCGTCTGGCACGTCTACCCGCAGCCGCGACGCGTGCCGGTCGCGCGGCATGTGGAGGCCCTGGGGGCATAAGGCCTCGCTCCGCTCGGCAGGTGCGGGCGCGCGGCTTCGCCGCGCGAGGTGCGGGCGCTCCCTTCGGTCGCGAGGTGCGGGCGTGCGGCTTCGCCGCACGAGGTGCGGCGCGATCAGCGAAGCCACTAAAAACGCGCTGGAGGCCCGCCGTACGGCGAGATCGTCGCCACTATCACGGAAGATAAACGTTGGCCTCCCGGGAGTGCCGGAAGCGAGCCGACGTTCCATACACAAGTGAGATCCGGGCACTCGCGCGCTGACGGCAACGAGAGCACTTGGGAGGAGACGACACAGAGTCGTTGATCCGAACGCAATGACAGGTTGAGTTTCGCGTTTCGCCTCTTGCGTTAGACAATCTCGGACGTGAGGCTGCCGCCAAGCGTCGCCGGCACCGCGATCGCGATCGCCGTTGGGGTCTGGTCGGCCTCGAACTCCACCCACGCACAACCACATACGCCACTGTTTGTCGATGCGACCGACGAGTCCGGCATCGACTTCACGTATGTCAACGGCGCGACTGGAGAGCTGCTGCTGCCCGAGGTGATCGGCGGCGGAGGAGCGCTCTTCGACTACGACAACGACGGCGACTTGGATGTCTTCGCCGTACAGGGGGAAGGGGTCAGGGGGCAGGGGGCAGGGCTGTCCAGGCAGGTGGGTTCAGGACCAGAGGCGCGAGGTGCCCGGTTGTATCGCAACGAGCTGCGCGTTGCAGCGGACGGCACTCGCTCGGTTCGCTTTGTGGACGTCACCGCGCAAAGCCGCATCGACGCGCGTGGGTATGGAATGGGCGCGGCGACCGGCGACTACGACAACGACGGTTGGATCGATCTCTACGTCACCTACCTCGGATCCAATCGGATGTTCCGCAACAACGGTGACGGCACGTTCTCCGATGTCACGACGAAGACGGGGACGGACGATGGGCGCTGGAGTACGAGCGCCACGTTCGTCGACTACGACCGCGACGGCTGGCTCGATCTGTTCGTCGTGAACTACGTGAACTTCAGCGTCGAGATGAAGCGCGCGTGCTTCTCGGCCGGGTCCGCGCGCGATTACTGCAATCCCGTGGTCTACGATCCGGCCCCCGACACGCTCTTTCACAACAACCGCGACGGGACGTTCAGCGACGTGTCCGTTCGCACCGGCATCCGGCGATCGGCCGGCCGCGGACTCGGTGTGCTCGCGCTCGACGTCAACGGTGACGGCTGGATCGACTTGTACGTCGCCAACGATGGCGATCCCAACCAGCTGCTGATCAACGAGCGTGGTCAGACGTTCGCCGACGAAGCGCTGCTGACGGGCGTCGCCGTCTCGCGGGCGGGAGTGGCGCAGGGCAGCATGGGCGTCGATGCGGCCGACGTCGATGGCGACGGTGACGAGGATCTCTTTGTCACGAATCTCGATAACGAGTCGAACACCTTCTATCGCAACATCGGACGAGGCTTGTTCGAGGACCGGACCGTCGAAGTAGGGGCATTCAAGCTCGGTCTGACCGGTTTCGGCACTCGCTTCATCGACATCGACAACGACGGATGGATGGATCTCGTCGCCGTCAACGGTGCGGTGCGGCACCTGAACCGGCAACTGCAGCGTGGCGATCCGTTTCCACTGAAGCAGCCGAAGCTCGTGCTGCGAAACGAGTCTGGCAAGCGCTTCGTGGATGTCACCGCGCAGGCGGGGCCGTCGTTCGAGCGGCTGGAAGTGAGCCGAGGGTTGTCGATGGGCGACCTCGACAACGACGGCGACAGCGATCTGGTCGTGTTCAACAACAGCGGGCGCGCTCGTGTGCTGCTGAATGCAGCGGCATCGGGACGGCATTGGGTGGGCGTCCGCGTGCTCGCCGGTCGCCGCGACGCTGTGCAGACCAGGCTGGAGTTGCCGCGGCGAACGGGCTCGCTGTGGCGGCGTGTGCAGACCGACGGCAGTTATCTCTCGGCGAGTGATCCGCGCGTCGTCTTTGGTCTCGGCGCGGAGACGACGGCGCAGACGATACGCGTGCATTGGGCCGGCGGGAAGCCCGAGGAGTTCGCTGCTCTGGCGGTCGACCGCTACTGGGTGCTCGAAGCGGGGAAGACGCCACGTGCGTTCTGAACTCCGGTTGATGGTCGTGTGCCTGTGTGTGGTGGCGGGTCCGTTCGTGCTCGCGGATCCGGCACGGTCGCAGCAGCGCGCGAGCGTCGAGACGCTGCCGCCGGCGCGCGCGGGTCTCGCGCCGGTCGAGTGGCCGCCCTTCGATTCGCTCGAACCGGCCGTGGTCGATCACCTGCGTGAGGCGCGCCACGCCATCGAGCAGATCGCGTCATCAGGATCCGACCGTGACGTGGCCGATGCGTACGGCGCACTCGGCCGTGTCTTTCACGCCTACGAGTTCCTCGACGCGGCCGAAGCCTGCTATCGAAACGCCTCGACGCTTCGGCCGGGAGACGCGACGTGGCTGCATCTGCGTGCCTACCTCTATCAACAGAGCGGCCGGCTTGAGGAGGCGGTGGACCTGTACGACAAAGCGAGGCGATCGACGCCGTCCGACATCGCCGCGACAGTGCACCTCGGCGAGACGTATCTCGGGCTCGGACGCGTGCGCGACGCGCGCGTCGAGTTCGAGACGGTACTCGAACGGTTGCCCGGCGTCGCCAACGCCGGACTGGGTGAAGTGGCGCTTCGCGAGGGCCGACATCGCGAGGCGATCGAACACCTGGAGGCCGCGCTGCGACGCATTCCCACCGCGACGGCGCTCGAGTACCCGCTGGCGATGGCCTATCGCGGTCTCGGCAAGACGGACGAGGCGCGAGTGCATCTGGCGCGACGCGGTTCGGGGAGCGCTCGAGTCGCGGATCCGATCGTCGACGCGCTGCAGATGCTCGTGCGCGGCGAGCGGGGATTCGTGCTTCAAGGCCGGCGCGCCTACGAATCAGGACAATTTCAGCAGGCGGCCGATGCGTTTCGAAAAGCCGTTGCCGTCGCGCCCGAGAGCGCCGCGGCTCGCGTCAACCTGGGTTCCGCGCTCGCTCAGCTCGGCGACGCCGACGGCGCGATCGAGCAGTTCGAGACGGCGTCGCGTCTTTCGCCGGGTGACCAGACTGTCTCGGACGCCCTGATTCGAGTCCTGCTGCATGCGTCCCGCGACAACGACGCCGTGGCCGTCTTCACGCGTGTGCGCGCGTTTGGAGGCGAGGATGAAGGCTCGCTTCTGAAACTCGCGCTCGCCCTCACCGGACGCGAACGCTACGGCGATGCCGTGACCCTGCTGGATGAGGCACACCGGGCGTTTCCCGATCGACCGTCGACGACGACCACACTCGCCCGGCTGCTGGCGGCCTCCCCCGATGTGTCGCTTCGCAACGGCCAGCGCGCGCTCGATCTTGCCATGGCGGTCTACGGCCGTGAGCCGGCGCCCGCTTACGGCGAAACCGTCGCGATTGCCTTGGCCGAATTGGGGCGCTGTGACGAAGCTGTGGATTGGATGAGGCGTTCGATCGCGCGGGCCGAGGAAGTGAAGGATGCGGCCGAGAGCGCGCGACTCAAGCGTGAAGCGCCGCGATACGCGAAACACCCCTGTCGCCCATGAGACCTTACTTGCGCTCGAGCCTGGCAAGTGCTTCGGCGAACCTCGGCTCGTCTGGAAAGAGCGTCGCGGCCTCCCTGAGCGCCTGACGCGCCTCGCCATAACGCTGCAGTCCGACGAGCGCGCCGGCGTACCCGAATCGTGCGTTGGCGACGCGGGGGTCGAGCTCGATCGCTTTCTGGAACTGCATCAGCGCCTGTGAGAACTGGCCGGTGCGTCCGAGCGTTTCTCCCAATTGGACGCGGGCCTCAACGTAGGTCGGCTCGGCTCGGACGGCGTTCGAGAAATGCCGTACCGCTTCGGAAAGGCGGCCGTTCGAGGCGGCAATCACGCCGAGGCTGTAGTGCGCCTGCGCATAGTTCGGCGTCCGGCGCACAGTCTCTTCGAACGCCGCCGTCGCGCCGTTGATGTCGCCCAGCTGCGCGAGCGCGGTCCCCAGCTTGTGCCGCAGCGAGGCGTGGTCGGGTGCGATCGCGAGACCGCGCCGGAAATGCTCCGCGGCCGTTTTGAAATCACCGGCGTCGAGGGCGCGAACGCCGCGCGCCTCTTCGGCAGAGGCCCCGCGAAGCAGCCCGCGCAGCGCGGCCATCAACGGATCCGGAGGGCCAATCTCGAGATCGCCGCGCTGCCGGAGATGTGCATCGGCTTTGGCCGTGTCGCCGAGGCCGCGATAGGCCAACGCCAGCTGGTAGTGCACGGCTGACGCACGCCGATCGGCGGCGAGCACGCGCTCGAAGTACTCGACCGCGCGCTTGTGTTCTCCCCGCGCCAGCGCAATTCGCCCGAGGCCGAACGATGCGGCGACCGCACCCGGAGCCAACGACAAGGCCTGTGTGAAGAGCGGCTCGGCCGCGTCCGGCTGCCCGCGATCGAGATAGACCTTCCCAAGCCAGACCAGCGTCGCCACGTCCATCGGCTGCAGGCGTCGCGCACGCTCGAACGCCGCGATGGCGCGCGTCGCGTCCGACTTTGCCATGTAGACATGGCCCAGGTAGTACGGCCAGCGAACATCGGAGTCGGCGATCGACTCCGCATTCAGATAGAACGCCTCGGC